>DASTRO010000187.1:0-2972 GCA_035761165.1 Gemmatimonadaceae bacterium | reverse complement strand
GTGAACGACACCTACGACAACGACACGATCGCCGCGATCGTCGGCGCCGCCGTGGGCGCGCTGCATGGGGTGGACGCCCTACCGGCGCGCTGGCGTACCGGCCTGCTCGGCCGAACGCGTGCGGCGGATGACGGGCGGGTGTTCGAGCTGATCGAGCTCGCGCGCACGCGGTTCGGCCCGGTGCAACCGGTGGGAGGCGACCAATGCGTGTAGCGGCTACGCTTGCCGTGCTGGCGCACCTGCTCGCGCTCAGCGCAACCCCGGCGCTCGCGCAGCATCACGGCGGCAGCCATTCGTATGGCCGCAGCCATTCCTACAGCCCCGGCCATTCGCATAGCGGCGGGTCGTATCGCTCCCATGGCTCGACTTCGCACTCGCCCTCGCATTCGCCGTCGCACGCACCGTCGCACTCGCCATCGCACAGCTACGCGCCGCGCTATCACAGCTCCGCACCGCACGCCACGGCGCCGCACCACCGCGCGCCGGCAGCGACGCCGCCAACGCATCGTCCCAAGGCGTATGCGTCGCGCCCACCGCACACTCTGCGGCCCAAGCGGCCGCCGGCGCCGCCCGGCTCGCGGGACCGCCACGGCCGCTTGCAGCGCAGCCAGGCCGCCAAGCGGGAGTTCATGCGGCAGACCGGCCATCCCCATGGCTGGCCGGGCCACGTGGTCGACCACATCGTCCCCCTCGCCTGCGGCGGCGCGGACAGCCCCAGCAACATGCAGTGGCAGACGACGGCGGAGGCCAAGGCCAAGGACCGCGTGGAGCGAAGGGGCTGCGGGAGCCGAGGCCGCCCGTGAGGTGAGCGGCCCCGGCGGGCCGGCGAAGTACTACGCGGCGCCTGCTGCGACTCCGGCCTGCTCCCACGGCACCTCGCGCCCGAAGTGCCCGAACCGGGCGCAGTTCTCGTAGTTCACCTTCGCCAGTTCGAGTTCCTCCCACGCCGCCGCCAGCGACGGGTCGTACTTCCGGAGCCACTTCGCCGCCGTCGCCGCGTCGAGCGCTCGCCCGTCCGCCAGGATCTCCACGTGGCTCGGCCGCCGATCCCGTGGCGCCCACGCGAACGTGACCTGCGCCTGCTCCACGAACCCGGTCTCCACGATCGCGAGCGCCAGCTGCCGCGTGCGGAATGCGCCCACGCGGTCCAGCCGCCAGGGATCCTTCCCCGAGAGCGCGCCACCGCCAATCGGCACCCGGGGGCCGTAGAAGTCGCACACCAGCTTGCGGCCGGTCTGGCCGTTGTCGTTCATCGGGCCGCCGGCCACGAACACGCCGCTGCGGTTGAAACGGACGGTCGTGCGCTCATCCGGCGGCGCGAGCCGGCCGCCGAGCGCACCGGGCGCGGCCTGGAGGGTGAGCCCCTCCCGCACCAGCGCGCTGACCGCCCGCTCGAGCTGCACCAGTGACGCGCGCTCCAGGTGCTGGAGGCTCACGATGACGTCGCGCACCCGGTAGTGGGCGCCGCCGAGGGCAGCCTGGCCGTCGGGAGCGAGGGTGACGACCACCTTGCCATCGGGCCCCGCGCCGAGCTCGCGGCGGGTGGCGCAAAGCTGGGTCAGCCGGTCGCGCAAGTGCAGGGCGAGGTGTTGCTCCAAGGGGAGGAACCGCGACTCGGGGCACGCGACCGCATAGCCGATGTGGATCGCCTGGTCGTCGGTATGCTCTCGCTCGGCCCGCTCGTCGGGATCGGCCTCGTCGATCACCGCGGCGAGCTCGAGGCGGACGTCCGCGCCCCGCGGGCACTGGTAGTCCTGCCCGTCGCCCACCTCCGGGAAGGGCTCCCCGAACCCAGCGCGGCCGTACACCGCGCGGATCGTGGCCTCGACGTAGTCGCGGTCCAGGGCGCCGCCCGCGGTGGAGCAGCGCCCGTTGACCCAGCAGCGGTCGCGGTCCACCGCCACCTCGACCTGCACGATGGCGCGCTCGTCCCGCGCCAGCGCGATGTCCACTACCGCGTCCGCCACCTGGTCCGACAGCTTGTCCGGATGGCCCGGGAGCACCGCCTCGGCCACGAGCGTGCGATGGGGAAACGGGCCGGTTTCGGTCGAATGACTCATGAAATCAGCTCCGCGAAGAGGTGCGTGTATGTGTAGGAAGACGGGTGGTGCTGGTCACCCAGCGCGTCCCCTCCAGCAGGGGACCATCGCCGATCACGCCGAAGTGCAATTCGACCTTGGAGGCGAGAAATGACTTGAGCACGCGCGCCGTGGGATCGCCGACATAGCCATCGGTGAGCACGACGACCCGGGAGACCCGCTTGGCGCGCTCGGTGGCGTGGACGAGCACCGGCGTGATGTCGGTGCCCCACGTCGTGCGGTACTTCCCGGCCAGGAAGTCGGCGCGGGAGACTTCCACGACTTCATTGGAGAAGGCGTAGAGCGAGAGCCGGAGGTGCCGGCGGAGCGGCAGCAGGGCGCCGTGCAGGAGCTCCACTAGCCCGGCCATGCTGCCGCTCACGTCGAGATACACTGCGGCTGCCGCGTACTCCGGTGCACGCCACGCCGTCACATCGGCGAACAGGAGCGGGGCGGGCGCACCGTACGCCCGGGCCAATGCGCGGCGGGCCGGCGCGCGGCGGTCTCGCGCCGGACTCACCGTCTGCGCGGGCCGGCTGCGCGTCTGCCAGGCAACCACGTCCCCTTCCTTGAGGAGCGCCGTGCAGAGCAGCTTCCGGACGCCCTGCACCAAGCTCGCGTCCTCCTGGCCCGCCACGTCGAGAGTGCGCCCCGGTGAGGGCGTCCCCGGGAGCTGGCCGAGCTTGGCGAGCGCCGCCATCACGTCGGAGAGAGCTTCGCTGACCTGGGCGTCCCGGCCCGCGGAGATGGCGGCACGCTCGCGATCGGTGGCGCCGTGCGCGCCGAGGAGGCGGCCGCCGCGCGGGCCGGGGGCACCGGGGCGCGGTTCATCGGCGTCGGCTGGCGCGCTGGCGATCTGCAGCGCGGCCATGATCTCGCCATAGGTGACGGGGA
>DASTRO010000186.1:0-18626 GCA_035761165.1 Gemmatimonadaceae bacterium | reverse complement strand
CGAGCCGAGCGGCGCGGTGAACGCCATCGCCGAGTGGCTCCCGAGGACGAACACGAGCGCCGCGCCGAGCGCCGCCCCCGCCGACGTCCCCACGAGCCCGGGCTCGACGATCGGGTTGCGGAAGAGCCCCTGCATCATCGTCCCGGCGACGCCGAGCACGGCGCCGCTGAGCGCGGAGAGGAGCACGCGCGGCACGCGCAGCCGGAGGAAGACGTTGCGCGCCAGCGCGTCTGCCTCCACCGACGGGCTCCACCCCAGCGCCTGCGCGACGTAGCGCACCATCCCCGCCGGCGTGAAGCCGAACGCGCCGACGGCCGCCGAGACGAGGAGCGCGACGGCGAGCAGCAGCGCCAGCAGGAGGTGCGTGCGCGCGAAGGAGAGCCGCTTCAGCATGTGGCGCGGCGGCATGGGCGGCATGGGCGGCACGGGCGCGATGGGCGGCGCGTGGCGCGCGCGTGGCGCGCGCGGGAGGTCGGACGGGAGGTCGGACGGCGCGGAGGGCGGCCGGCGGTGGGCCGCCCGCTCACGGCCGCGCGGCGGTGTCGGCGGCCGTGCCGGACGCGGGCGCGTTCCCGGCCGCCGCGGCGGTCGTGGCGGCGACGGCGGCGGCGGGGTCGGTGGCGTGGATGAGCGTCGCCAGCTTGCGCACCGTGGCCGGCGTGCGCGGGCCGAAGTAGATGACCTCCGTCTCGCCGATGCGGTAGACGCGCCCCGACTTCCCGGCCGGCGTCAGCGCGATGCCCGGCATCTCGGCGAACTGCCGCGCACCGCCCACGCGGTCGAAGCCGAAGTCGGTGGCGATGACGACGTCGGGCGCCGCCTTGGCGATGAGCTCCGGCGTGAGCCGCGTCATCCCGCCCACGGAGTCGATGGCGTTGACGCCGCCCGCCCAGGCGAGCATCTGGTCGGCCGGGCTGCCGCGGTTCACCGCGAGATAGTTGTTGATGAGGTGCCCGAAGTGCATGAGGAGCACGCGCGGCTTCCGCTGCGCGCTCCACTGCGCGGTGTCGGCGAAGAGCTGCTGCATCCCGGCGCGCCACTCGGCCAGCACGCTGTCGGCCTGAGCCTCGCGGTGGAACTCCGTGCCGAGCCGCGTGAGCATCGCCTGCGCGCCCTCCACCGTGCCGCCCGACTCGACGGTGAGGATGGGGATGCCGACCTTGCGCAGCTGCTCGATGACGGCCTCGGGCCCGTGGTTCCCGTCGGTGAGGAAGAGCGTCGGCCGCATGGAGATGATCCCCTCCGCGCTGAGCGCGCGGTGGTAGCCGACGGAGGGCTTCTCGGTGATGGCCGGCGGGTAGATGGACGAGAGATCGCGGGCGACGATCACGTCCTGCGCGCCGATGGCGTACATCATCTCGTTGATCTGCTTGGAGACCGAGACGACGCGCTGCGGCGCGGCATCGGCGCCAGCGTCGGCGCGCTGGCAGGCGGCGAGGGCGAGGCCGGCGAGGAGGAGCGCGAGGGGGCGCGCGGGGCGGCGGGACGACAGGGGGAGCGTGAATCGGGGCATGCTGGGCGAACGCACGAGCCGGGGGGAGCGTTGAGGGGGATCGAGGCAACGTAACGGGACGAGCATCGAGGCGCGGGGCCCCCCCCGAACGACATGATCGCGCCGATCCACCGCACGACCACCACCATTCCATCGCCGACCGGTGCATCTCCTGGCAGGCGCGGACGCCCACCGCTCCGCTCACTCGGCGAGGCGGCGCAGCAGCGCCTCGTCCAGCACGACGTAGCGCCCGCCGCCCGCGGCCCGGATGGCGCCGGCCTCGCGCAGCGCGCGCAGCCCCCGCACGACGAGCTCGCGCACCGTCCCGAGCTCCTCGGCCACCTCCTGCTGCGAGCCGCCGAGGGTGAAGCTGCGCGCGCCGGTGGTGCGGTGGCGCGCCAGGACGAGCGCGGCGAGGCGGGCGCGCGTGCCGTGGGCGGCGCGCTCGTCCAGTCGCTCGACGAGGTGGCGCACACGCGCCGCGAGCCGGGCCAGCAGCGCCAGCGCGACGTCGGGCTCCCGCTGCACCAGGCCGCGCACGACGTCGCGCGTCAGCGCCAGGCAGCGCGTGGGCTCGGCCGCGACCGCCGTCGCCGGATAGCCGCCACGCGGGGCGCGCTCGCTCGCGGCCGCCTCGCCAGCGCCGGCGCCGCTCGCCGCCGCGGGAAGGCCCTCGAGCAGCGGCACCTCGCCCAGCGTGCCGCCCGGGCCCTCCTCGTGCAGGACGTGCGGGCGGCCGCCGCCGGCGCGCAGCACGCGCACGCGGCCGTCGAGCACCACGTACATCGTCTGCGCCGGCGCTCCCGCGCGGAAGAGCGTCTCGCCGGCCGCGAAGCGCCGCTCCACGGCCGCGGCGAGCAGCGTCCGCCGTACCCGGTCGGGCAGCTCGGCGAAGAAGCCCGCCGGCAGGACGGGCCCACCCTCACCGGCCCCGCCTGGCCCGGCAGCCGCGTCGGACGCGGCTGCTGGGACTTCGGTCCCTGCGTCGTCGGCGTCGCGCACCTACGCTTCCTCCCGTCCGCGCCGCGCTCGTCGCGACGCCGCCCTCACGTCATCGGAGCCGCATCATGCCCCACCCGCTCCCCGGCCGCGGCGCCGCGCCGCGGCCGCTCCCGGCCACCTGGGCCACCGCCCTGCTCCTGGCGGCCGGCGTGGCGGTCGCCACGGCGGCCGCCGCGTCCGCCCAGGCCGCGCCGACGCCCGCGCACCCGCCGGCGCACGACTCGGGCTTCGCCGCGCTGCAACAGCGCGGGAAGCTTGCGATGGGCGTGGACCAGTACACCTCCACACACCGCTTCGACGCGCTCCCCGACGGCGGGCGCATCGCGCTGCAGCGCGACGTGGACGACGCCGAGGGCGTGGCGACGATCCGCGCCCATCTCCGCGAGATCGTGTCGGCCTTCGCCGCCGGCGACTTCGACACGCCGCGGTTCGTCCACGCGGGAAGCGTCCCCGGTGCGGCGACGATGGCCGCGAAGCGGGCGGCGATCCGCTACGAGGTGCGCGACCTCCCGCGCGGTGCCGAGCTGCGGATGACGACCCGGGACCCCGCGGCACTGGCGGCGATCCACGCGTTCCTGGCCTTCCAGCGCGGCGACCACCGGGCGGGCGGCACGGCCCCGACCGCCGACACGGGCCGGCACGCGGGACGCGCCGGCCACGGCAGCCACGCCGGCCATCCGCCCCCTGCCGGCCGCTGAGTCGGCCGGGTCGGGTGACGCGGGAAGGAATGGGTACGCGCTGCGGAGTTCCGATGATGGCCGATCGATCGGCCGCACGCATCGTGGAATTCGGGGGGGGCCCCCACGCCGGAATCCGTCCCGCCGCTCCCCCTCGCGTCCGGAGCCTGGCCCCTGCCGCCCCTGCTCCCTGCTCCCTGGTGCCTACTTCGCTCCCCCCGCCCGCACCCACCCTTTCGCATACACGTAGTCGTCGAACGGCGACTCGTCGCCGTTCGCGGCGTTCGCCACGACGTGGAACGCCACCGGCGCGCCCGACGTCGGCGCGGTCCACTCCACCGTCCAGCTCGCCGAGTCGGGCGAGGGCTCGGAGCCGAGCTCCGTGTGGTGGATGTAGACGGCGTGGCTGCCGGGCGTGGTCGCCGTACGACCGTCCACCGCCCGCCAGCTCCCCGCCTGCCCGGCCGAGTCGGCGCCGGCGGCGAAGCGGGCGGCAGCCTCGAAGCCACCGCGCGCCATCCCCGGTCGACGGACGACGATCGTCAGCTCGTAGCTGTGCCCCGGCTCGTAGCCCTCCTCGGGGAGCCCGCGCAGCTCCAGCGCCCCGGCCGGGTCGTTCAGCGCGTTGCCGGCGTGGCACTGCTGGCACGTCGGCTCACCGAAGCCCCCGGTGAAGGCCGCCGGCGGGGCCATGGGGAAGCGCCTGCCGTGGGGCGAGGGCGACGCCGCTGTCGCGACCGCGGCGAGGAGCGCCGCGGCCGGGAGCACCGCGAGCGCTCCCCTCACGGGATCGCGGCCCGCCCGAGCGTGTTGGCGTCCGTGCCGAACCAGATCGACCGCGTGGGCGCGTGCCACACCATGTGCCGCACCGTGTTGCGCGCCGCGGTGCCGATCGGCGTGACGCTGAAGAACTCGCTCGTCGCCGGGTCGAAGCCCACCAGCCGATTGGGCTGCACCCCCGTCTCCACCAGCCAGAGCCGGCCGCGGTCGTCCGTCGTCATCGCGTACGGCCGCGACTGCGCGCCGCCCGGCAGCGCCCACTCGTCCACCTTCCCCGTGGCCGGGTTCAGCCGCCCCAGGTAGCCGCGCGCGTAGTCCCCGTACCAGACCATGTCGTCCGACGTGATGGCGATGCGCCGCGGACGGGCGCCGGCGTCCGGCAGCACGTGCTCGCGCAGCTGCATCGTGGCCGGGTCGATGGTGACGATCCGGTTCGTGCCGAACTCAACCACCCACGGGTGCCCCTTCGAGTCGAGCGCGATGCCGTACGGCCGCGCGCGCGGCGACTTCATCGAGAGCAGGCGCACCTCGCCGGTGCTCGGCGTCAGCCGGCCGACGAAGTTGCCGCCCTGGACGGTGAACCAGAGCGAGCCGTCGGGCGCGAAGATCAGCGTGTGCGGGTCGCGCGCCGCGGAGTCGGGCATCGCGAAGCGCGTCACCTTCCCCGTCGCCGGGTCCAGGCGGCCGATGTGGCCGTTGCCGTTCCCGGCATACCACACCATGCCGTCCGGCCCGACGATCAGGTTGTGCGGGAGCGCGCGATCCTCCAGCTCGTAGCGGCGGAACTCCCCCGTCTCGGGATCGAAGCGCGCCACGTAGTTCCCCACCTGGCCGACGAAGAAGACGTCGCCGCTCTTCGGGTCCACGAATGGATCGCGCGGACGGCTGCGCTCCCACGGCACCGGCCACTCGGTGATGACCACGGAGTCGGGCAGGGCGCGCATGACCGGCGGCGCGGTGGGGCGCGCCGCCTCGGGGCGCCAGCTGGCGGCGTCACGCGCCGCGATCGGCAGGTCGTCGGCCACGAGCAGGGGCAGCGCGGCCAGCGGAGCGAGCAGACGCATCGGGCCTCCCGGAATTGAGGTCGGAGTGGATCATTGAAGCTACGCACGACGCCCACGCAACGCTCTGTCCTGCACGTCCGCGCCGCGCCCCCCGTCGCGGTGACGGCTCCCCTCCGTTCCGGGGTCCGGCCCCGGTCGGTCCCTGGTCCGCCCCGAGTCCCTCCCCAACTCCGTCCCGAACCCCCGATGACGACCCCCACCGCCACTCCCGATCTCCGCTACCCCGTCGGCCGCTTCACCTTCGACGCCGCGGCCGCGCCCGCCGCGCGCGAGGACGCGATCGCCGCCATCGCCGCCCTGCCGGCCCGCCTGCGGGAGGCGGTCGCCGGCCTCGACGACGCGCAGCTCGACACGCCGTACCGTCCCGGCGGCTGGACGGTGCGCCAGCTCGTGCACCACGTGGCCGACAGCCACGTCAACGCGTACGTGCGCCTCAAGCTCGCCCTCACCGAGGACGCGCCGACGATCAAGCCGTACGAGGAGGCGCGCTGGGCCGAGCTCCCCGACACCTTCGCCGTACCGATCGACGCCTCGCTGCAGCTGCTCGACGCGCTGCACGCGCGCTGGGTAGCGCTGCTGCGCGCGCTGCGCCCCGGGGAGTTCGCGCGCGTCGTCCGCCATCCCGAGCACCCCGAGCCGCTGTCCCTCGAGCACCTGACGGCAATGTACGCCTGGCACAGCCGCCACCACGTGGCGCACGTGACGGCGCTGCGCGAGCGGGAGGGGTGGGGTCGCGCGTAGGCGCCAGGGCGGGACGCTCGGGGCGGGACGCTCGGGAACGCACGCTCGGGACGGCACGCTCGGAGCGGGACGCTCGGACTGGGAAGCTCGGTGTGGAACGTTCGGGGCGGGACGCTGCGCGCACGCTCGGCGTCCCGCCCTGGCACCCTTTTCGCCCGCCGCATGAGCCCAGCTCATGCCCCCACGCTCGCCGCGCGACCCTCATGACCCGCTCTCCCGGTACCGCGGTGCGCCCGACGATCACCGCACCGTCGGGCGCACCGTCGGCCGCACTACCGGACGCGATGCCGTCGGCCGCTCGCGCGGCGGCCCGGACGCCGCGCGGCGTGTCCGCGGGGCGACCGGCCAGGATGACGACGCGGCGACGCGCGACCGCCGCACCCGGACGCGCCTTCGCACCGCGACGCGCCGCCGCCCCGGCGTGGGCGACTACCGCCGCGCCGCCGACGCGCGCCTGAGCCGCTTCCGCCAGGCCACCACCCTCGCCGTCGCCCTCACCGGCCTCGCCCTCCTCCTCGGCGGCGCGCCCGACGTGCCGGCGCAGGACACCATCGCGCCCGGCAGCACCCTCGTCGCCGACAGCGCGGCCCGCGCGGACAGCGCCCGCGCCGACAGCCTCGCCCGCGCTGCCGCCGCGGCGGCGGAGGACACCGCCGGCGTCGCCGCCACCACGGCGCGCTCGGTCCAGGAGGCCACGGGCACCATCCGGCAGCTCGTGCGCGGCTTCTACCGCTACGCGCCGAAGCTGCTCATCGCGCTCCTCCTGCTCATGGCGGCGGGGCTGGTGGCGCGGCTCGTGCGCCCCGTGCTGCGCCGCCTGCTGGCCAGCTTCGCGCGCGCCGAGGCGATCAGCGCGCTCGCCGTCATCGCCCTCTGGCTGCTCGCCCTCGGCGCCGCCCTCAGCGTGCTCGCCGGCGACGCGCGCGCCCTGTTGGGCTCCGTCGGCCTCTTCGGGCTCGCGCTGTCGTGGGCGCTGCAGGCGCCGATCGAGAGCTTCACCGGCTGGCTGCTCAACTCCTTCCGCGGCTACTACCGCATCGGCGACCGCATCCTCGTCGGCGACGTCTTCGGCGACGTCTACCGCATCGACTTCCTCACGACCACGGTCTGGGAGGCGGGCGGGCCGGGGAAGCCGGTGCAGGGGGCGCAGCCCACCGGCGCGCTCATCACCTTCCCCAACTCCGAGGTCCTCCGCGCCAACATCACCAACTACTCGCGCGACTTCCCCTACGTCTGGGACGAGATCACCGTCGGCGTCTCCAACGAGAGCGACCTCGAATACGCGATCTCGATCGTCGGCGGGGTGGTGGAGCGCCTGGTCGGCGCGCAGATGGTGGGGCCGGCCGAGCAGTACATGCAGCTGCTGACCGAGAGCGGGCTGCCGCTGGAGGTCTCGCCGCGCCCGGAGCTCTACGCCACCCCCACCGACTCGTGGATGGACGTCACCGTCCGCTACCTGGTCCCGGTGCGCCAGCGCCGCCACTGGGCGAGCGAGCTGCAGCGCGCCCTGGCGCGCGAGCTGGCGCGGCCCGAGCACGCCGGGCGCATCGTGGGCTCGTACCCGGTGACGCGCGTGGAGCTGCGGGACGCGGGCGGAGTTGCGGAGCGCGCGCGAGGCGACGAGCGAACCCCCTGAGCGCGCATCCCCATGACGCGAAACGGGAGCTCGGCCGGAGCTCCCGTCGGTGTGTCAGCCGTGTCGCCGCTACTCGAGCGTCGCGAGCACCGCGCCCGCCAGCTCGTACTGCGCGACTACGGCATCGCTGCAATCCAGCACCTGCAACGGCTCGCGCTCCTGATTGCCGTACAGGTACCGAGGGTGCTCCGAGACCATTCGCGCGCGTCGCTCGCCATCCGCGGCCTCGATGCTCGACTCGAGCTCTCCGAACCGGGCGAATCCGCACTCGTTGTGGAACTCCGAGCACGAGCCGAGCTGACTGTTGGCGTGGCACGAGTCGAACGAGTCGCAGCCGTAGCACTGCCCGCCGACGCTACACGTGGAGCCGGAGAAGGAGTGCGAGCTGCTGAATTCCCGGTACGCACAGCACCGACCTTCCCTCATTTCCTCCGCCGCGCGACGAGCGCCGCCGAGCACCACATGGCCAGCGTGCAGCAGGGAGCCGAATGGAGGCCGGGCAAGGCAATCCGGCGACGCGCTTCCTCCGACTCAGGGAGGGCGCAGCTGCACCCGCCACACGTCGATCACTTCCGCTCCGGATGGAAGCTCACGCACACTGTACAGCAGCCCGTCGCGCGTGAACCCATCCACGGCATCCGGCACGCGTGCCGAGGTAATGAGAGTACCCCGACGCACGTCGAGTACTTCGATGATGGTGTCCGTGTATCTGCTCCACTCCGCTCGGGCCAGTACCGGGCGCTCGCGTCTGCCCTGGAGCCGTCGCGCCTCATCGGAGCGCCGCCAGTGCGCGTCTGCCACGCGAACGGCGACGAACAGACGACCGGCCGAGTCCTGCCAGACGCCTGACGTGACCCCCGGGAGCTGAGCCAGTAGTATTGTCCGGTCCTCGCCCGGAGGGCCGATGCGGAAGAGCCGGTTTACCGATGCCCAGATCGTCGCGATCCTGCAGGAGGCCGCGGCTGGGGCCGCCGTGCGGGAGGTCTGCCGCCGGCACGGGATCAGCGAGAAGACGTACTACCGCTGGAAGCACCACTTCGGCGGGCTCCAGGTCGCCGAGACGAAGCGCCTGAAGGCGCTGGAGGACGAGAATCGGCGGCTGAAGAAGATCGTGGCCGACCAGGCGCTGGACCTCGCGATGCTGCGCGACGTCGTGGGACGAAAGTGGTGACGGCCCCGAGCCGGCGGCGGGTCGTCACCTACCTCACGGCCGCCTACCGGGTCAGCGAGCGCCGTGCGTGCCGTGTGACGGGCTTCGCCCGCTCGTCCCAGCGGTATCGGAGCCGCCGCCCCCGGCGCGACGCGCTGCGCGCCCGACTGTATGCGCTCGCGCTGGAGAAGCCGCGCTGGGGCTACCGGCGCTTGCACTGGCTCCTGCTGCGCGAGGGCGAGGTCGTCAATCACAAGCTCGTCCAGCGGCTATATCGGGAAGAGGGCCTCACCGTGCGGCGGCGCGTTCGGAAGCGCGTCAGCGTCCCGCGTACTCCGCTCGCCGCGCCTACGCGGCCGAACGAGCGGTGGTCGATGGACTTCGTCCGCGACACGCTCGGTGACGGCCGCGCCTTCCGCGCGCTGACCATCGTCGACGACTTCACGCGCGAGAGCGTCGCCATCGAGGTGGATACCTCGCTACCCGGCGAGCGCGTGGTGCGGGTGCTGGAGTGCTTGGCCGCCACGCGTGGGCTGCCGCACGGCATCATCTGCGACAACGGCCCCGAGTTCGCCGGGCGCGTGCTGGATCAGTGGGCACACCGCCGCGGCGTGCAGCTGCTGTTCATCCAGCCGGGCAAGCCGGTGCAGAACGCGTTCGCGGAGTCGTTCAACGGCCGGCTCCGCGACGAGTGCTTGAATCAGAGCTGGTTCTGGACGCTGGCCGAGGCGCGGGTCACGATTGAGGCGTGGCGCGTCGAGTTCAACACCGCTCGGCCGCACAGCGGCCTCGCCAGCCGAACGCCCAGCGAGTTCGCCCGCGAGTACCGAAGGCTCCACCCCCAACCCAGCGGCCGGACATAACCCTGGAGCAAACCTGGGGGTCACGCCACGCCGCGTGTCTCGGGACGTGGCGGTCGCTCGTCCAGCCGGCGGGGCGTGTAGTCATCCCACCGTGGGAACCAGTCTGCCTGGCGCGTCAGCGCGAGCTGCAGGCGTCCGTCGATTCCCCATCGCTCGATGCGGTAGCGGTCGACGTAGGCCGACCAGACGGACGCATCATCGGCGCGTCCGATGACGCGAGAGCTCGCCGCCCGGCGGTCACGCCGAATCTCAGGATCCGTCGCCCCGAAGGAGCGTACCACCCGGCCGTCGGGCCCCACCAGGTGCAGCGGCAGGCCCGCGAGCTCCCGCGTCGGGATGCTTGCACGCACGACGAGCCGGTCGGATCGCAGGAGCACCGCCCGCTGCGGAACGAGAGGCAATCGGGTCGTCCGAGCCAGCTTCAGATCGGGCGAGAGCACTGTCCAGCGGGCCAGCCCGTCGTCGAATACATGGAGCGTATCGCCTGGCCCTACCGTCACACGGAAGATGCCCCTGAACTCCCCGGGCCCTTCTCCCGAGCGACCGACCACTCTGATGAGGCGTCCGCGCGCGTCGTACGGGAGAAACTGCGAACGATCGTCTGCCGGCGCCGCGATGAAGCGCCCACGCCCGTCATGATCGAGATCGAAGGCGTGGAAGAGGCCGCTCGGATCCTCGGCTGCCCCAAGTGTCGCGATGCGTGTGACCTCGAGGCTGCAGCGCGGACAGGACGGGCTCGACTCGATCACCACCGCCGCCGGTCGCTGGCTGTGCGCCGCCCCCGAGCCCGCGATCAGTATGACGAATCCCAGACACATCGTCTGTCCCACGACCTGCCGTGGCACGTGTCTCCTCCCTGGCCTGGCCTCGACTGTCAGCGATGTCGGCCTAACGAACGATGGCTGGACCCGGTGTTAGGAGGGGGGGGGGTGAGTTCGTCAAGGGGGGGTTTTCCGGAGCTTCGGCACCGGCGCGATCCACCGTATCCGCGCCGCTTCCGCCTCATCGCTGTTCCCAGATCGCTCCGGCCTCGACACGACGGGCCAGAGGCACGCCGCGATCGACCCGCAAGATCCGCGTGATCCGCGGCCAGCCATCTCGTTAGCTTGCACCTCACCGCGGCCCCCTCGTCGCTGATCGCTCATCGCTGTTCGCTCCCGATGTACCGCACCTGCCTCTTCTGTCACGCCGACCTCGGCGCCAACGAGACGGTCGAGCGCTTCCCGGTCGGCCGCCGGCTGGCGTTCGACGCGGCGCGCGGGCGGCTGTGGGTGGTCTGCCGCCGCTGCGAGCGGTGGAACCTGAGCCCGCTCGAGGAGCGCTGGGAGGCGATCGAGGCGTGCGAGCGGCTCTACCGCGACGCGCGGCGCCGGGTGAGCACCGAGCAGATCGGCCTGGCGAAGCTGCCGGAGGGGCTGGAGCTGGTGCGCATCGGCCAGCCGCAGCGCCCCGAGTTCGCCGCCTGGCGCTACGGCGACCAGTTCGGACGGCGACGCGTGCGCTATCTCACCCGCGCCACCCTCGGCATCGGCGCGTTGGGCGCGCTGGCCGCCGGCGGGATGGCGGCGGGCATGGCCATCGGCGGCTTCGGCTACCTCTTCGTGCAGCTCGGGCAGCGCATCGTGCAGGGCGACCCGAAGGCGGTGATCGCCCGCGTCGCCGCGCCCGGCGGCGACGACGTGACGGTGCGCCGCAAGCACCTGCGGCACGTGCAGCTCGCCCGCGAGGGCGCCGACGCCTGGTCGCTCGGCCTGCCGGCCGGGAAGAAGCGGATCGTCCGCCTCACCGGTGACGACGCGATGCGCGCGGCGGGGCTGATCCTGCCGTCGCTCAACCAGGCCGGCGGGGCGGAGAGGACGGTGCGCGAGGCGGTCTCGCTGCTCGAGGCGGAGCGCGATCCGACGCGCTACTTCGCGTCGGCGGTGCAGCGGCGGACGGGCGCGCAGAAGGTGGCCGAGCTCCCCGCGCCGGTGCGGCTGGCGCTGGAGATGGCCTCGCACGAGGAGAGCGAGCGGCGGGCGATGGAGGGGGAGCTGGCGCAGCTCGCGGCCGCGTGGCAGGCGGCCGAGGAGATCGCGGCGATCTCCGACGACCTGCTCCTGCCACGCGGCATCACCGAGCGGCTGGCGTCGATCCGGCGGACGTTAGGCAGCGGGTGAGCGGCGGCGGCGCCGGACGAGCGTGAGCACCCCCACCAGCCCCGTGGCCATCAGGCCGACGGTCGCCGGCTCGGGCACCACCTGCGTCGGCGCGAGGAAGCCGACGTAGATGTCCACCGCCGGCCGCTCCTGCAGGCTGCCGTTGTTGCCGGTGATCCCGAGATCGAAGATCAGCAGGCTGCCGCGCAGGTCCTCGGGCGAGGTGTAGAGCGCGTACTGCAGCCCGTCGCCGAGGGTGCCGAAGCCCGCGATCTCGGTCGGCGGCGCGCCGAAGAAGAAGGCGTTGCTGACGTCCATCGATCCGTCCGTGGGCGGCTTCAGCAGGACGTAGAAGGCGTTGAGCGTCCCGGACGGCACGTAGCCGGTGAGATCCAGCTGCGACCCGGGCGACCCGCCGACGACGTCGTTGACGAAGAGCGAGGGGCTGTCGGCGGACGGGCCGCCGAAGCCGAGGCCGACGAAGTAGGTGGACTCGCCCGCCACGTAGTCGCGCGTCGCCGTGCTCTGGCACGCCTGCCCCACCAGACAGGGCCCGACCGCGCCGAGGAGCGCGTTGCCGTCGTTGCTGTCGGGCGAGAGGTTGCGCGCGCGGAAGGAGTAGGCGTACTCGAAGCCGGCGTCCGGGAAGGCGCCGCCGGCGTCGGGGACGAAGCCGGTGCCGGTGCGGACGAGCACGGGCTGGGCACCGGCCGCGGTGGCGCCGAGCGCGAGGGCGAGTGCGGCGAGGAGAGCGGGTGGGCGCATCGGATGCCTCGGTGGCGAGAGACGTGGATGCTGGGCGGCACGCGGACTCCCGGTCGTGCGCTCCCTCCCCTCGCCCTACTGTCGCGCTCGGTAGGCAGGCTGTGGCGCGGGGGCCACGAACCGAGCTCGTCTGGAAAGGTCACGCGGCGCCGGCGCGGCCCGGCGGAAGCGCCCGATGATCGCATCCAAGTGGCGGTGGGGCAAGGGCATCCCGACGCCCGGCAACCTCACCGGCGGCGCACCGCCGGCCCGCGGCACCGCCCCGGGCCGGGGTGGCGCGGAGGCTGCTCCCCGACCGCGGCGAGGTGTCTCGTGCGCAGGGAAGCGCAGCCGGCCCGGGCGATGGATGACCGGCGAGAACTGGAGGAGGGTGCGGGAGCAGCATCGCCGCGGCAGCGCCGCGGCCACGGTCCCCCGCCCGCCCAGCGACACCCCGTCGTCCAGCCGTCGCCGGTTGCGGCGATGCCTGATCCGGTCCCTCCAGACTCTCCCTCCCATGAAAGCGCTGCGCACCCTCGCCGCCGGCATCGCGCTGGTCGCCCTCGCCTCCCCCGCCGTCGCCCAGACGCACACCCTCAAGCTCACCGACGTGGGCTCGGGGACGACGATGTCCACCAGCCACGGCACCGTGTACATCAGCCCCTACGGGGGCGTGATCGACGGCCCGGGTACGCCGCGGGTGGACATCTACTGCGTGGACTACGCCCACTTCGCCACGCTCAACAACACCTGGGACGTCAACATCGCCCGCGTGGGCGCCGGCGCGCTCGGCACCACCCGCGGCGGCGAGGCGGCGCTCGCCCAGTACCAGCAGTCGGCCTGGCTGAGCATGCAGTTCGGCCCGAACGCCACCCAGCAGAAGGCCATCCAGAGCGCCATCTGGCAGGTCATGGGCTTCAGCGACGGGCCGGTGGTGACCGGCGGTGCCGCGGGGCTGGACGCCGCCGACACGCAGTACTGGGTCGACCTCGCGCAGTCGCGCTACCTGACCGACTTCAGCGCCGCGTTCTACTACTACAACTTCGCGGTCCTCACGCCGACGAACCCGCAGGATCCGCGCAGCGCGCAGGAGTTCCTGACGCGCGACATCATCCCCACCCCCGAGCCCTCCACCTACCTGATGCTCGGCAGCGGCCTGCTGGCGCTGGTGGGCGTGACGCGCTCGCGCCGTCGGCGGCTCCTCGGCTGACGCGCCCGGCCGCGCAGCGCGCCATGCGCTGACGCACGGAGCGAGGACGGGGCGGCGTCGCTGACGTCGCCCCGTCGCGCATCCTCGTCCAGGAGCCTGGCGTCCGGCGTCTGGCGTCTGGCGTCCGGCGTCTGGCGTCTGGCGTCTGGCGTCTGGCGTCTGGTGTCTGGTGTCTGGTGTCTGGTGTCTCGCGCCTGGAGCCTGGAGCCTGCCTGCCTGCTCCCCTGTGACCCGCCCGCCGCGCGATCGTGTTCTGACGCACCCCGTCCGTCTGCCGCACCCCGTCGTGCCGGCCGCCGCGCGACCGTCGCTCCTCCCCCTCCCGCCGCCGTAGCCATCATGCCCGCCGCGCACTCCACTCCCGCCCCCGCCCCCGCTCCGTCCCCGGCCGCGCGCTCGATCGCCGCTCCGCTCTACTTCGTCGGCGCCCTGCTGATCGTCCTGCCGACCGTGGATCTGCTGCTCAACGTCTGGCCACTGCAGCCCGGGGACTTCCGCTGGCGCTTCGGTGTCGTCGGTCTCCTCGCCAGCTACCTGCTCACCCCCCTGCTGGGCGTCGCGGTGCTCGCCGCGACGAGCGCGCTCCTCCCGTCCATGGTGGCCCGTCGCGTGGTGGCCTGGGTGAACCTCGCCGGCGCCGCCCTCCTCGTGGCCGCGACGGCGCTCTTCTGCCTGGACCTGCTCCAGCTGCGCCCGGCGCTGCGCCCCGAGGCGGTGGCCTCCTTCGACGTGGCCAACGCGCGCGCGATGCTGAAGCTGCTCCTCGGCGCCGTCGCCCTCGCCTGGCTCGGCATCGCCGGCCTCCGCGCGTCCCGCGTCACGGCGGCCGCCGCGCAGCGCCGCCCGGCGCCGCGCGCCCCGTCGCACACGCCCCTCCTCGGCGACACCGGCGCGTCGCGCGCCTGACGCCTAACACGCGCCAGCACAGCCGCACACTCACTGAGCGGCCTGCCGCAGCTCACGCGGTGCGCTCGCCGCCTGACACCGCTCGGCTCCTTTGTACGCGGGGGCTCCGCGGGCCGTGGGCGGGCATCAACGCTCATGAAGGACGCGGATGCGACGGAGGTTCCGGGTGCGTCGGATCGCTCCGCTACTCCCTACGCCCCCTCGCGCCAGGAGCGGACCTGATTGGGGGTGGGGTGCTACCCATCCCATCCCGCCTCGCGCCAGGACTGGAGAAGCTGGGGTGGAGGGAGGGGCGTTCGTCCACGCCGCCTCGCACCAGGCCAGGCACCGTCTCCGCGAAACACGACCGGGCCCGCGCTCCCCTCACAGCCGATCGCGTCCATCCTGTTGTTCCCAGTCATCCTGTCTGCGCGAGCGCAGCGAGCGGCCGAGCGCTGAACGGCACGACGACAGGATATACCGGATCGACAGGATGGAAGACGGAGCAGGAGAGGGGAGAGGGAAGGGGGGCACCCCGCCCGACGTCCACGTTCCTCCGCGTTCCTCCGCGTCTCCGCGTGCGGCTCGGTCTTAGTCGTTGGCCCGGGCGCGAGGAGGGGTGAGCCGATCCGGAGCCCACCCCCATGCAGTTCCGGTCCTGGCGCACGGCGTTGTGGACGCCGCGGGGAGCGATCCGTCGCATCCGGATCCTCCGAAGCATCCGTGTTCCCCATGAGCGTTGATGCCCGCCCACGGCCGAGGAGCCCCGGCGTACCAAGGAGCCGAGCGGTGTCAGACGGCGAGCGCGCCGCGTGAGCCGCAGTAGGCCGTTCAGGCCGTGCCGCGACGTGGCGGGGGCCGGCCGCTCCGCGCCCGGCCCCCGGTTTCGAATCCCGACCACAGTTGACGGCATTTCCGCGGCCGAGTAATCTTAGAAGGAACCGCTTGAGAAACATTCTCAACTCTGCCGCGTGCTGAAACTGCTCTCCCGACGCAGGGCGCCGTCCGCGCTGCCCGTGCTCGACGTGGCGCCGGCGTCCGCTGCCGCTGCTGACCTGAGTACCGCTGCGCCCGCCGCGCGTCGGGCGTGTGCGCTCTCCGCCTGCCTGGCGGGCTCTCGCGCCACCGTGCTCGAAGTCGGCTGTGGAGACGCCGAGGCGTGCCGGCTGCGCGCGCTCGGGCTGTGCGAGGGCGCGTCGGTGGATGTCGTCCGCGCGCGCGGCTGCACCCTGCTCGAGGTTCGCGGCGCCCGGCTCGCCGTCGGCTCCGCCATCGCTGCCGGCATCACCGTGTTGCCGGTCGGCTGACCGGCGCGAGCGCGCGGCGCGCCGCGTCCTGCGCCGCCGGTTCGTGCCCTCCGCCGACGTTCAGCTCCTGGCCTCCCGTCGTACGATGACCACCTCCCCGCCGCCTGTGCCCGCCAGTTCGCGTGCGCCGGCGGCGTCCGTGTCTCCGCCCCCCGCTGCACCCCCCGCCACCGGCGCCGCGACGCTGCGCGTCGCCCTGCTCGGCAACCCCAACACCGGCAAGAGCACGCTCTTCAACGCGCTCACCGGGATGCGGCAGCGGGTGGGCAACTTCGCCGGCGTCACCGTGGAGCGCGTCGAGGGGTTCTATCGTGGGCCGGACGGGGCGCGCGTCACCGTGCTCGACCTGCCGGGGAGCTACTCGCTCTCCGCCAGCTCCCCCGATGAGGAGATCGCCCTCGAGGTGCTGCTCGGCCAGGCGCGGGGGATCGAGCTCCCCGACGTCGTCGTGGTGGTGGTCGACGCGCTGCACCTGGAGCGCAACCTCTTCCTCACCAGCCAGGTGATGGAGCTCGGGCTGCCGGTGGTCGTCGCCCTCAACCAGTTCGACGCCGCGCAGGCGGCGGGGCTGACGATCGACGTCCCGGAGCTGATCCACGAGCTGGGCGTCCCCGTCATCCCGACGGTCGCCACGCGGCGCGACGGGCTCGAGACGCTGCGCCGCGCGATCGCGCAGGCGCCGCTGCTGCCACGCCCGTCACGCCGCTTCTCCCTCCCGCCGGCCGCCGCCGGGGCGCTCGCGCCGCTCGAGGCGCTGCTACGTGGCAGCGAGCTGGCCGCACCGTCGCCCACCCCCGTCGCGTACGACGGGAACGGCACCGGGAACGGCACCGGGAACGGCACCGGGAGCGATCACCGGAACGGTCACGCCGCGCCGGCCACGCCGGCCGCGTCGCGCATCGACGGCGTGGCGCGGATGGAGGCGCTGCGCCTCGTCGGCCTGCCGGCGCCCGAATCGCACCTGGCGCACGTGCCGGGACTGCACGAGATGCTCGTCCGCACGCGCCAGGCGCTCACCGCGGCCGGCGTGAACCCGCGCGGCCTGGAGGCCGAGCTGCGCTACGGCTGGATCGCCGAGGTGTGCGCGCGCGTCGTCACCCGCGGCGCGGCGCGCCACAATCGTCTCGGCGACCGCATCGACGCCGTCGTGCTGCACCGCGTCTGGGGGCCGCTCGTCTTCCTGGCCGTGATGGCGATCGTCTTCCAGAGCATCTTCGCCTGGGCCACGCCGATCATGGACGCCAGCGAGGGCGTCGTCAACGCGCTGGGCACGTGGATCGGCGCGCTGCTGCCGCCGGGCGACCTGCGCAGCCTGCTCGTGGACGGCGTCATCGCCGGCGTCGGCAGCGTCGTCGTCTTCCTGCCGCAGATCGCCATCCTCTTCCTCTTCATCGGCATCCTGGAAGACACCGGCTACATGGCGCGCGCCGCGCTCGTCATGGACCGCTACATGCGCCGCGTGGGGCTGCACGGCAAGAGCTTCATCCCGATGCTCAGCGGCTACGCCTGCGCCGTGCCGGGGATCATGGCCACGCGCACCATCGGCGAGCCCAAGGACCGCCTGGCGACGATCATGGTGGTGCCGCTCATGAGCTGCTCGGCGCGGCTGCCCGTGTACACGCTGCTCATCGGCACCTTCATCCCCGCGGTCACCATCGCCGGGCTGAGCGTGCAGGGGCTGACGATGCTGGCCATGTACCTGCTCGGCACCGTGGCCGCGCTGGGCGTGGCCGCAGTCTTCAAGCGCACGCTGCTGCGCGCGCCGGCGCGGCCGATGCTGCTCGAGCTGCCCCCGTACCGGCTGCCCAGCCTGCGCAGCCTGGCGGTGAGCGTGTCGCACCGCGCCATGCTCTTCCTGCGCCGCGCCGGCACGGTGATCCTGGCGGTGTCGATCGTGCTCTGGGCGCTGGCCACCTATCCCAAGGCCGACGTCGCACCCGGCACGCCGGCCACGGCGGCGCAGGAGCAGCAGCTGGCGCACAGCGCGCTGGGCCGCATCGGCCACGTGGTGGAGCCCGTGGTGCGCCCGCTCGGCTTCGACTGGAAGATCGGCGTCGGCATCACGGCGTCGTTCGCGGCGCGCGAGGTGTTCGTCTCCACGATGGGGACGATCTACGGTGTGGGCAGCGCCGAGGAGGGATCGGCCGCGCTGAGCGAGCGGCTGCGCGCCGAGCGCGACCCGCGCACCGGCCAGCCGGCGTACACGCCGCTCATCGCGGTGGCGCTGATGGTGTTCTACGTCTTCGCCATGATGTGCGCGAGCACGATGGCGGTGACGGTGCGCGAGACCGGGGGCGGGCGACGCGGCTGGGCGTGGGCCGGCTTCCAGTTCGGGTACATGTTCGTGCTGGCCTACACCGCGGCGCTGCTCGTCTATCAGGGCGGGCGGCTGCTGGGCTTCGGCGGGTAGGCGGCCGGCGTCGCGGGCCCCCCCCCGACATCAACGTCGCCGCGGCCGCTCCGATTCGCGGCACCATTCCCGCCCACCCCGTACCGATCGCCCGCCCGCTCCCCGAAGGAACTGCCCCATGGACACGCAGACGCTGCTCGCCCTCCTCCTCGTCCTCGCCGCCGCGCTCTACATGGGGCGCCGCGCCTGGCGCACGCTGCGCGCCGGCGCGGGGGGCGGCTCCGGCACCGGCAAGGCGCAGGGCGGCGACGGGTGCGGTCCCTCCTGCGGCTGCCACTGACGACGGGCCCCCGTCCACCGCCCCGCCCCGCGCCGCGCCCGGGCACACGGCCCGCGCCCTCACCGGCGCGGGCCGTTCGTCGTTCCGCCGTACAGCATGCCGTACAGCACGCCGTGCAGCACCGCGTGCAGCACCGCGTGCTGTCATGCATGCTGCCTCACACGCGCAGCCCACGGGGGGGCGGGCCCGACCGCCTCGTGGCACTCCGGCGCCCGCCGGCCCATACTTCTGGCGACATCCGCATCCC
>DASTRO010000185.1:0-7520 GCA_035761165.1 Gemmatimonadaceae bacterium | reverse complement strand
GGGAAGAGGGAAGAGGAACGGCCCCGGGATGCTCCGTCCCGCGGCTCCCTCTTCCCTCTTCCCTCTTCCCTGGTCCCTACTCCACCCGCATCGCGACCACCGGCTCGATCCGCGTGCTCGCCCGCGCCGGGACGAGCGTGGCGATCGCCGCGATGAGCAGGAGGAGCGCGGTCACGGCGGCGAGCGTCGGGATGTCCGTCGGGCTCACCTCGTAGAGCATCGCGCGCAGCAGGCGGTTCGCCAGCAGCGCGCCGAGCAGCCCCGCCGCTGCACCGACGGCGGCGATCGCCAGCCCACGGCGCAGCACCAGTCGCCGCACGTCGCCCGCGGTGGCGCCGAGCGCCATGCGCACGCCGAGCTCGCGCGTTCGCCGGCGCACCATCGTCGCCATCACGCCGAACAGGCCGACGGCGGCCAGCAGCACCGCGGCCCCGGCGAAGACGGCGAGGAGGAGCGCGTTCAGCCGCGGCTGCGCCAGCGGCCCGTCGAGATACGTGTCGAACGGCGCGGCGCTCGCCAGCGCGACGCCGGGCGCGGTCTCCGCGACGACGCGCCGGAGCGCCGGCACGAGGGCGCTCGGCGGGCCGCCGGTGCGGATGGCCAGCGTGGTGGGCGCGAAGGGGAAGCCCGACTGGGCGAGCGGGAAGTAGATGCTGGCGCGCGCCTCGCGCAGCTCGCGGTAGCGCGTCTCCGGCACCACGCCGACGACCGTGAAGGCCACGCGCTGCCTCGCCCCCATCGTGAGGCGCTTGCCGATGGGATCCTCGCCGGGCCAGTACTGTCGCGCGGCACGCTCGCTGAGCATGACGACGAGTGGCGCGCCCTCGCGGTCGGCCTCGGTGAACGCGCGCCCGCGGAGCACCGGCACGTCCAGCGCCGCGAAATACGCTGGTCCCACGACCTCCATGTTGAGCGTGGGATTGGCCGCCATCTCGTCCGGCGTCTGCCCCTCGGCGGCGAACCGGCCGTCCCATCCGTGTGGGCCCGAGAAGGGCACCGCGGCCACCGGCGAGGCCGCGCGGACGCCCGGCATCGCCTGCACCGCGGGCAGGAGCCGCTCGAGCATCGCGCGCTGCTTCGTGGCGTCGTCGTACTGGTCGTAGCGCAGCGCCAGCTCGCCAATCAGCAGGTGCGACGGCTCCAGCGCGAGCTCGGCCCGCTCCAGCTCCACCAGGCTCCGCGCGATCAGCCCCGCGGCCGAGAGGACCACGAGGGCGAGCGCCACCTGCCCCGCCACCAGCGCCTCCGTCGCCAGCCGCGAGCGCCGGCTGACGCTCTGGCGCGTGTCGGACCGGAGCACCTGCTGCAGCTCGACACGCGACGTCAGCACCGCCGGCGCGAGGGCGAAGAGGAGCATCGCCACGCCGGTGATGCCGACGGCGCCGAGCAGCGCGGTCACGTTCAGGTGGACCTCGTCCAGGCGGGGGAGCCCGGCCGGCGCGATGGCGACGAACCCCTGCACGGCCGCCGCCGCGACCGCCAGGCCCAGCGCGCCGCCGGCCGCGGCGAGCAGCGCGTTCTCGGCCAGCAGCTGCGCGATCACCTGCCCGCGCGAGGCACCGATCGCCGCGCGCACGGCGATCTCGCGCACGCGCGTGAGGCCGCGGACGAGGAGCAGGTTGGCGACGTTGATGCAGGTGATCAGGAGGAGCAGCGCGGCAGCGGCCGCGAAGACGAACAGCGCCGGCCGGGTGTCGCCCAGGATGAGCCGGGGCAGCGTGTGGACGACGCCGCGCATCTCGCGCTCGAAGGACGCGGCGTCGGGGCGACCGAGGTAGGCGGTGACCTCGTCGCGGGCGGCGGCGGGCGAGGCCCCGGGCGCGAGCCGCCCGACGAGGTCGACGACGACGTATTGCTCGCTCGCCGGTGGCGTGGACGGCACGATCGGCGCCCAGAACTCGGTGCCGCGTGGGAAGTCGAGCCCCTGCGGCATCACGCCGACGATCGTGTAGGTCACGTCGCTGCCGTGCAGCAGCAGCCGGCGCCCGAGCACGCCGGGGTCGCCGCCGAACCGCCGCTGCCAGGCGGCGTGGCTCAGCACGGCCACCGGCGCGGCGCCCCGCACGTCGTCCGCCGGGCGCAGCGTGCGGCCGAGCAGCGGCCGCGTGCCCAGGACGTCGAAGTAGTTGCCGGAGACGAGCGCCCGGCGCAGCCGCGTGATCTGGCTGCCGTCCCGGATCGCCTGCGGGATGGCCCCGTAGTAGTCGGCGAAGGCGACCTGCTCCAGGGCGCGCACGCGCGGCGTGAAGTCGCGCGCGCGCGCCAGGTCGAACGGCCAGTGGTCGAAGCTCCCGTCGCGCCGCTCGCCCCAGAGGGTGACGAGACGGTCCTGGTGCAGCACGGGGAGCGGCCGCAGGAGCAGCGCGTCCGCCACCGTGAACACCGCCGTCGCGAGCCCGATCCCGAGGGCGAGCGTGAGGATGGCGACGGCGGCGAAGCCGGGCGTGCGGCGAAGGCTGCGGACGCTCGGGGGGACGTCGGGGAGTTGTGCGCCCATGCTCGGACCTCGCGCTGGAGTGGGTCAGGAAACAGGGAGCAGGAAACAGGGAGCGGAGTCCGTCGTTGCATCCTGCTCCCTACTTCCTGTTTCCTGCTCCCTGCTCCCTGTTTCCTGCTCCCTGCTTACCGCTTGCCGCGTCCTAACGCAAGGACTGCCGCTGCCTCACGCCGCGCCAATCGACCAGGCTCACCCCGAACGCGATCGTCACGATCGTCGCCGAGATCACGCACCACATGCAGATCGCGTGGATGACGAAGAGCTCGAGATAGGTGAGCCAGAGCGAGAAGAGCACGCCCCAACCCGTCCACAGCAGCAGGGCGAGCGGGAGCGCGCGATGGTCGGCCCAGCGCTCGTGCACGCCGGCGAAGGCCAGCGCGAAGAGCACGGCGTAGAAGAGCATCCCCCACGCCGCCACCGGCACGCCGAGGAAGCTCCCCCAGGCGCTCAGGTTGACGGCGTCGCACGAGCCGACGCGGCAGGCGATGGCGCCGATGACGCCGAGCTTGAAGAGGGTGAGGTAGACGGCGATGAAGAAACCGACGAGCGCCAGGGTGGCGATCGCCATGCGCCGCGTGGCGGCGCTCACCGGGCGGCCGGTGCCACGGGCACCGCCCGCGTCGCCGCGGTGTCGCCGCCGGTCGGTGCCGCCGGGGCCTTCGCGCCGGCGAGCACCATGGCCGAGTCGACGAGCGCCTTGAACTGGTCGTAGCCGATGGCGCCGGAGACCATCCGGTTGCCGATCACGAAGGTGGGCGTCGCGTTCACGCCGCGCCGCAGCCCCTCGGCCTTGTGCGAGGTGATGAGCGCGTGGTGCTTGTCGCTGTCGTAGCACGCCTCCCACGTGGCGATGTCGAGGCCGAGCCGCTCGGCGTAGCCCTTGAACACCCCCTTCGGGTCGCGCACGCGCCCCCACGACCAGTCGTTGAAGCCGTTGAAGATGGCGTCGTGCATCTCCCAGAACTTGTTCTGGTCGCCGGCGCAGGCCGCGGCGTAGGACGCGGCCGCCGACGCCTTGTGGTCGGGGAGCGGGAAGAAGAAGAAGCGGTAGCTGATCTGCCCCGTCCGGATCAGCCGCTCGCGCACGTCGGGCTCGGTGACGGTGGCGAACTGCATGCAGCCCGGGCACTCGAAGTCCGCCCACTCGAGCACCTCGACCGGGGCATCCGGGTTGCCGAGGCGGTAGCCTTCCACCTGCACCGGTGGCAGGTTGGGGTCCACGGCGAAGGCGTCCACCTTGGGCTCGCCGCTGCTCTTGTAGATGGCCGCGCCGGCCACGACGGCGATGCCGACGAGGAGCGCGTAGAACTTGCCGTAGCCGGTCTTCTTGGGTTGTACCTTCACCACCGGGGGTCGTCCTCGTCGTCGGGAGTCCACTCGCCGCTCGTCCACGACGCCTCGTCGGCCTGCTTCGCCTCGGCCACGATGCGTCGATTGTCGGCCACCTCGGGCGTATCGTACGTCGCCCGCACCTCGTAATGAAACAGCTCGCTGCGCACGTCGCCGATGAGCTTCATCAGCTCGCCGGCATGCTTCAGGAGCGCGCCCTGCGCGTCGAGCTCGCCGATCCGGCCGGCGAGCGCGCGCAGGAGCGCCTCCAGGTTCCGCGCTCGTCCGTCGTCGTAGGTCTGCTCCGCCATTCCTGCCATCCTTCGTCGAGGGCCACGCGCGTGGCCGGTAAGCTATGAACGACCTCTCCCGCCGCAAGGCGACGCGCAGACCGCAGGCCGCGCGCCCCCACGGAGCGTGGCCGAGATGAATCCCGATCTCCTCCGCATTCCCGTGGGCCCCGGCGCCCTGCACGTGGAGCGCTACGGCCACGGCGGCGCGCCGCTGGTGCTGCTGCACGGCTTCGGCACGTCGAGCTTCCTCTGGCGCCACGTGGGGCGGGCGCTGGCGCACCTGGGGCATACCGCCTTCGCGCTCGATTTGTTCGGCTACGGCGAGTCCGACCGCCCCTACGACGCCGACTACGGCATCGCCGCCCAGGCCGAGTACCTGGACCGGGCGCTCACCGCCCTGCGCGTCTCCCACCCGACGCTGTGCGGGGTGGACATCGGCGGCTCGGTGGCGCTGCGGCTGGCCGCCACCCGCCCCGAGCGGGTGGAGCGGCTGGTGCTCGTCAACACCCCCGCCTTCGACCAGCTCCCGGGGCGCGAGATCCGGCTGCTGCAGGCCAAGACGGCCCGCTTCGCGCTGCGCATCTCGCGCTCGGTGGTGGGGGTGGCCCCGCTGCTCACCCCGCTGCTGCGCGAGCAGGTGGCCGACCCGGACGCCATGCCCGACCGCCTCGTGGCCCGCTACCTGGCCCCCTACGTCGGGCGCGACGGCGTGCGCCACCTGCTGACGCTGGCGCGCTCGCTCCGCGCCGTGGAGATGGAAGAGCTGGACCTGGAGGCGGTGACCGCGGCGACGCTGGTCGTCTGGGGCGACCGCGACCGGATGCTCGAGCGGGGGGAGGCGGACCGGCTGCGTCGCGCCATTCCGGCAGCCCGGCTGGTGCGCCTGCCGGAGGTCGGGCGGCTGGTGCCGGAGGAGGCGCCCGAGGAGCTCACCGCACTGCTCGACGAGATGGCGCATCTGGCCTCGTCGGGAACCCCGGTGGCGCCATGACGGTATGAGACTGGCAGTGCCGAATCCCTACAATCTCGCAACCTGAACTGTTAAATTGGAGGACTGACCTCAACTGTGAGTTTCATGGCCAAACAGAAGACGCGTCGTAGGAGAGAGGTCGCGGAGCCGACGCCGTTCGAGCAGGCCCGCGACGAGATGTTCCAGCACATCATGCGGTGTGGGGTGATCGGAGCGGCCCCGGAGCACCAGGCGGAGTGGTTCACGGAGACGATGAGCTACCTCGGCGACCGCTACCCCGAGCTGGCCGAAGCGGAGATGACGGAGCTTCGGACGCTGGGCGAGCGGTTCGTGCAGCCGCCCAAGACCCAGCCCGAAGAGTCGGTCTCGGCCGCCTGACCGCTGCAGCATATGCGAGCGCCCCTCCTGGTGAGGGGCGCTCGTCGCATCGGCGGCAGCGGCCGGCGCGATGTGCGCCGCACGCGGCGACCTCCCGTCACCGCGCCGGCGAGCTACGTCGCAGTCCCAGCCCCACGCGCACCCCGCCGCCGAGCCCCAGCTCGACCGCCGGCCGCCAGCCGCCGAGCGGGGGGAGCTCCACGCCGGCGGCCACGTGCACGCGGGCCACGCCGCGCACCCCGCGCACGAGGAGCGCCCCCGCGCCGGCGGCCCCGTAGAGCCGCCACCGCGCCGGATCCGCCCCGTCCACCACGAAGCGCGCCACCAGCTCCGCCCGGGCGCTCGCCGCTCGTCCACTCGCCGCCACGTCGGCCGGCACCCCGTCGGTGACGCCGCCGGCCACGACGCCGCCCAGCCGCACGCTCCGCCCGAAGGGCCAGAGCACGCCGGCACCGAGCTGCCAGCTGGTGGTCCGCCCGGCCAGCGCGTCCACGCGCAGCTCGGGCTCCGCCGGCCCGACGCGGATCACGCCGGGCTGCGCCAGCGCCGGACGCGCAACGACGGCCGCCAGCCCCGCCACCAGCAGCCCCGCCAGCCCCCGCCCCACCAGCCCGCGTCCCGCCGCCAGCCGGGCCGCCGCCAGCCGGGCGCTCACCGCGCGCGCCCGCGCCAGAGCATGAGCGTGTAGTCCGCGATGGCCAGCACCGACGCCGCGCCCACCACCGCGAGCAGCACCGGCACGGCGGCCGGCCAGAGCAGCACGGCGAGCAGTGCGAGCACCTGCAGCACGGTGACCGCCTTCCCCGGGCCGCGCGCCCGCAGCTCGACCGGGCGCAGCCACGACACCGAGCGGGCGACCACGAAACCGATGGTCGTCGCGATGTCGCGCGTGAGGAGCACGACGGTCTGTCCGAGGGTGAGCGCCCCTTCCAGGAGGAAGGTGGCGACGGCGGCGAGGACGAAGAGGCGGTCGGCGATCGGGTCGAGCAGCGCGCCCACGCGCGACGCCGCCTGCCGGCGACGCGCCAGCCACCCGTCCAGCATGTCGGTGAGCGCCGCCGCACCCACGACGGCGACGCGCGCGCCCGGCGTGGACGAGGCGATGAACACCGGCACGAGCGCGACGCGCGCCAGCGAGACGATGTTGGGAAGGGTGAGGACGGCGCGGCGGGACATGGGTCGGGAAGGTACGTGGCGCCGCCCGCGCCTGCCAGCGCGTCGCGTTGCTTGTCTTTCCCCCATGCCGCCGGTAATGTCCGAGCCGTGCCCGCCCCTCGCGCGCCGTCGCCCCTCCGCCGCCCCGTCGCCCCCGACATGCCCCACGGCTTCAGCCATCTCACGGCCGACTTCCTGGGCGTCGCGCCCGCGCAGCTGCGCGACACGGAGCTGCTCAGCGGGCTGCTGATCGCGGCGGCGGGGGCCGCCGGCTTCACGGCCATCGCCGCGCCGCACGTGCGCGCGCTGCCCAACGAGGGCGTGGCCGGGTGGCTGGAGCTGGACGACTGCCACGTGGCGCTGCACGCCTTCCCGTCGCGCGAGCTGCTGCTGCTGGACGTGCTGTCGCTGGCCACGCACGATGGCCGCAAGGCGCTCGACGTGTTCACCCGGCGCCTGCCGGCGCGCGAGGTGCGGAGCGAGCAGCGCCGGCGCGGATGACGCACCTGCTGCCGCCGGCCTACTGGGCACTGACGGCGGTCATCCTACTCTGGGACGTCCAGCTCGCCGGCCGCATCGCGCGGCAGCGTGCCGCCCCACGCCCACTCGCCCTGCTGAGCGCCCTGGCCGGCCTGCTCGTGGTGCCGGCGGCGCTCGCCGCGGCGGCCGCCCCCTCGCTGCTCAGCGGCCACGCCGTGCAGGCCATCGCCTGGCTCTGGCCGGTGGTGAACGCGCTCTGCGCGGTGCAGGTGCTCTACGCCGTGGCGCGCCGCTACGTGACGCCGGCGGTGGGGCTCCCCTTCCTGCTCTACGACCTGGTGACGACGGCGGTGGCGGTGGCGCGCTACGCGACGCTGCGCGGCGGGCACGCCCCGCCCTGGCTGGTGGCGCTGAGCGC
>DASTRO010000184.1:0-18105 GCA_035761165.1 Gemmatimonadaceae bacterium | reverse complement strand
AGCTGGCGCACGTAGTCGTGCAGCTTCATCGGCAGGAACATCGCCTCCCAGGCCGAGATCGGCCGGTCGCCCGGCTGGCCGAGGACGAGGTGCATGCCGGTATAGAGCGGTTGCTCCTCCTGCGTCAGGCGGCGCATGTGCCAGCGGTAGGACGTTCCCGTAACCACGGTGTCGAACGCCGCGCGGATGCGCCCGCCGAGCACGCGGTCGATCGCGTCGCGCACGCGGGTGGAGCAGTTGTCGCGGAAGTAGTCGTAGTGGTAGTAGGCGTTCTGGGGCTGCGCGTTCCACACCACGAAGTCGCGCAGCTCGCGCCGCTGGGCCGGTGTCAGCGCCAGCTCCTGCACGTACACCGAGCGGTTCATGCGCGCGTAGGCGGCGATCATCGGCTGCGCCTGATAGCCGGCCATCCAGTAGCGCATGCTTCCCTTGAGGAAGCGGGGGATGAAGTCGGCCTCGGTGAAGTCGAACATCCCCCAGTTGTACGCCACGTCGCTGCCGGTGGCCGCGTCGTGCACCCAGATGGCGTTGTGGCCGAACTTCTCCCAGATGGCGTCGCCCGGGCCCATCGTCACGAGGTAGATCGTGAGCTCGGCGCCGGGCTCCGCGTCCGCCGGCGGCGCCGTGGCCACGGGCTGGGCGCCAGCCGGCGCCGCGGCGAGCACCGCGGCGAGCACCGCGAGCGGCAGCGCGACGAGGAGCGCGCCCAGGGCGCCGGCGAGCTGGCGCGCGCGGCGCCCGGTACGCGAGGGCACGCTCAGTCGGCCGCCACGTCCTCGGCCGCTGGCGCCGCCGGCAGCGCCGGCGCCAGCCCCTGCTCGGCCGCCAGCCGCGCGATCCCCTCGTCGAGGGTGCGCGAGTGGTGCATGGAGCAGAACTTCGGCCCGCACATGGCGCAGAACTCGGCGCTCTTGAAGTACTCCGCCGGCAGCGTCTCGTCGTGGTACTCGCGCGCGCGGTCGGGGTCGAGCGCGAGGGCGAACTGCTCGTTCCAGTCGAAGCGGTAGCGCGCGCGGCTGAGCGCGTCGTCACGGTCGCGCGCCCCCTTGCGGCCGCGCGCCACGTCGGCCGCGTGGGCGGCGATCTTGTACGCGATCACCCCTTGCCGCACGTCCTCCGCGTTGGGCAGGCCGAGGTGCTCCTTGGGCGTGACGTAGCAGAGCATGTCCGCACCGTGCCAGCCGATCATCGCCGCGCCGATGGCGCTCGAGATGTGGTCGTAGCCCGGCGCGATGTCGATGACGAGCGGCCCGAGCGTGTAGAAGGGCGCCTCGTGGCAGAGCTCCTTCTGCTTGCGCACGTTCATCTCGATCTGGTCCATCGGTACGTGGCCGGGGCCCTCGACCATCACCTGCACGTCGTGCGTCCAGCTCTTCGTCGTCAGCTCGCCCAGCGTCTCCAGCTCGGCGAACTGCGCGCGGTCGCTGGCGTCGTGCAGCGAACCCGGGCGCAGCGAGTCGCCGAGCGACGCGGTGACGTCGTAGTGGCGCAGGATCTCGCACACCTCGTCCCAGTGCGCGTAGAGCGGGTTCTGCTGGCGGTGCGCCATCATCCACACGGCGTGCAGCGAGCCGCCGCGGCTCACGATGCCCGTGACACGGCCATAGACCAGCGGCAGGTGCTCGAGCAGGATGCCGGCGTGCAGCGTCATGTAGTCCACGCCCTGCTGCGCCTGGTGCTCGATCATGTCCAGGAAGTCCTTCGCCGTGAGGTCGGCGACGTCCTGCACGCGATCGGTGACGATCTGGTAGATCGGCACCGTGCCCACGGGCACGGTGGAGGCGTCGATGATGGCCTGGCGCACCTGGTCGATCTGCTTGCCGGTGGAGAGGTCCATCACCGTGTCGGCGCCGTACTCGACCGCGGTGTGCAGCTTCTCCACCTCCTCGTCCAGCGACGAGGTGACGGCGGAGTTGCCGATGTTGGCGTTGATCTTGACCTTCGCCACCTTGCCGATGCCCATCGGGCTGAGCCGCCCGGCGAGGTGGTTGACGTTGGCGGGGATCACCAGCCGCCCGCGGGCCACCTCGTCGCGCACCACCTCGGGCGCGAGCTCCTCCTTCTCGGCCACCACCTGCATCGCGGGCGTGATCTCGCCGCGACGCGCGTACCACATCTGCGTCCGTGCCTCTCGCATGGTCGACTCCCTACGCCGGTGCGAACCGGATCAGGTTCAACGGGACTCTCTCAGCCCACCGCGGAAGTGCGGCCGGGCACCCCGGTCATGGGTCGGAATGTAGGCGGTGCGGACGCGGAGGGTAGGCCGCCGGGCCCTGGCGCGACGCCTCGCTCGCGGCGAGTATCGGACACGTTCCCCCCGACCAGACCGACGGAGATCCCCACCATGCTCGTCACTCGTGGCCCCGATCGGTGGCGCCCGTACACCGGCGCGGCGCTCGCCCTCCTGCTCTCCACCGCGCCGGCCGTCGCGCAGGTGGCGGCGCCACCGCGACCCGCGCTGGAGCGCGCCGCCACCGCGCCGGGCTCCCTGCGCTACCAGGCGGCCATCGACAGCGGGCGCGCCGTGCTCCGCGCGCTCATGGAGCAGCACGGCATCCCGGGCCTCAGCGTCGCCGTCATCGTGGACGGTGACGTCGTCTGGAGCGAGGGGTTCGGCTTCGCCGATCTCGAGGGCCGCGTGCCGGTCACGCCCCTCACCCGCTTCCGCATCGGCTCCATCTCCAAGCCGGTGACCGCCGAGGCGATGGGGCTGCTGGTCGAGCAGGGAAAGCTCGACCTCGACGTGCCCGTGCAGACCTACGTGCCCGACTACCCGCGGCAGCGCTGGCCGATCACGACGCGCGAGGTGGCCGGCCACCAGGCCGGCATCCGGCACTACGCCAACGAGGGCGAGATGCTGAGCAGCCGGCACTACGGCAGCGTGCGCGAGGAGCTCGGCATCTTCGAGCACGACACCCTGCTCTTCGAGCCGGGCACGCGCTACTCGTATTCCAGCTACGGCTTCAACCTGCTGAGCGCCGTGGTGGAGGGCGCCGCCGGCGAGCCCTTCCTCGGCTACCTGCGCCGCCACGTCTTCGAGCCGCTCGGGCTGCGCTCCATCGTCGCCGGACACGTGGACAGCATCATCCCCTGGCGCGCCCGCTTCTACGAGCGCGGACGCGACGGCCGCGTCACCAACGCGCCGTACGTGGACCTCAGCAACAAGTGGGCGGGGGGCGGCTTCGTCTCGAGCAGCGAGGACATCGCCCGCTTCGGCTGGTCGCACGTGGCCGGCGGGCTGCTGAAGCCGGAGACCGTCGCGCTCCTCACCACCCCGCAGACGCTCCGCTCGGGCGAGCGCACCGAGTACGGGCTCGGCTGGTTCAGCGGCACGGACAGCGCCGGGCGGCACTGGTATGGCCACACCGGCAGCTCCACCGGCGGGCGCGCGGTGCTCGTGGTCTACCCGGAGCAGCGCGTGGTGGTGGCGGCGCTCGCCAACCTCGGCCAGGCGCCGATGAGCACCCAGCTCGCCGCCCGCCTCGCCGGTCCGTTCGTGGCGGCGAGGCGCTGAGTGGGGAGCAGGAAGCAGGAACCAGGAAGCAGGGAGCCGGAACACCTCGCGACGCTCCTGTTTCCTGTTTCCTGTTTCCTGCTCCCTAGCTCTCCCCGTCCCGCCAGCGCAGCAGCACGGTGCCCAACACGTCCGGCCCGTCGCGGGCGACGCGCAGCGGTGCGCCGTCGCCCTCGACGGGCAGCATCTCCAGCGCGTCGTCCGTCACGCGCGTCACGCGGCAGAGTGACACGCGCTGGTCGCGTCGGGCGACGACGAGCGCGTCCGGCAGCACGGGGCCGTCGCGGCGTGCCAGCACGACGTCGCGCGAGCCGGCGACGCGCGATGCGGCACCCGCCGCGTCGGCCAGTGGGATGCGGACGAAGCGCTCGCCCGGCGGGATGCTCGATGACTGCGGGTCCAGCATGTTCGCCTTCCGTTCCGGTGCGGCCCGGGCGCCGCCGACCGGGGGGGGCGCCCACTCCTGGCAGCATATACCGAAGAAAGACCGTAGACAAGCACGAGCGTGCCCGCGCCCGGCGCCGACCGCGGATGGGTCCGCCGCTGCCCAGCACCGGAATCCCGACGAGATTTCGTGACCGTGTCGATCTTGCCCCGGCCCGTTCGACGTGTAGGTAGAGCCCGGGCCGGGCCGCACGGATCCGCCGGCCGCCCGATGCCGGGCCCGAACCCACAGGAGAGACCCCGATGCGCGTCATGGTGATCGTCAAGGCCGACGAGAAGTCGGAAGCGGGCGTGATGCACACCACGGAGCAGCTGGCCGACATGGGGAAGTTCAACGAGGAGCTCGTGAAGGCCGGCGTCATGCTGGCCGGCGAGGGGCTGCACCCCAGCTCCCGGGGCGTGCGCGTCCAGTTCTCGGGCGGCAAGCGCACCGTGATCGACGGGCCCTTCACCGAGAGCAAGGAGCTGATCGCCGGCTTCTGGCTGTGGCAGGTGCGGTCGATGGACGAGGCCATCGAGTGGCTGAAGCGCGCCCCCTTCGAGGACACCGCCGTCGAGATCCGACCGGTGTTCGAGGCCGAGGACTTCGGTACCGAGTTCACGCCCGAGCTCCGGGAGCAGGAGGATCGGCTGCGCGCCGAGGTGGCCGCGCGGCAGGCCGCGCAGGCGTAGCCGCCGGCGGCCGCGGTGACGACCTCCGACGCGCATCGCGCGATCGAGGCGGTCTGGCGGATCGAGTCGGCGAAGCTCATCGCCGCCCTCACGCGGCTGGTGCGCGACGTCGGCCTGGCCGAGGACCTCGCGCAGGACGCGCTCGTCGCCGCCCTCGAGCGGTGGCCGGAGTCGGGTGTCCCGGACAATCCGGGCGCCTGGCTCATGGCCGCCGCCAAGCGCCGCGCCATCGACCTGATGCGGCACGGCGCCATGCAGGAGCGCAAGCGCCCCGTGCTCGGCCACGAGCTGGAGACGCAGCTGGAGTCGGCCGTGCCCGACCTCGACGCGGCGATCGACGACCCGGTGGGCGACGACCTGCTGCGGCTCGTCTTCATGACCTGCCACCCGGTGCTCTCGCGCGAGGCCAGGCTGGCGCTCACCCTCCGCCTGCTCGGCGGGCTGACGACGGAGGAGATCGCGCGCGCCTTCCTCACCCCCGAGCCCACCGTGGCGCAGCGGATCGTGCGCGCCAAGCGGACGCTGGCCGAGGCGCGCGTGCCCTTCGAGGTGCCGCGCGGCGCCGAGCTGTCGATGCGGCTGTCGTCGGTGCTGGAGGTGATCTACCTCGTCTTCAATGAGGGCTACTCGGCCACCGCTGGGGACGACTGGGTGCGGCCGGCACTGTGCGAGGAGGCGCAGCGGCTGGCGCGCATCGTGGCCGGACTGCTGCCCGACGAGCCGGAGGTGCACGGCCTGGTGGCCTTGCTGGAGATCCAGGCCTCGCGCCTGCGCGCGCGGGTGGGTCCGGCGGGCGAGCCGGTGCTCCTGCTCGACCAGGATCGCGCGCGCTGGGACCACCTCCTCATCCACCGCGGCCTCGCCGCGCTCGACCGCGCCACCGCGCTCGTCGCGGCCCGGGGCGGCGCGCTCGGCCCCTACACGCTGCAGGCGGCGATCGCCGCGTGCCACGCGCGGGCGCGCACCGCGGCGGAGACCGACTGGGTGCGCATCGTGGCGCTCTACGACGGGCTGGCCGAGCTGACCGCGTCGCCGGTGGTGGAGCTGAACCGCGCCGTCGCGGTGGCGATGGCGTTCGGGCCGGCGGCCGGGCTGGAGCTGGTCGACGAGCTGGCCGCCGAGCCGGTGCTGAAGGGCTACCACCTGCTGCCGAGCGTGCGCGGCGACCTGCTCGCGAAGCTCGGTCGCCACGCCGAGGCCCGTGCGGAGCTCGAGCGGGCCGCGGCGCTCACGCGCAACGCCCGCGAGCGCGAGCTGCTCCTCTCGCGCGCCGCCGCCTGCGCCCGGCAGGCGATCGGCGTCGTCCGCTAGCGGCGCACCGAGTCCGGCGGCGCCGCGTCGCGGCGCCGGCGATGCCCGTCGCCGCGGTGCGGGCCCCCGCGCCCGCGCCCCCGCCCCTCGAGGAAGGGGGGCAGCGGGCCGCCCAGCTCCGTGCCGTGGCGCAACGTGCGCAGCTTCTCCTGCTGCGCGGGCGTGAGGATCGAGTCCATCGCCACCCGCGTGTGCGCGAGTAGCGAGTCGATGCGCGGCTGCATCTCCTCGCGGATCGCACGGAAGTCGCGCGCCTGGCGCGTGAGCAGCGAGTCGAAGCGCGCACGCTGCTCGGCGGTGAGCCCGAGCTCGTCCGACAGCCGGTCGCGCATCTGCCGCTCCCACTCGGGCGATGGGAAGCCGCGGCGCCCCTCGCGCCGCGCGCCGCCCGGCGCGCGCGTGGCGCGCCCCGGATCCGGCGCGGCGGCCGCCTCGGCGTCGCCCGGCAGCAGCAGCCAGCGATCGAGCGCGATGCCGGCGCTCACGCCGCCCAGCACGGCGGCGGCCAGCACGGCAATGGCGAGCGTACGGCCGGCGATCATTGCAGCACCCCCGAGAGCACGACGCCCGGCGCCGGCGCGCCGAGCAGCTGATCCACCATGGTGTCCGCCTCCGTCTCCGTGATCACGGCCGCCATCACGACGGTGGCCGCCACCGGCCGCGCCGGCGCTCCGGCGATCGTCGCCGGCGGCTCCGCCGCGGGCACCGCACGCGCTGGCCGCGCGCCCCACCATGCCACCACGCCGAGCAGCGCCGCGGCCGCCAGGCCGAGCGGGATCGCCGTGCGCGCCCATCCGGCCGTCCACTCCCACCACGCCGGCGCGGCAGCGCGGCGGCGCGCCAGTGGGCGCGCGGCGGCGGCCACGATCCGCTCGCGCAGCGCGTCGAGCGCGGCGGGGTCGTCTCGCTCCATCCACGCCGCATGGCGCAGCGCGCTCGCCAGCCGCGCATCGCGGCGCGGCTCGGCGCCGTCGCCGGCCGATCCTGGCCCGGTCGTGCGGCGGCGCGCCGGCCTCGTCGTCTCGTCGCTCATTCCGTCCATGGGAGTCTCCGGGGCCTCGCCCACCTCATTCGTCGAGCGGCGCGAGCGCCACGCGCAGCGTGCGCCGTGCCTGATGCAGATGCCATCGCACCGTCTCCGGCGTCACCGCCAGCGCGGCGGCGATCTCGTGCGTCGCCAGCCCGTCCATCTCGAACATCTCGACGATCAGCCGCTGCCGCGGCGAGAGCCGTGCGAGCGCGGCGCGGAAGCGGTCGCGCACCTCCCCGCGCTCCACCTGCTCGAGCGGGCCCGCCTCGAGCGACGGGGCGTCCGGGTCCTCCGCGTCGGTCGTGCGGCGGGCGCGCGCCTTCCGCGCGCTCAGCCCGGCGTTGACGAGCAGGCGGAAGAACCACGGCCCGAAGCCGCGCTCGGGGTCGCAGCGGTCGATCTTGTCCAGCGCGCGCAGGAAGGCGTCCTGCACCAGATCCTCCGCGTCGTGCGCGTCGCCGAGGAGACGGCGGGCGACGGCCAGCGCGCGCGGCAGATAGCGGCGCACGAGCACGTCGAACGCCGCCGTCTCCCCGGCGCGCAGGCGCGCGACGAGTTGCGGCTCGTCGTCGCGCCGCGCATCGCGGTCGGCGGCGGGGCGCGGCGCGGCACCCTCGTCGTCGCGGGGCGGCGGTGCGGCGGACGGCACGGGCATCTGGCGTGGCGACTCGAGCAGACGGGGGCCGGCCCCTCCCTTCGACGCCGGTGGACTGGGGGAACGGTGGCGTCCGCCATCGAGGATCACAAGCGCGGCGCGGACCGGCATGCCCGGGGATACTGTCGCCGGCGGCGGGACGTTGGGCGGCCGGCCACGGACCGGCCATCCCCGCGCCGGCTGTCCGGGCATTGCCCACGACGCCCCATCCGGGCCACCTTGCCGGGGGCGTGCGGCCGGTGGCCGCCGGCCCGATCGCGTCGCCCCGCCCCCGCATGCCCGCTCCCGTCCGTCGCCCCACCCGTCACCCATCGCACCGCCGCGCGCTCCTCGCCGCGCTGCTCGCCGGCTCGCTCGCCGCCCCGCTGGCCGCCTGTGACGACCTCGGCCCCGACCCCGCGCACGTCCAGCTGCGCTACCATGAAGTGGCGCCGCTCGGCCGCGACCGCCTCGTCGTCACCTTCGACGTGCCCGGTCACCAGTGGTACTTCGAGGGCACCGACCTGCAGCCCACGACCGACGACGGCTGGCTGGCCGGGCGCGAGATCGACGTTGGCAGCGACGGGGAGCTGCTGATGCGGCTGGCGCTGCGCGACGACGGCGACGGTACCGTGGCGCGGGCGGACGCCACGATCCCGCTCGCCCACGGCCTGCGCTGGCGGGTCGACGTCTTCCCCTCGGCGCTCGACGAGGCCGCGGCGTGCGGCGCCTGCAACGGCATCCACCGCGTCGCCATCGACCCCGAGGCGCGCCCGTCGGCACGGGACTGGCTCTACATCACATGGACGGCGCTGTCCCCGGGCACGGAGCGCGACTGAGCTCCACCCGGCGCGTCCGCCACGCCACAGGAGGTAGTCCGATGAGCGATCCCACCGACGACCGGACGCGCGCGTCCGTGACCACCCCCCAGGCCCCGCTCGGCGCGACGGACGAGCCGGTGCGGCGCAGCGACGAGGAGTGGAAGGCCACCCTCACGCCGCAGCAGTACGACGTCTGTCGCCGCAAGGGCACCGAGCCGCCGTTCACCGGTCGGTACTGGAACGAGCATCGCGCGGGCGTCTATCGCTGCGCCTGCTGCGGCAACCCGCTCTTCGACAGCGAGACGAAGTTCGACTCGGGCACCGGCTGGCCGAGCTTCTACGCGCCATTGCGCCCGGACGCGGTGGAGACCGAGCAGGACGACAGCCTGTTCATGCGCCGCACCGAGGTGCTGTGCGCGCGCTGCGAGTCGCACCTCGGCCACGTCTTCGAGGACGGCCCCCGGCCGACGGGGCTGCGTTACTGCATCAACTCCGCCGCGCTCGCGCTCGAGCCGCGCGACGGCTGAGCCGCGCGACGGCCGAGCCGCGCGACTCCGGGCTCGCCGCGTCGCCCCACGCCCACTCCCCGCCCCATGACCGATCCCGCCAGCTCCGCGCCGCGCTCCCGTCCGCGTCGTTGGCAGCTCTATCTCGGCATCGCCATCGTGCTCGTCTTCATCGCGGCGATGGTGACGCAGTACGTGCGCACGCAGCGCGTGCGCGACGAGCTCGCCCGCACGCGGCTGGCGCTCGCCGTCGCCACCAGCGAGGCCACGCTGTACGCGGCGGCGGTGGACGCGCAGCAGGGGCGCTACGAGCCGGCGCGCCAGCTCGCCAGCCGCTTCTTCACCCATCTGCAGCAACGCGTGCTGAACGCGTCGGTGGCGGACCGTGCCGCACTGCAGGCGATCCTCGATCAGCGCGATGCCATCATCACGCTGCTCTCGCGTGCCGATCCGGCGGCGGTGAACGCACTCGCCAGGCTGGCGACGCGCTACCGCACGCTGCTGCACGGCGAGGAGCCGGCCCGCGAGAGCGCACCGCCGAGCACGTCGCCGCCGGGCCGCTGAGGCCGCCGCGTGCGCGGCGCGGCAGCGCTCGCCGACGGGCGGCGGGAATCGAAGCGGCCGCTGCCTGGGGGCATGGAACCTGCCGCTTGCGGACCACCGGCGCGTGCCTTATCGAGGAGGTGGTTGGGCAGCGGACCACGTTCTGCACACGAGGTGCGCGCCGCAGTCCCGCGCGATCTGCGCCTGGCGCGTGGGACGGGCAATGCGCGGCAGGAGCCGCGGATCCATCGCTTCGCGCGTGGCGGAGGATGGAGCAACGTGCACCGGTTGCACGCCACGTATGAGCAGGAGGTCGAGATGAACCGTGCGAACGCATTCACCGCTGCTGTAGTCGGAACCCTCGCACTCGGGGCCCTCGCGGCTTCAGCAGCGACCGCTCAGGCGCAGGACCGTATCAACTTCACCGGATCGGCGAATCTGATGGACGTCCCCGGATCCGGGGGCGCCCTGCTGTTCATCGACTTCCTGACGGGTGGGACGGTCGGTGGCCCGCCCACCGGAACGGTGACGGCGGTGGAGACGATCAACGGGGCGTTCGCCCCCGAGATCACGCCGGGCATGGTGGGGACGATCCAAGACCTCACCGTCTCCTCGACGGGCGTCGTGGGCGTCCCGGTGAGCCCCTTCCTGACGATCGGTGACTACACCTTCACCCTCACGTCGTCGGCCGAGGGGAACGCCTTCGGTCCGATCTCGCTCGTCGGCAACGGCGCCGGCACGTCGGGCTTCTTCGGCGTCTTCGGCACGGTGACCGGCGGCGACTTCGGGGCCACCACCCGCAACTTCACCGGCATCTTCTCGGCGCAGTTCGCCGGCCAGACGCCCGAGGAGGTCTTCGCGACCGTCAACTCGGGTGGCTCGCTGCCGGTCGGCTTCTCGGCGGAGTTCACGATCGGGGCTGCGTCGGTCATCCCGGAGCCGGCGACCTACCTGTTGCTCGCGACCGGGCTCGGCGGCCTGGGGCTGGTGCACCTCCGTCGCCGCCGCGCCACGAACGCCTGACCACCAACCCGGGGTGCCGGATGGTGGACGGCGTGAGTCGTCTCCCCGGCATCTCGACGCAACGACGCGGTGGACACCGTCCGGTGTCCACCGCGTCGTCGTTCGTGCATGGAGCGCTCGGGCCGTCGCCCGCGCCGTCAGCTGGCGCGCAGCATCGCCCGGTTGGAGCCCGTCGCCTCGCGCAGCGGGCTGGCCGACGCCGGCGTGGCGGTGACGAGCGACTGCCGCGCCTCACTCACCGCGTCGGCGAGGAGCGACGCCGCCTCGCGCGCCTGCTCGGGCGTGTGGTCCGCCTGCACCTGCATGCGGAAGCGCGCCGCCCGGATGCCGACCGCCGGGAACTCGACGAGGGCGGCGAACAGCCCGCGCTTCAGCACGCCGCGAGCCGCCAGACGCGCCACCGGCGTGTCGCCGATGAGCACCGGGACGACGGCCGACGGATCGCCGAGGCACTGCAGCCCGCGCTCGGCCAGCGCCTGCCGCAGCGTGCCGACGGCGGTCATGAGCGAGGCGCGCCGCTGGTCGCCCTCCGCCGAGCGGACGATGCGCAGCGCCTCGCGCACCGTCGCGACCTGGATCGGCGACATGGCGTTGGAGAACATGTGCGGACCGCCGTACGCCTCGACGTAGGCGCGCACGCCGGCGTGGCGCGTGGCCACGAAGCCGCCGTTGGAGGCGAACGTCTTGGAGAACGCACCCATGACGATGTCGATCTCGCCGAGCATCCCCTCGCGCCCGACGTGCCCCGTCCCGCCCGGGCCGAGCGAGCCGAAGTCGTGCGCGACGTCGACGAGCAGCGTCGCGTGGTACTCGCGGCAGACCGCCTGCATCGCGCGCAGGTCGGGCGAGTCGGAGTCCATGGAGAACAGCCCCTCGGTGATGACGAGGATGCCGTTGCTCGTGTCGCCGGCACGGATCTCGACGAGGGCGCGACGGAGCCCCTCGACGCTGAGGTGCTCGATGCGCTTGACATTGCGCGTGGCGGCCGCGACGCCGGTCTGCAGCGAGGCGTGCGCCAGCCGGTCCATGACGACGTGGTCGTCCGGGCGGACGAGCGCCGTCACCGCGCCGAAGGCGGCCCCCCAGCCCGAGGAGAAGAGGACGACGTGCTCCATGTGGAGCGTGTCGCCGATCTCCCGCTCGAGCGCGCGCGAGCTGTCGGAGCGGCCCTGCAGCGCGGACGAGCCGCCGCTGTGCACGCCGTAGCGCCGCACGGCGGCCGTCGCCGCCTCGCACACCGCGGGGTGCGAGCCGAGTGAGAGGTAGTCCTGCGTGGCGAAGTTGAGCCCCTCACGCTGCTGGAACGCCTCGCCCTCCGCCCAGGTCACGGGGCCCGGGGCGGTGGAGACGGCGCGCGCATAGGGCCACAGCTCCGCCTCGCGGCGGGCGGCGATCCACGGCAGGATCGCCGCGGTGCGCGTCATCAGGTCAGGTCCGGACGGCCGGGCGAACTGGGCAAAGCTCCCATGCAACGGGTCGACTGCCTCGGGCTCCGGCTTCGCGGACGTGAGAGGTGAAAACACGGCGGCGGGCTCACCAAGTGGCTTGGTGACGCGGAGCGGTGAAGCAGTGGTGGCAGACACGGCAGCTCTGGTTCAGGGCACGGGGAATCGACGTCCGTGACGAGACGCGAGGAACGAGCGGCAACGCTGGAATGACACGTCGCCGCTGCAACACGATCCAGGAGCGATCGCGTTACAAAGCGGCACCCACGGGCGGCGGTGGAACGCAAACTAGGCGACGGTCGGCACCTCCGGGACGTATTGCGGTGACACAGGTCACAAGAACGCTGAAAACCTGTCGCAAAATGTCCCCTTTTTGTCTGAACGCAACTCACCGCGTCCGGCGAGCTCGTCTTCAAACCCTGCGCCACGGCGGCGCCGAAGCCCCGAAAAGCCGCGCCCGGTAACGCGCGGCGACGCCCTCGGCACCTCGGGGCGTTGGGGCGATCCGCACCACGTCCGGGGACACCTCCCCGTCCGCGGCCGAGGACGTGGCTCGCCGCGACGGCTCCGCCGCCGGAGCGGATGGTGCGCGCCGGCAAGCACTTACGGTGACGGCCGGAGCGGCGGCGAGTGGGCACCGGCCATGCCCTTGGGCAGCGCGTCGCTCTCCCCACGCGCTTCCGGAGGCCCCATGCGCGCCGTCGTCGTCCGTTCCACGCTCGCCCGTCCGCTCGCCCGCTCGCTCGCCCGTTCGCGTGCCGCACTCGCCGTGCTCCTCGCCCTGGCGACCGCCGCCGCACCCCTCGCCGCCCAGTCGCGCGCGCCCCGCCGGGCGCGCCCGGCTCCGCAGCACGCCACCGTGGAGCTGACCCCGTACGCCGGCTACATGCGCTTCGGCTCCTACGCCGACGGGCCTTTCGGCACCGATCTCGGGAACCACAATGGCTACCTGCTGGGCGCGCAGCTCGGACTGCACCTCACGCCGCAGGTCGCCATCGTCGGCAACCTGGCCCGCGCCAGCGCCGATCTCGAGGTAGGCGTGCCGGTGCTCGGCGGCATCGACGTGGGCTCCAGCAACGTGTGGCTGTACGACGCCGGGCTGCAAATCAGCGCGCCGCGGCTCGGCGCCGGCGGCGTCGGCGTGAGCCCCTTCCTGCAGCTCGGCGTCGGCGGTGCGCGACACGAGCTGCGCAACGGCATCCTGAAGGCGGACGCCACCAACGCCGCCTTCAACGCGGGGCTCGGCGCCGACCTGATGATGTCGCGCAACGTGGGCGTGCGGCTGCTCGCCAGGGACTACATCGGCCGCTTCGACGCACAGGAGGCCACCGGCTTCGACCTCGGGGGCGACGTGCGCCACAACATCGCCCTGAGCGCGGGCCTGGTGCTGGCCTTCTGACGGACCGGGGGACGCCGTATCCTACCGGCGTGCCCCTCCCCGACACGCCAACCACCTCCGCCGACGACCCGCGCGTCGGCCACCTGTTCGGCGCCGCGCTCCGCGAGGACGCGGCGCCGCTCGCCGTCCTGATCGGCTTCCCCAGCGACGCCGGCGTGCGCCGCAACGGCGGCCGCCCCGGCGCCGCCAGCGGCCCGGCTGCCATCCGCCGGGCGCTCGCCCGCCTCACCCCCGACGCCGAGGCGCCAGACCGCTTCGCGCACCTGCTGGCGCACACGCGCGACCTCGGTGACGTCGCGGTGGAGGGGGACGTCGAGGCCGACCAGGCAGCGCTGGCGAGCGCGGTCGCCCCGTCGCTCGCCGCCGGCGCGTTCGCCATCGTGCTGGGCGGTGGGCACGAGACCGCCTTCGGCCACTTCCTGGCGCAGGCGCGGCTCGGCCAGCCGGTGCGCATCCTGAACTGGGACGCGCACGCCGACGTGCGCGAGCTGCGCGACGGGCGCGCGCACTCCGGCTCCCCCTTCCGCCAGGCGCTGGAGCACGAGAGCGGGCTGTGCACGCGCTACGAGGTGGCCGGGCTGCAGCCGCACAGCGTCGCCGGCGCACATCTGGCATACGTGCGCGCCCACGGCGCCGCGCACTTCCGCCAGGCGCTCGACGACCCCGCCGTGCCGGACGCGCTCTACGCCGGGCACCCCACGATGGTGAGCTTCGACCTCGACGCGGTGGACCGCGCGCACGCGCCGGGCGTCAGCGCGCCGGCCACCGACGGCCTGCCGGTGCCGCTCTGGCTCCGCGCCGCCTACCTCGCCGGCCGCACGCCCAGCGTGCGCGGCGCCGACGTCGTGGAGCTGAGCCCACCGCTCGACGGCGACGGCCGCACCGCGACCCTCGCCGCACTCACCGTGTGGCAGCTGCTGCGGGGGCTGGCCGCGCGCGCCGTGTGAGCATTCCCGCCATCGTCAACGCGCGCTCGGGCACTGCGGCGACCTTCCGCGACGCGCTCGCGGCCGACCCGCGCTTCGTGATGCGGGAAGTCGAGCCGGGCGAGGTGGTGGCCGCGGTGCGCGCGGCCGTCGCCGCCGGTGCCCCGCGCGTGGCGGTGTCGGGCGGCGACGGTTCGCTGGCCAGCGCCGCCGGCGTGCTGGCCGAGGCGGGGGTGGAGCTCGCGGTGCTGCCCGGCGGCACGCTGAATCACTTCGCCGGGCACCTCGGCATCCCGACCGAGCCGGCCGCCGCGCTGGAGGTGGCCGCCACCGGCGTGGCCCGCCCGGTGGACCTCGGCTTCGTGGCCGCGCACAGCTTCGTGAATACCAGCTCCGTCGGCAGCTACGTGGCCTTCGTGCGGCTGCGCGACCGGCTGGAACGCTACCTCGGCTACTGGCTGGCGTCGCTCGTCGCGGGACTGCGGCTCCTGCTGCGGCTGCAACGCTACCGCGTGGAGGTGGAGGTGGAGGGGAGCGTGCGGCAGTACGTGACGCCGCTGGTCTTCGTCGGCGTCGGCGAGCGCGAGCTGCAGCAGGCGAGCCTGACGCCGCTCGCCGCGCGAGGCCGGGCGGGGCTGCACGTGATCGTCGTGCGGGGACGTCGCCGCGCCCGGCTGCTGGCGCTGGGGTTGGCGGCGGCGCGGCGCGGCGCGCGGGGCGTGGCGGCGATGCCGGAGGTGGACAGCTTCGTCGTGGATCACTGCCGCGTGGCCGTGCGGCACCGCCACACGCACCTCTCGATCGACGGCGAGGTGCTCGTCCTGCCGACACCGCTGGACTACCGGATCGCGCGCGGGGCGCTGCGCGTCGTCCTGCCGGCGGAGGCGGCGGCAGAGGACCCGGCCCGGGCCCCGGCCGGCGCGGACGCGCCGGCTACCGTGGCCGCGACGGACGCCACGGGCGCGGGGAGGACGCGCGCACCCGCGGCGCCGCCGCCGGAGCGTTAGGCGCGTGGCCGAGCGGCTCGCGGTGGAGCTGGACGTGCGGCGGCGGCACGGCGGAGGTAAGTTGCCGGCGCCATGACCACCACCCCCGTCCGCACCGCCGCGGCCGTCGCGGCCGCTGCCGCGCTCCTCGCGCTCCCCGGCCGTGCCGCCGCCCAGGCCGGCACCGCTGTCACCGCGCCCATCCTGCTCCGCATACCCGCCGGCGTACGTGCGGCGTCGCTGGGCGGCGCCGGCGCCGCCGTCACCGACGCGGAGGCCATCTTCCACGACCCGGCGCAGCTGGCCCAGGCGCGTGGGGTGGCGATGGGCGTGCAGCGCTACGGAGGCGGCGCCACGCTGGGCAGCGTCGCCATCGCCCTCCCCTTCGCGCCCGGTGGGCTCGGGGTGGGAGTGCAGTACCTGGACTACGAGGCGCGCTGCCTCGTGTGCGGCGGGGCGATCCCCGAGTCGGAGCGCGAGCTGGCGCGTGGCGGCGACCTTCCGGCCTCGGCGCTGGTGGCCTCGCTGGGCTTCGGGCGCACGCTGAGCGGTGTGCGCGTGGGCGCGGCCGCGAAGTGGGTGGAGCAGCGCATCCCCGAAGCACGGGGTGGCGCGGCGGCCGTGGACGTGGGCGTGGGCTACGACGTGGGCCCGGTGGCGCTCGCCGTCGCGGCGCGCAACCTGGGCGGCCGGCTCTCCGACGGTCTCCCGCGCGGCCGGCGCGAGCTGCCGCGCTCGGCCACCGCCGGCGCGGCACTGGACGAGCTGCCGGTGGGCCCGCTGGATCTCAGCGCCGCCGCCGACGTCACCGTGTACGACGGCGGCTGGGTGACCGCCGGGGGCGGCGTGGAGGTGGGCTACACGCCGCTCGAGGGCTACACCTACGCCGGCCGCGTCGGCGTGCGCCACGTGCCGCACGGCGGCGTGGGGCCGGTGACGCTGGGGCTCGCGCTGACGCGCGATCGGATCGGCGTGGAGTACGCGTTCGAGCCGCTCGACGGGCCGGGGGCGGTGCACCGAATCGGGGTGCGGCTGCGGCCGTGATCGGCGAGCGCCGAGCGACGAGCGCCGAGCGCCGAGCGGCGAGCGATGAGCGGCGAGCAGGGACGGTCCCGCCGGGGCGCGCAGAGCGCGCTCGGGGCCGTCCTGTCATCCCGCCGGAGCCCCGCCGCCGGCGGGGCGAGTGTCGGGATCTCCTCTCACGTGCTGGTGGCCAGCCACCGGGTACGGACGGTAGATCCCGAGACTCGCTCGCTGCGCTCGCTCCTGCGGGATGATCAGGATGGGGCGTCCCTCGCGCGCCTCGCGCGCCTCGCCCCTGCTGCCCTGCTGCCCTGCTGCCCTGCTTCCCTACTCCCTGCTCCCTGCTCCCTGGTCCCTGGTCCCTGGTCCCTGGAGCCTAACGCCTGCCCTCGCCCGCGGCCGCCCGGACTCCATCCGGCGGCACCGTGAACCCGATCTCGTCCACGATCACCGTCCCCGCCACGGCCCGATCGAAGACGAGTCGCACGCTCTCGAGCCGCGCGACGTCGAGCTGCGGCTCCACGGCGGCGAAGTCGGCGAGCGGCATCAGGTAGGTCTGGAGCACGAACTCGTAGAGGTTCAGGAACCGCTCCCGCTCGCGGTCGGCGCGTCGCAGGATGTGCGTCTCCAGCGGACGGCGGATGGCACCGAAGCGGCTGAGTGGGAGCCGGGCCACGTGCCCTGCGCCGTCGCGCAGCTCCACCGTGAGGTCGATCGGCGGGGGTGTGGTGTCGCGCTTCGGGCGCGCGGACGAGCGGGCCGACCGCGCACGATCGCCGGTGGCCCGCGTCGAGTCCCCCGCCGCGGAGTCGCGCGGCGCCTTGCGCGGCGCCGGCACGTCCTTGGTCGCCGTGAGCTCGAGCGAGAGCATGGCGTCGCGCGTCAGGTGCCAGCGGTCGGCCAGTGAGTCCCCGAGCACGATCGTGTAGCTGGCCGGGCGCCCACGACGCGTGGTGTCGTCGCCCGCCACGCGATTGTTCCAGCCCAGCCAGACGGCCGAGTTCTGCTGGGTGTCGGTGCCGCGGCCGCGATAGGGGATGATCCCCTCCTTCCACGTCGCCAGGCTGTCGCCCGTCAGGTGCACGCCGGCGAGCGCCCCGGTCGTGACGTCCACGTCGTCGTCGTAGCCGGCCAGCGGGTGGAAGCCGGTCTCCTCGAAGCGCGTGATGTACATCGTCTTCGGCAGCCAGCCGCCGGCCACGCGGTGGTCGCGGAAGAGCGGCAGGTACTCGCGCTTCCCCTTCAGCGTGGCGTCCAGGAAGGCCGAGACGTAGACCTCGGCCACGCGCCGCTGGTCGGCCGGGTCGAGCAGCCCGCGCAGGTCCAGGCGGCGGCCGCTGCGCGGGCCGTTGTCCTTGTTGCCCCACACCGTGTTCCACTGGCCGTGGTTGGCTCGGTAGACGTAGACGGCGGCCTTGAAGTGCGGCTGGCCGTCGGTGAAGTGCACGCGCTGGTACTGCCGGAGCCCGTGGAAGGTGGAGACGTCGCCGTCGTGCGAGCCGTGGAGGACGAGGTAGCTCACGTTCTCCACCGGCACGAACTGGTCGGCGGGCCGGTACTGCCCGTCCACCGGCGCGATGGCGACCACCGCGCGGATGTCGTAGTGGAAGCCGAGTCTGACGTTGGCGTCATCGGGGTAGCGCGCCATCCGGTTGAAGGCAGCGGCGTGCCCCACCGCCTCGCCGCCGCGCGAGTGCCCCATGAGCGCGATGTTGTGCAGGTCGGCGCGGCCGCGGAGCGGGTTGCCGGCCGTGGTGTCGAACGCCGTCCACGCCTTCACGTGCTGCAGCAGCATCCAGCCGCGCGCGTCGTTCTCGCCGCGGATGCC
>DASTRO010000183.1:0-5065 GCA_035761165.1 Gemmatimonadaceae bacterium | reverse complement strand
CGTGACGACGCCCGGCCCGGCGACGCTCACCCACGAGGCGCTCTACCGCGAGATCGTGGCGATCGACCGGGCTGAGGGGCGCGTATTCGACGGCGGCGCGACGTCGCTCGCGATGGCCAAGGCGATGCGCGCCCGCGGGTGGTGCGGCGAGTTCCGCTGGGGATACACGCTCGAGGAGCTGGTGCAGGCGTTACTCGCCATGGGCCCGGTCCTCATGGGCACCTGGTGGACCGACGGCATGATGGAGCCGGACGCCGAGGGCGTGATCCGCTACCGCGGCGCTCGCGCCGGTGGCCACGAGTACGTGGTGAACGGCGTGAACCGCGCGCGGGGCATGATTCGGCTGAAGAACAGCTGGGGAAGGGGGTGGTCCCGGAAGGGGTTCGCGTGGATACCGTTCGAGGACGTCGAGCGGCTGATCGCGGACGAGGGCGACGTGCTCATCGCGCGCGAGCTGCCGCCGGCGCGCTGAAGCTCGCCGAGAAGCTCGCCGAGAAGCTCGCCGAGAAGCTCGCCGGGAGAGCCCCGCGACCTCGCAGCGGATGGCTACGGCAGCGCGTCCAGGTACTCCAGGATCGTCGCCACGACCGGCGTTTCACCAAGCGGCCGTCGCCGCGGTACCTGCATCAGGGCGGAACTGGGCGGCACGTTGCCCTCGATCAGCACTGGCCCGTCGGCGGTGAGCGCGACGTCCCACCCGATGAGCGGCACCAGCCCCGGCACGACCGCGTGCGCGCGCAAGACTAACGCAACGACCGCATCCCAGTCCGGCAACCGGACCCCGGTGATGCGCGCGCCGGTATCAGGGTGCGTGTCGGCGGCCACGCCGGTGGCCGCCATGCGCAGCGTGCCGGCCGGGCCGAGCTGACCGGTCTCGGTGTCCACCGGGGCCGCCATCCCGCCGTGCGAGAACGCATCGATCACGGCGCCGCCCGTCGGCATGCGGTACGTGGCCGAGAAGAGGCTGATCGCACCAGAGAGCGCGCGGAGCGTGACGACGCGCACGGTCGCAAGCGCGCCGTTCGTCAGCGCGGCCACGTCGGGGTGATTCTCAAGCGCGCGTTGCAGCAGGACCGGCTGCCCGGTCTCGCACGATTGCTGGCGGAGGGCGGCCAGGAGGCCGTCGCGGTCCACCGGGCCGCCGTCGCCCTCCGACGCCAGCCACTGTCCCGACGCCACCCGCGTCCACCGCCGCGCTCCCGTCCCACCATACGCGCGCGTGAGCTTGGAAAAGAGGTCGGTGTCGGGCCATCCGTCCGCCGATCCGTTCACCACCTCGCCGTCCTGCACGGTCACCAGGGCACCAGCCGTCGGCAGCCCATGCTCGGCGCACCACGCCAAGGTGCGCATCTTGTCGCTGAGCAGGCTCCGGCCACGCAGCGGATCGGCCGCGCTCAGCCGGCGCATGATGCGCCCCATCTCGTGCTCGCGGACGACGCCGTGCGCTCGCCGGCGCATCTCGGGCTCGTAGAGGCGGAGCCGGTAGTACGCGAACGGCTCGAGGCCGTGCCGCATTCGGAGCCACCAGAGGTGGAGGAACTGGCGGGGGCGTGAGGGGCCGCGTCGTGCGACGTGGGCGGCCAGCGGGTCGCGCGTGTGCTCGTAGGCCAGGAGGGCAGCGCGGATCGGGCGGCCGAGCACGCGGCGGAGCTGGCGCTGGCGTCCGCCAGGCTGCGCACCGAGGTGCGCCCACTCGGCGCGACGGTAGTACTGCCGCCACTTCCGCATGATCGCCTTGGCGGCTGGGGTCGAGACAGTGTCCCGGGTGTCCTGCATGAGAGGGTGAGGCCGGTCGGTGAACGTCACCCGCCGGCCCGGCGTCGGGCGTGGGCGGGGCCCTACTGCTGCTATTGAACAGAGTGCACCCCTGGACGATCGTGCCGGCCGGTAAGCACGACAGGTGACGCACTGGCGCCACACGGAACGGCCGCAGTGTGGCGTTCGCGCCCATCTTGCCGTCTGTCAGTGGGCGGCGCTACACTCGGAATCCAGGCCCGAAGGAAACCCGAACAGCGTTCCGGCCTCCCAGGTGGTACCGCTCCATACGGCCCGTTAGCATCATCTCACGGTCGCTGTCCAGGGTCCGCCTCTTCGCCGGTGGACGTCCTGCACGGTCACCCAGCATCCTCCCGCCCCATGTCGATCCGGTCGCTCCGCCCTGCCGTCGCTCCTTCGCTCCATGCCGTGACCGTGGGTGAGCCGGTCGCCGGCTCCCGCCAGCTAACGCTGCGCACGCGACACGGACAGACGCTCAGAGTGTTGGTCGACGCGGACGAGGTGACGGTCGACGTGCTGGAGGCGTGCGCGCAGTTCGTGGCCGATCTCGAAGCCCGCGCCGACCGGCGCATCCTGGCAGCCGGCGAAGAAGCGCCGCCGGTCCTCACGCTTTCTTCTTCCCTCCGCGTCGTGCCTGCTCCCGCGCCGCGGCCTCCAGCGCCTCCTGCGCCTGCAGCTGCTGGCGCACGCTCTCCGCGTCCGCTTCGGGTGGCTCCGGGGCGGTAGCCGGAGGCAACGCCGCTCCCGGTTCGGCCACGGCCCGTACCGGCCGATCGGTACCGCGGTAGGCTGCCTTCTTGGGCATCGGGATGGTGTGCTGGTTGACCTCCCGCTGCAGGGCGGTGATCCGCTCCAGCATCTCGAGCACGGCGTAGTTGACGCCCTGCCAGTAGGCAGGCAACGCGCGCGCGCCGGCCGTCGCGCCCTGCGCGGCCACGTCACCGTAGCGCAGCCACCAGACCGGCCGCCCAACGCGCTGCGCGAGCCGCTCGAGCTCCGGCTCGGCCATGTCGCCGCCGTTGATGCGGTTCGTCAACGCGCCGCGGTTGAGCCCCCACTCCTCGGCAAGCCGCGAAATGTTGAGGCCGGCATCGCTCAGCGCCGCCTTGATCCGGTCCGCCATGGTCTCCACCGCGCGGCCCCTCCCCGGACCTAGCGACAAGTCACACGCTTGACAGGTGTACGTCGATCGCGTACTGTGTACGTGGGCGGCGTACTCCGGCGCCGCCAATGACCGCAACAAGGTGACAGTATGCGCGCGTCGAGCCTGTACCTCAAGCTCGAACTCCTCCGGCGGGAAATCACGCAGCTCGAGATCGCCGATGAGGCCCAGGTGGACCGGACGCTGGTCTCGCACGTGATCGCCGGGCGGCGGCGCAATGCCGACGTCGAGGCGGTGATCGCCCGGCGCCTCGGCGTCCCGGTCGACACGCTATTCGAGCCGCGGCGAGCCAGGGTGGCGTAGCCAGCGGCGTAGCCGCCCCGCGAGGGCGGCCGGCCTGGTGGACCCCGCGCTGTCTGGCGGGGAACGGCGCGCGGATCAGGCGCGCTGGCAGGGAAGGGAAGCAGTCGTGGCACAGGGTCAACTACTCACGCAGGAGCGACGATGCGCCAACGAAAGTCACCGCCCTTTTCGCTCCCGCAGCGAATCGAGGCCGATCGCCGAATGCGGGATGCGGTACGCCTGATGTGCCAGGGGCTGAAGAGCCGGCCCGAGCCGCGCGCCACGTTCGACAACGCCCTGGAGGGCCGCTCGGCGCCCTGGCTGCCGCTGCTCACGCTCATCTTCGCGGCCGTTCGGGCAGGCCAGCGTCGGGAGCACGTGCGGGAGCTGGGACGGGCGATCCTGGAGATCACGGACCAGCAGTATCCGCCGGCGCCGTCGCCCGCGGCCGTGTCGCCGCTGGCCGTGCTCCTCGCCGAGGCGAGCATCGACTCGCCGACCGACGTGTCGCAGACCCGGGCGGCCATCGAGCAGACGCCCGAGGCGTTGGAGGAGGCCGGCCGACTCTCGCTCCGCCACGCGGAGCAGTTGGAGCACACCGGGCACGTGCTGCTCTACCACGCGCAGCAGATGCGGCTCCGCGGCGTCCGGTCCCTCGGATCGGCTCGTCCACGGTCGCCCCGCACGCCGCGGCAGGTGGCCTGACCATGGACCCGCGACGCAGACCGGTGGCGATCGCCGAGGCGGCGAGCCCGGACGGCAACGGGGGCATGCGCGTGCTGACGGTGGTGGCCTGCGACGACGGGTCGGTGTGGTTCCTCCCCGCCTCGGACGGGGGCGCGTGGCACGAGATGCCGCCGATCCCGGGGAGCGTGGCCGCGGCCGAGCCGCTGAGGGCCGCGTGATGGACCAGAGCGAATGGTGGAGCTGGCGCGCCGTCCTGTCGGCTGCGCTGACGGTGGTGGGCCTGTGGTTCCTCGTGAGCCCGTGGCTCATCGACCGCGAGATCGGTCGGCGTCACGCGCTGCGCCAGCGTGCAGCCATGAGCGAGGCGGATCGGGAGCAGCAGGAGAAGCGGCTGCGCGCCGACGTGCTGGCCAGCGTGAATCGCGCCTACCACAAGAACGGGCACCAGGGCAGGACCGGCAGGATCGGCAGGACCAGATAGAGAGCGCCCCCGGATGGCGTGGGACCACCGGGGGCGTGGGTCAACTCTCGTGGAGCAGTCCAACGAGCCGTGGGATCAGCACGGCACACCCCAAAGATAGGAGTCTGAACCGAATGCGCAACATCACGCTGGCTCACGCGCAGGACACCGCGTCGCTGGACGCGCTCGACGCGACGCTGGAGTCGCCGCGCGCCCTCTTCCTCTCGCCCACCGAGCGGCCGGCGGATCCCGGCTCGCTGCAGAACGCGTGGGACGCCATCGACCGGCAGCTGCACGGCCTCGCGCAGCGGACGGGCTTCCCCTCGTGGCAGGCGCGCCGCGACGAGAAGCTGCGGCTCCAGGCGATCGGCGACCGCTTCGTCGAGGACAGCTTCCGTCGGGGGCACGCGATCACGAGCCCGGAGCCGATCCGCGCGGCGATCCTCACAGCGCTCGACGCCGAGTGGGCGGAGCGGCACGCGGCCGGCGAGCCGCCGCCCCGCGGGGACTACAACGGGCTCGCCTGTGACGCGGCGTCGGCCTGCTACGACACCCTGCAGCACCGGCTCTCCGCGCTCCGGCGCGACGCGGCGCACGGCGACCCGATGGCGCGCGCCCTCCTCGATCGGCTGGACGCCGACCTCGCCGAGCGCGCCGCCGCGTACGAGGCCCGGCAGCAGGCGCTCTACCGCCAGTAC
>DASTRO010000182.1:0-20518 GCA_035761165.1 Gemmatimonadaceae bacterium | reverse complement strand
GGCTGATCCTGTATACGATCGGGCGGTTGATGTAGGAGGGGCGAGGGAAGAGGGAAGAGGGAAGAGGGAAGAGGGAAGAGGGAAGAGGGAAGAGGGAAGAGGGAAGAGGGAAGAGGGAAGAGGGAAGAGGGAACCACGGGGCGGAGTGTCCCGGGGCGGTCCCTCTTCCCTCTTCCCTACTCCCTCTTCCCTCGCCCTTCACACCGCGACGTCGGCGGGCAGCTGCGTGACGTCGCTGTCGGCGACGCGCGGCTCGGCCGTCGTCTCGTTGGGCGGATGGTCGGCGAGGTGCGGCTCCGGGGTGGGGAGCAGGGCGAGGCGGAGCACCTCGTCCATCGTGCCGACGAAGGTGAAGGCCATCGACGCGCGCACCTCGTCGGGCACGTCGCGCAGGTCCTTCTCGTTCCCCTTGGGGAGGAGCACCTCGCGCAGGCCGGCGCGGTAGGCGGCCAGCACCTTCTCCTTCACCCCGCCGATCTCCAGCACCTTGCCGCGCAGCGTCACCTCGCCCGTCATCGCCACGTCGCGCCGCACCGGGCGGCGGCTCAGCACGCTGGCGATCGCCAGCGTGACGGCGATGCCGGCGCTCGGACCGTCCTTCGGGATCGCCCCGGCGGGGAAGTGGATGTGCAGGTCGCTGTCGCGGAACTCCTGCTCCTCCACCCCCAGCGTCTCGGCGCGCGACCGGACGTAGGAGTAGGCCGCGTCCACGCTCTCGCGCATCACGTCGCCGAGCTGGCCGGTGACGGTGAGCCGGCCGCTGCCCGGCATGCGCAGCGCCTCGATGAGCATCAGCTCGCCGCCGGTGGACGTCCACGCGAGCCCCGTCACCGCGCCGATCTCCGGCTCCTTCTCGGCCTCCTCCAGCGGGTAGCGCGGCACGCCGAGCACCTCCTCCACCTTGGCGGTGTCGATCACCCACGCGCCCTCCTCGCCCTCCGCCTTGGCGCGCGCGCGCTTGCGCATGATGGCCGCCAGGTTGCGCTCGAAGTTGCGCAGCCCCGCTTCGCGCGAGTAGCGCTTGCCGATGAAGCCGAGCGTCTCGTCGGTGAACTGGATGTCCTTGTCCGTGATGCCGTGATCCTCGAGCAGTCGCGGGATCAGGTAGCGCCACGCGATCTCGACCTTCTCCTCGATCGTGTAGCCGGCGATGCGGATGACCTCCATCCGGTCGCGCAGCGGGCCCGGGATGTCGAAGAGGTTGTTGGCCGTGCAGATGAAGAGGCAGCTCGAGAGGTCGAACGGCAGGTTCAGGTAGTGGTCGACGAACTCCTTGTTCTGCGACGGGTCGAGCACCTCCAGCATGGCGGCGGTCGGGTCGCCGCTGGGGCCGCCGCTCGACATCTTGTCGATCTCGTCGATCATCAGCACCGGGTCCTTCACCTGGACGCGGCGCAGCGCCTGGATGATGAGCCCCGGCATGGCGCCCACGTAGGTGCGGCGGTGGCCGCGGATCTCGGCCTCGTCGCGCACGCCGCCCACGGAGATCCGGTAGAACGCCCGGCCGATCGACTTGGCGATCGCCTCGCCCAGCGAGGTCTTGCCGGTGCCCGGCGGGCCGACGAAGCAGAGGATCGGGCCGTGCGGGTCGCCGCCGCGCAGCTTGCGCACGGCCAGGTATTCGAGGATGCGCTCCTTGGCCTCACGCAGCCCGTAGTGCCGCTCGTCCAGCGCCTCCTCCACCTTGGCCAGCTCGATGTGCGCATCCAGCTGCTCGTCGCCGCTGCGCTTGTGCCAGGGGAGGGCCAGCACCCAGTCCAGGTAGGTGCGGATGACGTGGTACTCGCTCGACGCCGGGGAGAGCATGCGCAACCGCTCCACCTCGCGGCGCGCCTCGGCGTTGGCGCGCTCGGGCAGCCTGGCCTCGTCGAGGCGGCGCTGCAGGTCGGCGGCCTCCTTCTCGCTCGGGTCCCCCTCGCCCAGCTCGGCCTGGATGGCGCGCAGCTGCTGGCGGAGGTAGAACTCGCGCTGGTGCTGCTCGATCTTGACCTCGGTCTGCCGCTTGACGTCCTCCATCACCTGGGCGCGCTGCAGCTCGCGCTCGAGGCGCGAGAGCACGAACTTGATCCGCTCGCCGACGTCGAGGCGCTGGAGCACCTCGTCCTTGTCGGAGATGCGGAAGTTCATGTTCGTCGCCGCCAGGTCGGCGAAGCGGCCCGGGTCGGAGACGTTCATCTGGAGGATCTGCGGCACCTCGTCGGGGATGCGGTCGATGAGGTCGGCCAGCTTCTCCGCTGCCGAGATGGTGCGCGCGATGAGGTCGTCCAGCTCGGCCGGGTCGCCCGGGGTCTCGCGCACGGCGGCCACCTTGGCCACCGGGAAGGGCATCGTCTGCACGACCCCCTCGAGCGTGATGCGGCGCAGCCCCTGCAGCGTGATCTGGACGGTGTCGCCGGGCAGGTTGATGCGCTCGTGGACGCGCGCCGCCACGCCCACCTTGCCGATGAAGCGCGCCGGGTCGGGCGGGTCGTCGTGCTCGCCGTTGGCGACGACGAGCGCCACGACGAGCCCGGGCTCGTCCTCGAAGGCGCGCAGCAGCGCCAGGTTCTCGGGGGCGCCCATCTGGACCGCGATCGTGCCGAGCGGGTAGACAATCGTCGAGCGCAGCGCCATCAGCGGCAGGCTCGGAGGGAGCTCCGACTTGAGGATGTCGTCCTTGCGCGTGGGGCGGGCCATGAACCGGGGGGATCGGGAAGCGACGAGCGACGAGCGACGAGCGACGAGCGACGAGCGACGAGCAGTGGGGGCCAGCGGGGTGCTAGCGTCCGGCCAGCGGGGCGTAGTCTACGCGTACGGATCGCCGACGGCCAGCAAGATTCCGGCCCTCGGGCACGGCCCCTAGTCGCCGGACGGGGAACGGCTTACGTTTCAAGGCTATGTTCGATGAGCTGAGCGAGAAACTCGAGGCGACCTTCGCGCGCCTCCGCGGCCGCGGCGTGCTGACCGAGGCCGACATCAAGGAGGGGCTGCGCGAGGTGCGCCGCGTCCTCCTCGAGGCCGACGTCAACTTCCAGCTCACGCGCGAGTTCCTGGAGCGCGTGGAGAAGAAGGCCGTCGGCATCGCCACGCTGCGCACCGTCTCGCCCGCCCAACAGCTCGTCAAGATCGTCCACGACGAGCTCACCGCCATGCTCGGCGAGCGGCGCGAGGGGCTCAAGCTGGGCTCCGTCCCGCCCGCCGTCATCCTGATGGTCGGCCTGCAGGGCTCCGGCAAGACGACCACCGCCGGCAAGCTGGCCCGCCGCCTGAAGGCCGAGGGGCGTGCCACCCGCCTCGTCGCCGGCGACGTCTACCGCCCGGCCGCCATCGACCAGCTCGAGACCGTCGGCGGCCAGGTGGGCGTGCCCGTCTACACGGACCGTGGTACCACCGACGTCGTGCGCATCGCCCGCGGGGGCATCGAGCAGGCGCGCCGCGAGCGCGACCGCGTCGTCATCGTCGACACCGCCGGCCGGCTGCAGATCGACGAGGAGATGATGGACGAGCTGCGCCGCCTCAAGGAGGCGGTGCGCCCCGACGAGATCCTCTTCGTCGCCGACGGCATGACCGGCCAGGACGCCGTGCGCATCGCCCAGGGCTTCGACCAGGCGCTCGGCGTCACCGGCGTCGTGCTCACCAAGATGGACGGCGACGCCCGCGGCGGCGCCGCGCTCTCCATCTACGGTGTCCTCAAGAAGCCGATCAAGTTCATCGGCGTCGGCGAGAAGCTGGACGCGCTCGAGGAGTTCTACCCCGAGCGCATGGCCGGCCGCATCCTCCAGATGGGCGACGTCGTCACCCTCGTGGAGAAGGCGCAGACGGCGTTCGACGAGGCCGAGGCGAAGAAGCTCGAGAAGAAGGTGCGCAAGGAGGGGATGGACCTCGAGGACTTCCTCGCCGCGATGCGCCAGATCCAGAAGCTCGGGCCGCTCGAGGGGCTGCTCAAGCTGCTGCCGGGCGTGAACAGCAAGATGCTCAAGCAGGCCAACACCGACCCGAAGCGGATGAAGCACGTCGAGGCGATCATCCTCTCGATGACGCCCGCCGAGCGAAAGAATCCGACGCTGCTCAACGGCTCGCGCCGCCTGCGTGTGGCCAAGGGCGCCGGCCGCCCGATCAGCGAGGTCAATCGCCTGCTCGAGCAGTTCCGCGACATGCAGAAGCTCATGAAGAAGGCGGCCAGCGGGAATCTCCGCATGCCGCCGGGGATGTTCGGGATGAGGTAAGCGATGAGCGATCAGCGAACGGCGATCAGCGTGACGGCCCCGGGCTGGCCCGTAGTGGCTCGTCAGAGGGTGTTTCGCCGATCGCTGAGCGCTCGGCGCTGATCGCTCGCAGTACCCGGGTGCGCGCCGGAAATCCCGGCCGTGCGAGGAGCCCGGTTTCAGCACCACCACTCTGTCAGGGAGTCATCGTCTCATGGTTCGCATCCGTCTCCGCCGCGGCGGCCGCAAGAAGGCGCCCGTCTACCGCATCGTCGTCGCCGACTCGCAGAGCCCGCGCGACGGCAAGTTCATCGAGATCATCGGGCAGTATTCCCCGCGGCAGAGTGAGGGGGGGCTGAAGGTCGACAACGAGCGTGCCCTCTACTGGCTCGGCGTCGGCGCGCAGCCGTCCGACACGGTTCGCTCGCTGCTCCGCAAGGCCGGCGTCATGAAGCAGAAGCACGAGCGGATGCTGGCGCGGCGGCAGCGCGCCCTGGCGGTCAACGCCGTGCCGGTGCGCGAGGAGCCGCCGGCCGAGGAGCCGCGGGCCGAGGCGCCGGCGGAGGGCTGAGTGTCCGCGCCCGAATGGGTCATCGTCGGGCGCGTCCGCAAGGTCCACGGCCTCCAGGGGGAGCTCGTCGTGGAGCCGATCACCGACCGGCCGGACGCGATCTTCGCGTCCGGCCGTCGTCTGTTCGGCGGGACGCCCGCCGGCACGATCGGCCGGGACCGGCGCGAGCTGGTCGTGGCGTCGGCGCGCCCCTTCAAGGGCGGCTTCATCGTCCGCTTCGCCGGTATCGACTCGCGCGAGGAGGCGGAGAAGTGGCGTGCCCGCTTTCTCCTGCTTCCGGGAGAGGAGGCAGCGCCGCTCGAGGAGGGCGAGGTCTACATCCACGAGCTCTACGGGATGCGCGTCGAGCTGCCGGATGGCGCGCCGCTCGGCGTCGTCGAGGCGGTCTACGAGCTGCCGCAGGGGCTCGGGCTCGACGTGAAGCGCGACGGCGGCGGCACGGTCATCATCCCGTGGCGCGACGAGGTGATCGCGAAGGTGGATCGCGAGGGTCGGGTGCTCGTCGTCGAGCCGCCCGAGGGCCTGCTCGACTGAGGGCGGCGCACCGCCCGTCCCGCCATGCTCACGATCAACGTCGTCACCATCTTCCCCTCGTTCTTCGAGGCGCCGCTCGCCCTCAGCATCCCGGCGCGCGCGGTGGCGGCGGGGGGCGTGCGCTACCGCGTGGTGGACCTGCGCGACTACACCCACGACCGCCACCGCACGGTGGACGACTACCCATACGGCGGCGGTCCGGGGATGGTCATGAAGCCCGGTCCCTTCTTCGAGGCGGTGGAGGAGCTTGGCGCCACCGCGCCCATCGTCCTCCTCTCGCCGCGCGGGCGCGTCTTCTCGCAGGCCGACGCGCGCCGCTTCGCCGAGGGGAGCGAGCTGACGCTGCTCTGCGGCCACTACAAGGACGTCGACCAGCGGGTCGCCGACCACCTGGCCACCGAGGAGCTGTCGCTCGGTGATTTCGTGCTGAGCGGGGGGGAGCCGGCGGCGCTCGCCATCGTCGACGCCACCGTGCGGCTGCTGCCGGGGGCGATGTCCGACCTGGAGAGCGCGCGCACCGACTCCTTCTTCGACCGTGGCCTGAGCGCGCCGAGCTACACCCGCCCGCCGGAGTACCGCGGCCACCGCGTGCCCGAGGTGCTCCTCTCCGGCGACCACAAGCGGATCGCCCGGTGGAAGGAGGAGGAGGGGCGGCGGCTCAGCGAGCTGCGCGCGCGCGCGGCCGGCGACTCCGCGGACGGTTGAGCGGCGCCCGACGGCGCGTCCCGCGCGCTGGCCAGGGCGGCAGGCGCGGCGCCCTGGCGTAACCCCGCCGCCCTCACTAACTTCCCCAGTCTTCTACCCCTCGCAACCCCAGCCGCGCCCGCTCGTGGGCGCCGAGCGTCATATGCATCCGTTCATCGAGACCCAGAAAGAGTACCTCCGCTCCGACGTGCCGCCGTTCCGTCCGGGCGACACCCTTCGCGTCAACGTGCGCGTCAAGGAAGGCGAGAAGGAGCGGCTGCAGGCGTTCGAGGGCGTGTGCATTGCCCGCCGCGGCAGCGGCGTGAGCGAGACGTTCACCGTGCGGAAGATCTCCAACGGCGTGGGCGTCGAGCGCATCTTCCCCGTGCACAGCCCGATGATCGGTGACATCACGGTCGTGCGCCGCGGCATGGTGCGCCGGGCCAAGCTCTACTATCTGCGCAACCTCACCGGCAAGGCGACGCGCATCAAGGAGCGCAAGGTGCGGGCGCCGGGCGCCGGCGAGGCCGGCTCGCGGGGCTGAGCCCCGGTGGCCGGCTCGCGGAGCCGGTGGAGCCCCCTCGAGCGCGAGCTGCGCCAGGCGGGCATCCGGCTGATCGCCGGCGTGGATGAGGTCGGACGGGGCCCCCTGGCGGGCCCCGTCGTCGCTTGTGCCGTCATCATGCCTCCCGATGCCCGCGCCATCGCCGGTGTGGCCGACTCCAAGCGGCTCACCGCCCTCGAGCGGACGAGGCTGGCGGTGCAGATCCGCCGTCGCGCGCTCGCCCTCGGTCTCGGCGCCGCATCGGTGCGCGAGATCGACCGGGTGAACATCTACCACGCGACCGTGCTCGCCATGCGCCGCGCCCTGGCGCGCCTGGCCGTCGCTCCCGAGCACGTGCTGGTGGACGGGCGCCCGATCCGCACCCTGCCGCTCGCCCACACCGCCGTCGTCGGCGGTGACGCTTGCTGCTACAGCGTCGCCTGCGCCTCCATCGTCGCCAAGGTCACGCGCGACCGGCTGATGACGGCACTCGCCGCGCGCTACCCAGCCTACGGCTGGCAGCGCAACGCCGGCTACGGTACTGCCGAGCACCAGCGTGCGCTGCGCGATGCCGGCCTCTCGCCGCACCACCGCCTCAGCTTCGCGCCCGTCGGCCAGCTGGCGCTCGATCTCGCCTTCCCGGCCGTCGCGCCGGAGGAGGAGGGCGCGTCGGCCGGTGGGGCCGGTCCGTGCGTCGCGCTCCCCGACGCGTCGATCGGGCTGGCATCCGAGCCGGCCGATCCGCCTCCCCCTCTCCTCCCGCCGGAGCCCTGCCCATGAGCACGCATCCCGTCTTCCGCGACGGACTCTTCGACGGCCAGGTGGCGCTCGTCACCGGTGGCGGGAGCGGCATCGGCTTCGGCATCGCCGAGCTGTTCGCACGGCTGGGCGGGCACGTCGTGCTCGCCAGCCGCAAGGCGGAACGGCTCGAGAGCGCCGTCGCACGCATCGTCGACGCGGGCGGGACGGCCTCGGCGGCAGCGATGGACGTCCGCGACCCCGATCGCGTCCGCACCGTGGTGGCCGACGTCGTGCGCGAGCATGGGCGGCTGGACCTGCTCGTCAACAACGCCGCGGGCAACTTCTACGCGCCGTCGGAGACCCTCTCCCCGAACGCCTGGCGCAGCGTCGTCGAGATCGACCTCTTCGGCACCTTCTACTGCTCCCAGGCCGTGCTCCCGGTGATGCGGGAGCAGGGCGGGGGCCGCATCGTCAACGTCTCCATGACGCTCCACTACCGGGGCTGGCCGCTGATGGCCCACGCCACCGCCGCCAAGGCCGGGGTGGACGCGCTCACGCGCACGCTGGCGCTCGAGTGGGCGCCGCACGGTGTGCGCGTCAATGCGGTAGCACCCGGGCCCATTCCCACCGAGGGCGTCCTCAAGGCCTTCGCGCCCCCGGCCGGCAGCAGCGCGCCGGACGTCTTCGCCGTGCAGCAGGCGCTGGCGGAGCGGGCGCACGAGACGATCCCGCTCGGGCGCATGGGGGAGCCGGCCGACGTCGCGCAGATGGTGGCCTTCCTCGCCTCACCGGCCGGGGACTGGGTCACCGGCGCCGTCTTCGTGGTGGACGGGGGGGAGTGGCTCAAGCGCGGCCAGTGAGCCGGGGCGGCCGGCCGAGACGGCGGGCCGGCGGGGCGGGCCGGTGTGATCTGCGTCACTCGGCGGGACAGAAAGTCCCGGGAATGGTGACCGCAGTCACGCCTCACCGACCGGGGTCGGTACACATTTCGCTTCACCTCGCGGGCAAGCGAAGCGGCATACCGAGACTACCCCAACGGAGTTGTGGCAATGGCACTGAGCATTCGCGTGATCGGCATGGGCCTGGCCAGCGTGACGCTGCTGCAGGCGTGCGCGACCAAGGGTTTCGTTCGTGAGCAGGTGGGCGTCGTGCGCGACACGCTCAGCGCGCAGATCGCCTCCGAAGTCGGCGCCGAGCGCACCGCGCGCGAGCAGGCCGACGAGCAGCTGCGCAGCGACATCGCCGCGCTCCGTACCGAGCTGCAGGCCATGCGTACCGAGTTCGGTGCCAAGATCACGGCGCTCGAGGACGGCCTGAAGTTCGCCTTCCCGGTGAATTTCGCGTTCGACGACGCGACGGTGCGGCAGCAGGACCAGGCGGCGCTGGATCGCTTCGCCGCGGTGGCGCAGAAGTACTACCCGAACGCCACGATCACCGTCGAGGGCTTCGCCGATCCGGCCGGCTCCGCGGCGTACAACAAGGAGCTCTCGCAGCGCCGGGCCGAGTCGGTGAAGAGCTACCTGGTGGCGAAGGGGATGAGCGACATGCAGCTGCGCACCGTCGGCTACGGTGAGGCGCGCCAGGTGAACCAGGGCGCGCAGCGTGACGACGCGGGCGCCGAGGCCAACCGTCGCGTGGTCTTCGTCATCGAGGGCGTCGGCCAGTCGGCCGTGGCGGCGGTGCCGACCACGTCGGGCTTCTGAGCTCCGACGACGCTCCACGCCGGCGGCCCGCAGCGCGGCGCCGCGGCACGCAGGTGGACGACGGCCCCGGCAGATCTGCCGGGGCCGTCGTCGTTCCGGCGGTGCCCACTCGACCGCGCGCCGGGGCGCGTTGCCGCCGCGACGGGCGCGCATAGCTTTCGCCGGCGTACGTCCTCCTCGGGCGCATCGACGCGGCCACCGCGCGGCCACGCGGTCACGAGGCCGGCGCGGCCACCGCGGCCGGCGCACGCCCGTGCGCCGGTGGCGTCCCTTCCCACATGGTCCATGTCCGGTTCGGTTCTCATCTCGCTCCTGCGGTCCCGCCGCGCCGCGCGGCGCCACGCGACGCTGGCGCTGCTCTTCCTCGCCGCCTGTGATGGGAGCGGCGACGCCGGGGAGCGACAGCCGCCCGCTCGCCCACTGGTGGAGCCGCCGCCGGCGGCCGATACGGCCACCACCGGAGCGGCGGCGGCGTCGACGACGGTGGGAGCGGATGCCGCCCCCTGTCCGATGGCGGGACTCTGGCGTACCTGCAGCGCGATCGAGCGGCTGTCGCGCGCCGGGTTCGGCGCCCGCCTGGTGGCCGACAGCATTCGCCAGCCGGGGCTGACGATCGCCGGCCGCGCCTACCAGGTGGGCGGCGGCGAGCTGCAGCTCTTCCTCTACGCCGACACCGCCGATGCGCGCCGCGAGGCGGCCACGGCGCGCCCGGACGACGCCGAGCCGGCCGCCACGAGCGGCATCCTGCGGCCGCCGGCGGTGATTCACTCGCTCAACCTGGTCGCGCTCTACTTCGTCAACAACGACCACCAGCTCGAGCGCGTGCAGCTCGCCATCACCGCCGGCCTCCCGCCCGGCTGAGCGCGGGCGCGGGGCGCCCCGCCGCGAGATCGCCGGCGTGCGCGGGGCCCCGATCGCCAGTGCCGACGGGGAAAATGCGGTGGAGCCCGTTGCGCTTCGCGGCCGATTGCGTCACTGTACCGGCACTGCGCGAATGCGTCGGTGCGCATTACGCCATTCCACCTGGAGAACACGATGAACCGTACCGAGTTGATCGACGCCCTGGCGGACCGCTTCGAGATGTCGCGCCGTGAGGCCGGCGAGGTGGTCAGCGCCATCTTCCACCCGAGCGAGGGCTACATCGCCAAGGCGCTCAAGAAGGGTGACACCGTGACGCTCACCGGCTTCGGCGCCTTCGGCGTCCGCAAGCGCGGCGCGCGCATGGGCCGGAACCCGCAGACGGGGGAGTCGATCAAGGTCGCGGCGAGCAAGGTTCCCGGCTTCAAGGCCGGCGCCAGCCTCAAGGCGACGGTGAGCGGGAAGAGCAAGGGTGCGGCGGCCGCCAAGGGCGCCGGCAAGAGCGCGGCGAAGGGCGCGGCCAAGCGCGGCCGCTGACCGATCGCGCGATGTGGTGGGAGCGGGCGGCGGCGCATCTCGGCCCGCCGCCCGCTGCCGTTCCGGCCGCTGGCGGTCACGGCGCGGCGCCGTGGCCCGGCAGTTGCGCCAGCGGCAGTCCGCTATCCCCATCCGCCACCGGCCGCGCCATCCCGAGCGCGCCATCGGCGGCGCAACCATCGACTCGGTCGATGAGGAGGACGTGATGAAGCGGAACCTGCTGATGCCCGCCGCGGTCGCGACCGCGGCGCTCGTGGGCCTCGCCGCCTGCGGCGGCAACGACGATGAGGCCACCATGGACACGGGTATGGGAGCCGCGCCGCCGCCGGCGGCCGCGCCGGCGCCCATGGACACGGGCATGGGGACGATGGACACCACCCGGATGGACACCACCCGGACGGATACCACGCGCGATACCAGCACGACCCCGCCGCCGCAGTGAGGCCGGCCGGCGCTCGCCGATGTCGGCGGGTGCCGCACGACGGAGGCCCGAACGCCAGACGCCCCGGTGGTCCGCGGACCACCGGGGCGTCTGGCGTTTCGTGACGGCGGCAGCGGCGGCTCAGCCCATGGCCGGCCGCAGCTCGGGCCCGCCGAGCAGACGCGCCGAGACGTCGTGCAGGATCAGCTCGCGCGCGCGCAGCACGATCTCGTCCAGCGACGGCGTGTGCGCGAACATCTCCTGTGCCCGCTGGCGCAGCTCGTCGGCCGAGGGGACGTGCGGCAGGTGCAGCGCGGCCAGCGCCGCGGCCGCGCTCCCGCCGGCCGCCTGCGCCCGCGCCCGCAGCTCCTCCAGCCTCGGCGTGTGCGCCCACGCCTCGCGCAGCTGCGCGCTGATACGCTCCGCGGGGAAGCTGGCGGCGAGCTGCCGCGCCACCTTCTCCACCACCGCGCGCCCGAGCCGCCGCTCGCCCCGCACCACCTCCGCCGGCGGCTCCGCCAGCTCCCACACCACGCGCACCCAGCTCAGCGCCGTCAGCACGTAGAACGTCGGGTCGATCTCCCACCAGCGGAAGCCCTGCCGCGTCGAGCGCTGGTATGCGTGGTGGTTGTTGTGCCACCCCTCGCCGAGCGTGACGAGGGCCAGCAGCCAGTTGTTGCGCGAGTCGTCGCCGGTCACGTAGCGCTGCGAGCCGTGCACGTGCGCCAGCGAGTTGATCATGAAGGTGCCGTGGTAGAGCAGCACCGTGCTCCAGAAGAAGCCGACGACGAGCCCCGGCCAGCCGCCGAGCGCGAAACAGAGCACCGCCAGCACGGCCGCCGGCAGGTACGGATGCCGCTCCAGCCAGCGCAGCTCCGGGTACTTCGTCAGGTCGGGGATCGCCGAGTAGTCGGTCTCCCCGTGGCGCGGCGTGAAGATCCAGCCCACGTGCGCGTGGAGGAAGCCGGCGTGCCGCGGGGAGTGCACGTCCTCCTCGGTGTCCGAGTGCTTGTGGTGGTGGCGGTGCTTGGCCGCCCACCAGAGCACGCCGCGCTGTGCGGAGCTCTGTGCCAGCCAGGCGAGCAGGAACTGCCCCACGCGGCTGGTCTTGTAGCTGCGGTGCGAGAAGTAGCGGTGGTAACCCGCCGTGACACCGAACATGCGCACGACGTACAGCACGAGGCAGAGCACGAGCGCGCCGCCGGTCACCCCCGTCCAGATCGCCGCCAGGCAGGCGGCATGGACGAGGAGGAAGGGGACGGTCGCGGGATAGATGATGTCGTCGTGGTCGCCGCCGTGCGGGGCGGTGGCCAGGTCGGCAGTGGACAAATGATGCTCCTGGAAGTCGGCGGACGGCGAGGGTGGGGGACGTCCCGGTCAGGACGGCGGGCCGTCTCGCATCTCGGCGCGCCGGCGCGGCGCGCGCGGACGCGAAATCTAATCCCCTGCAGGCTCACGCGGAGATGCGGAGGGCGCGGAGAGCTCCAGATGCGCTGCTCCGCGCCCTCCGTCTCCGCGTGAGTTCCCGTCCGGGTCGCTGCCGACGCTGCGAGATCCGCTATCGCCGCTGCGTGCGCCGCACGAGCGACGCGAGCAGTACGAGCACCCCCGAGACGGCGATGATCGCCGGTCCGGTGGGGAGGTCGAACGGGATGGAGAGGGAGAAGCCGACCACCGCCGCGACCACCGCCGACACCACCGCCCAGGCGAACGTCGCCGCCATGCTCTGCGCCAGGAGCAGCGCCGTCACCGCCGGCAGCACCAGGAAGCTGAACACCAGCATCACGCCGGCGAACTGCATCGCGAAGGCGATGACGAGGCCCAGCGTGAAGTACAGGAAGAGGTTCCAGAACGCGACGTTGTAGCCCAGCGTGCGCGCCGTCTCGCGATCGAAGGAGACGAAGAGGAACTCCTTGTAGAAGACCACGTGCGCCAGCAACACCGGGATGGCGACGGCCATCAGCGTGTACGTGTCGCGTCGCGTGAGCCCGAGGATGTTCCCCTGCAGGAAGATGTCGTGCGCCTCGCCGCCGCGGGCCTTGGCGATGAGCAGGATGCCGACCGCCGCGGCCACGGCGTACGCCGTGCCGATGGCCGCGTCCGGGGTGACCTTGGCCCGACCACCGAGGCCGAAGACCAGCGCCCCGCCGAGCGTCGCGACGAGCGAGAGCGTCACCGGATAGGCCCCGAGCGTCGCCGTGGCCGCGAAGCCGCCGAGGAAGAGCGCCAGGGCGATGCCGGCGGAGGACATCTGCGCCAGCGCCGCCCCGACGAAGACGATGCGGCGCAGGACGACGTACACGCCGAGCACCGAGCAGGCGACGGCGATGACGAGCGAGCCGTACAGCGCCTCGCGGAAGAGGGCGACCGCGCTAAGCATGACGGTGCAGGCCGAGGGTGGCGCCACCGGTCGCCTCGCGCCGCGCGACGACGATGCGGTGGCCGTTCACGGTGTCGACGTCCACGGGAATGCCGTACATCTCGCTGAGCGTCTCCTCGGTGAGGATCTCCCCCACGCGCCCGATGCGGAACGCCCCCTCGAGCACGAGGGCGATCCGCTCCACGTAGCTGGCGACCTCGTTGAGCGCGTGGCTCACCATCAGCACGGTGAGCGCGTCGCGCTCGTGCAGCTCGCGCACGAGCCCGAGGATCTGCGTCGTGGAGACGAGGTCCATGCCGTTCGTCGGCTCGTCCAGCACGAGGATGTTCGGCTGCCCGACGAGCGCCCGGGCGATCAGCGCGCGCTGCTTCTGCCCGCCGGAGAGCGCCGTCAGGCCGCGCTCCGAGAGGTCGGCGATGCCGACGTGCTCCAGCGCCTGGAAGGCCCGGTCGCGATCCTCCCGCGACGGCCGCCGGCCGAGCCCGATGCGGTCGTAGCGCCCCATCATCACGACGTCGATCACCTTCAGCGGGAAGTTGTACTCCACCGAGTCGCGCTGCGGCACGTAGCCGAAGCGCAGCCCCGGTCGCGTGCTCACCGTCCCCGCCAGCGGCGCCAGCGAGCCGAGGATCGCCCGCAGGATCGTCGTCTTGCCGGCGCCGTTGGGGCCGACCAGCCCGAGGAAGTCGCCCTCGGGGATGTCGAAGGTGAGGTCGGTGAGCACCGCGCGATGCCCGTAGCCGAGCGTCGCGCGATCGAAGGAGACCAGGGGCGCGTCGGGCGCCGGCAGGGGACGGGTCATTGGACCGCCGCCGCCAGCTGCGTGACGTCGTGGCGGATCAGCGCGACGTAGTCGTCGACGCCGCGCACGCCCCCCACCGAGGGGGGCAGCACGAGGACCTTCGTGCCGGGGACGTTCTTCGCCACGAAGTCGGCCATCTTCCGGTCGTAGAAGGGCTCCATGATGATCACCTTGGCCCCGGTGCGCTTCATCGTCTGGATGAGCCCCGCCAGGTGCGACGGCGACGGCGGCACTCCCGGCTTGGGCTCCATGAAGCCGACGATGTTCGCGCCCGTGTAGTCGGCGAAGTAGCGCCAGCTGGTGTGCCAGGCCACGATCGGCTTCCCCTTGATCGCCGCCAGCTGCGGGGCGAGGGCGCGCGTCGTCGCGTCCACCTTGGCCGCGAATGCCTTGGCGTTGGCCTGGTAGGCTGCGGCGTGCGCCGGATCGAGCTGGCTGAACTTCTGCGCGAACAGCCCGGCCATGCGCTTGCCGTTCTCCGGCTCCAGCCAGTAGTGCGGGTTCCCGAGCGGGTGCACGTCGCCCTGGCTGCGGTCCACGTTGCCGCTCGGCACGTCGAGCACCGGCACGGCCTTGGACACGTCGAGGTAGCCGCTGCCCCCTTGCATGATCTTCTGGTTGCGCGCGCCCTGCAGCAGGAGCGGCATCCAGCCGATCTCCAGGTCCAGGCCGACGAAGGCCCAGACGTCGGCGTCGCGCAGCTTCAGCACGAAGCTCGGCTTCGCCTCGATGAAGTGCGGGTCCTGATAGCCCTCGCCGATGTGCGAGGCCTCGATGTACTTCCCGCCCACCGCGGTGGCGATGTCGTACAGGTCGGTGGTGCTCGTCACCACCTTGAGCTGGGCGGCGGCCGGGGCGGCGAGCACGGTCGGGCCGGCCAGGGTGAACGCCGCGAGGGCGGCGACGAAGGTGCGTCGGTGCATCGGCTTCTCCTCCGGCGCGCAGGGCACCGGGCGTCAACGATGAGGAATCGGTCGCGCCAGCGCGCGCTCAGAACGGATGTGGCTTGTGGGGCCCGAGGGCGAAGGTGGCCTGCAGCAGGAGGCGGTGCAGCGCGTCGGCGCCGAAGCCGCTCCCCAGGCCGCCCTGGAAGACGCGCTCGTAGCCGAGGAGCAGCTTCGAGAACTCGCTCGGGAAGAACTCCAGGTAGAGCGACGCCGCGTGCAGGTCGGGATCGATGGCGGCATCGTACGACTGCACGTAGTCGTACCGTCCGCCGACGTAGCCGCGGCGCGACGTCTGCCAGCGCGCGAAGGCGTAGGCGCCGGTCACGTCGCGCCGCGGGCCCAGATACTCGATGGGCGTGCCTCCCGCGGGCAGGGGCGGTGTGGACACCGGCGAGTCCGCGTTGAGCTGCCGCAGGAGCTCCGCCTGCAGGATGAACGATTTGTAGAGCCCCTGCTGCAGCGGACGCCAGCGGTAGGTCAGGTCGGCACCGAGCAGCGTCTGCCGGGCGCCGACGGCGTTGACCACCACGCCCTCCTCGTCCGGGGCGAGCGGCGTGATCGGCTGCGCGCGCACGCCGGTGATCGCCGTGCCCGAGAGCTCGAGGTTGGCGGCCTGGCTGAGGTCCCAGTAGTTGCGCAGCCGCGCCGTGTAGGTGAGTCCCGACAGGCGGCGGTTCACCGGCTCGGCCGTGACCAGCGCCTCGTCGCGCTCGCCGAATCCGTCGGTGACGGCGACGTTGAGCTCCTGGTAGAACCCGAACGGCGCGAAGATCCGCAGCGCCCACAGCCCCGTCCCCTTCAGCCCTTCCGCGCCGAGGAAGCGCTGGACGACCCACGGGTAGTCGATCGTATGCAGGTCGTGCCGGTGCGTCAGGTTGATCTTGCCGACGGGAAGCAGGTAGCGACCGATGCGCAGCTCGATCTGCTGCGGCAGGGCGGTGGTGGTGAGGAAGGCCTGCTCGACGGCCACGCCCTCCTCGTCGTTGAAGCCCAGGAAGACGTCACCGCGGAAGTACGGATCGACGGCGGCCTGGAGGGCGACCTCGATCTCGCGGATGTCGGCCCGCTTGCTCGGATCCTCGAGCGTGCTCCCGTCCGGCGAGAGGTCGCCGACGATGTCGCCGACGGCGCTGATGTCGGGGAGCAGGCGGGGGTTGGTCGGGCCCGCGGTCGTGCCCGCGGGGGCGCTCGGCGGCTGGGCGCGCGGCTCGTTCTGCAGCCGCTCGAGCTCGCGCACCAGGCGGATCGAGTCGGCGGCGGCGATGCTGTCGCGCTGCGCCCTGGTGAGCGTGTCGCGCTGCTGGGCGTCGAGCACGCCCGCGCCGAGCGCGAGCAGCACCACTGCCGTGGCGAGTGAACGCATGTGCTGTCCCTGTGCATGTGAAGTGGCGGCCGGTCGCGCCCGCGGGGCGCACGGCAGCATCGATGGCGCCGGTCACGAGGTGATCGGGAACGCCGCTGGGCACACCGCCGGGCGGTGTGCGGTCACTTCACGCGCGAGTCGGGGGACCGCGGAGCGAGGGCGGGGAGAATCGCGCCGCCGGATGCGGCGCCACGCGTCGCACCGGTTCGGTGCCGACGAGCACCACGGGTGGTCGGGGCACATCCGCCCGCGGTGCGGCGATGCCCACCAGGTGGTGCGCCACGCAGGCGATGCACGACGTCTCGTCATGCGGCGAGCCGTGCTGGCCCGGCCCCCACGGCTCGGTGTGCGCCGCGACGTGCCGCCCCTCGCGCGCTTCGGCCGCGGAGCCGAAGAAGAGCACGCACAGCCGCGCCGCCGCCATGAGGGCGACGGCGAAGCGCAGGAGATGCGGTCGGCGGTACAGCGCGGGCCTGGTGCGCACGAGCATGGTACCCGGAAAGTTATACCGGGGTCCGGCGCCGCTGTCGAGGCGTGGACCGGCGTTCCCCTCGCTACGTGCGTGGCGTGGCGAACGCTGGGACGCGTCGGTGTCCCGTGTGGGTGGGCTGCCGCCACGCGTGCGGCGCCGATAAGATGGAGGTGAGGACGACCCCGTAGCTCAACTGGTAGAGCAACGGACTTTTAATCCGTAGGTTGTGGGATCGTGCCCCACCGGGGTCATCGCACGCGGGGCCGCCATGCATCGCATGGCGGCCCCGTCTCACGGCTGGCGACGCCCCGCCGCGCGCGTCGGATACGCCACGTCCGGCGGCGGGTCGCCGTTCGGCCAGTCCAGCTCCTTGCCGGGATAGTCCGGCCGCGGCCGCGACACCACGTACGCGGCGACGTCGAACGCCTCCTGCGCGGTCAGCGTGGGCGCATCGTACGGCATGTTGTGCTTGATGAACGCCGCCGCCGTGCGCAACCGCGCCATCCCCGCGCCGATGTTGTAGGAGCGCGGCCCCCAGAGCGGCGGCGCGACGGTGGTGCCCTGGCCGTCGGCACCGTGGCAGCGCGCGCAACGGGCGACGAACACCGCGCGCCCGCGTACCGTGTCGCCCGGCATCGGCTCGAGTCGTTCCAGACCGCCGCCCTCGCTGCCCACCGCTGTGCCACGGGACAGGTACGCCATGTACGCGACGATGTCGCGCATGGCGTCGCTCTCGTAGGGGAGCGGGCTCCCATTGAGGCTCCGCTTCAGGCAGTCGTTCACCCGGTCCTCGAGGCGAATCACCCGGCCGCTCCGGCTGCGGTACTGCGGGAAGCGCGCGTACACCCCGGTCCAGGGAATGCTGCTCGCCCGGCGCCCCTCGTCCAGATGACAGCTCACGCAGCGCAGGTCGTTGCCCACGTGCTCCGGCAGGCTGTCGCGCGTGGCCAGCAGGATTGCCCGGCCGCGCCGGACCGAGCGGCCCACGGCATCGTCCCGCAGGTCGGCATCCCACGGCCGCGCGCCGTTCGAGGGAGTCGAGGGAGCGTCCGCGGTCGCCGTGGCCGTGGACACACCGCCGGCGTCCCCTGGCGGCGCGTGGTCGCAGGCCCCGAGGGCCGCCAGCAGGGCGGCGGCCAGGGTGCATCGGGGGAGTGTCGTGAGGGGCGGCACCTGGAGGTCCTCCGGCCGGCGGGTGGGCCGCCACAGCGTCCCGCGGGGACGCCTGGTGGGCAGGCAGAGGGCGCGCTGACACCGTGAGCGGCCGGCGTCCGGCGCGCGGTCCGTCCGGCGGATCGCGCGCCGGCGTCGACCGATCACGGCATGGCGAATATGGCCCACCCGTGGCGGCGACGCCACACCGGCCCCGTGTTGCCTCCGACAGCCCCGATCGTGTTGGGGAGTATGGGCGCCGCTCGGATGCGCCCCATCCGAGTGCGAACGAGCCGTGGAGACGTCGTGGGGATCAACGTCATGCCCTCAGAACCGTGTGGCACGCCCGAGTCGGCGCCGGCCGCCGCCGAGCCCCGCCTGATCCTGTCGGACTATCGCTTCACCCGCACCCCAGCCGGCGTCTGCCGCGCCGAGGTCGTGCTCACCGCGCAGGGGCGCGAGCCGGTGCGCGGCTGCGCCGAGGCGTCGGCGAGCGCCGCCGGTGAGCTGCGGGTGGCCGCCGAGGCCGCGCTCCGCGCCATCGAGTGTAGCTGCAACGGGGTGCGGCTGGAGCTGCTCGGCGTCAAGTGCATGCGCGCCTTCGACGCCATGCTCGTCATCGTCGCGGTGGCCGCGCGGCGCAACGACACCCCCCTGCGCCTGCTCGGCTGCGTGCAGATGCACGACACGCTGGATCGCGCCGCCGTCCTGGCCGCGCTGGACGCCACGAACCGGGTTTGCGCGCTCGTCCCGACCCAGTAGCTTCCCCGCCCAGTCCCTCCCGCCTCGGGCTCCCCTCCCTGGCCCGAGCCGCCCGTCGCGTCGCGGTGGGTCCGTCCCCGACGACAATCCCCCTCAATCTCCCCGGCGGCGACGTGCGTCGACCGCTCCGGGCCGACCAGCGGAGGTCCGACTGGTGACACGTACCCTCGTGCCCCTCGCCGCGCTCGTCTGCGGGCTCACCGCCTGCTCGTCCGCGCTGCGCCCCGTCCAGACCATGCCCCGGGCGGACACCCCGCCGCCCGCCGCCGCTGGGCCCGTCGCGCGTACCCTGGCGGCCGAGGCCGAGGGTGGCGAGTGGGCCGAGGCGGAGCTCGACGTCCCCACCCTCGATGCCGAAGCCGCAGCAGCCGACGCGGCGGCCGACGTCGCCACGCCGGCCTGGGACATCGAGGTGCTGCCGTACCTGACGGAGGATCGGGTCGCCTTCTACCTCGACCTGTACAGCGGCCGGGCGCGCGAGGCCACGGTGGCCCGCCTGCGCCGCGGCACCCGGTACGAGCCGATGATCCGCGCCAAGCTGCGCGCCGCCGGGTTGCCCGAGGACCTCTACTACCTGGCGCTCGTCGAGAGTGGCTACGACCCGAACGCCTACTCGCGGGCCGCGGCCGTCGGCATGTGGCAGTTCATGGCGGCCACGGCGCGGGCCGTGGGCCTCCGCGTGGACTGGTGGGTGGACGAGCGGCGCGACCCGGTCCGCTCCACCGACGCGGCCGTCCGCTACCTGGACGACCTGCGCGACGAGTTCGACGGGTCGCTGTACCTGGCGGCGGCGGCGTACAATGGAGGCTCCGGCCGCGTCTCCCGCGGCCTCGCCCAGTTCGCCGCGGCGCTCGACGAGGCCGAAGGGGAGGATCGCTTCTTCGCCCTCGCCGAGACGGGCTACCTGCGCGACGAGACGCGCGACTACGTGCCGCAGCTGATCGCTGCCGCGCTGATCGCCAAGTCGCCCGGCATCTACGGCATCGACGTCGACACCCTCCCGCCCTTCGCCTACGACAGCGTCCGCGTGCCGGCGGCGACGCCGCTCGCCGCCATCGCCGCCGCCAGCGACACCACCGTGGGCGCCGTCCGCGACCTCAATCCGCAGTATCTGCGCGGCATCACCCCGCCCGGCGACGCCGAGACGGTGCGCGTGCCGGTCGGCGCCGGAGCGACGTTCGCCGACCGCTTCGCGGCGCTGCCCGCCGAGGTGCGCACGGCCTTCACGCGGGTCACCACGCGCGACAACGGCCGGCTCAGCGCGATCGCGCGGGCGCACGGCTTCACCGAGGCGCAGGTGGCCGTCTACAACCCCGGCATCCGGCGCAACCGGCGTGGGCTGCTCGTGGGCGGCCAGGAGGTGCTGGTCCCGTCGCGTGCCGTCGTCGGCGCGGCGCTGGACCTCGACGATCCGGGACTGGAAGCGTCGACGGGCGGCGCCCCGCGAGCGGCCAAGCCGCGGACGTACCGGGTGAAGAAGGGCGACGCGCTGGAGCCCATCGCCCACCGCTACGGGCTCACCGTGCGTGAGCTCCGTGCCCTCAACGGCCTGACGTCCGACCTCATCCATCCCGGCCAGCTGCTGGTCGTCGAGGAGGGAGGTCGGCGCTGACGCGCCGGCCGGGGTGCCGCGGAGCCGGAACGAGCAGCGGGGAGCGTGGCGACCCAGGCATCGGCCGCGAGGCCAAGGTCAGCCGCGAATGAGCCGATCCAGGCCACGTCGTCCCAGTCGCTCCGAGCGCCGCTGCGGGCGCCGGCCTCGATGACCCGCTGGTCGAGCAGGCACTCGAATGACTGGGCCGCACAGGCGTAGACGATGGCCGCCCCGTCGAGCGAGGCACTGACGTGGGCCAGCTCGCCGCT
>DASTRO010000181.1:0-5927 GCA_035761165.1 Gemmatimonadaceae bacterium | reverse complement strand
GACGAGGAGAACGAGACGTTGACGCTCGCCGAGGCCGCGCTGGCCAGCGGCTACAGCGTGGATCACCTCCGGCACCTCGTCAGCTCGGGCGCTATCGCCAACGCCGGCCGCAAGCACGCGCCCCGCGTCCGTGCCGGCGACCTTCCCCGGAAGCCCGGCGCGCCGAGCGCAGGGCAGGCGGGCGCGCCGGCCGGCACGTACGACCTCGACGCCGACGTGGCGCACCTGGCCGGCCGGATCGGTGGCGGGAGGCGGGCGTCATGAGCACGCCCCCCGTTTCCAGAGCTAGCGATGCTGGCGCGGAGGGGCAGTGCACCGCGCACACGTCCCGCGGCACGCCCTGCGGCATGCGCCCGCTGCGTGGTCGCCCGTTCTGCTGGACCCACGATCCCGAGCGCGCGCCCGACCGCGCCGCGGCGCGGAAGCTCGGCGGGCACCGGCGGAAGCGGGGCACGGGCGAGGACGTGCCGGAGTCGCTGCAGCTGCGCGACCTCCAGAGCGTGCAGGAGCTGCTCGAGCGCGCCGTGCGTGAAGCGCTGGCGATGGACACGAGCGCCGAGCGCTGCCGGCTCCTGCTGTCGGCCGTGGACCGCGCGACGCAGTTGCTCAAGGTCGGGGAGCATGAGCAGCGGCTCGCGGCCCTGGAACAGCGCCTGGCCGAGGTGGCGGGCGTCACAAACCCCCAGACCTATCCGAGGAAGGTCGCATGACACAGCAGACCCGATTGACGCGCCTGGAGGCCGCCGCGGCGAAGCTGCCAGCCGGCCCGTGCCCCAGCTGCGGCCAGCCCCGCCGCCGCCTGGTGGTGGTGCACAACCTCCGCCCGCTACCCCCGGGCGCGGACTGCCCGACCTGCGAGGCCGAGCGGCTCACCATCACGATCCGGCGCGTCCGGGCGGAGGACGGCCGCGAGATCACGCCGGACGACCTGCGGAGGACGGCGTGAGTATCCCCACCCGACTCGCCGCGCTCGAGCGTGCGGCGGCCGACCCGCGTGCACTGCGCCGGCAGCTGCGACTCGCCGCGGCGATCGCAGACCACTGCCCCGGCTGCGAGGCCATCGTCGTGGTCTTCCACCCGTTCACGGCGGTGCCCGGCTCCCTGGTGGTGCCGGACGACCAGGCCGGCGTGGGGCTCTGCACGCTCTGCGGCGCGACGTTCGTGACCGCGCTCGGCATGCGCTACCTGGCGGAGGTGGAGGACCGGGAGCCGGAGAGCGAGCGCGGGCAGGCGTTGGCCGCGATGCCGCCGGAGGTAGCGCGGGAACGCTTCGGCGAGCTGCTCCCGCTCTTCGGCGTGCCGGCGCTCACCGACTCGGTGTGGCGCGCCGCGTACGACGCGGACCGCGCGACTGTCGGCGTGCCCGCACCGACCACCTGTCCACTCCCGGAGGCCGCATGACCATTAACACCCGACTGCGCCAGCTCGAGCGCGCGCTGGACGCCGCCGCGGCAGAGGCCGAGCCGTTCCGGTTCATCATGGCCGACCCCGACCGGCCGCCCGCGCCGGGCGAGCGGCGGTTCACGCTCGCCATCGGGCGTTCGTCGGAACTGGACCACGATCCGATGGACGACGCGGAGGTGGGGCGATGACCCTCGAGCGCCGACTGGCGGCCCTGGAGCGGGCCGTGGACGTCGCGGCGGGCCCCAACGCGCGCCGGGCGGCTGGCGTCATCGCGGACCAGTGCCCGGGCTGCGCGGCCTGTGTCTTCATCGTGTTCCCCTTCCCGGGTTGCACCCGGGAGGAGGGCGTCGCGCTCTGCACGCTGTGCCGCCACTGGTTCGTGACGACCGCCGGCGTCGCGTTCGTGGAGCAGGAACTGGCCCGCAACCCGACCGGCCGGCTGGCCCGCGCGACCGACGAGGCCATCCGCCGGGATCGCGACGGCGCCCAGCGCGCGTTCTGGGGGGCCGTGCTCGAGGAGCTCGGCGTGCCACCGCGCGACGCGCCGTGGTGGCGCGAGGCGCTCGAAGCCGAGCGGGCGAAGCTGCACGCCCTGACCGGCACCGTCGTGCCGTCCCGGACCTTCCATCAGGACTAACGCCCATGTCCACGATCATCCCACCCGTCACCGTGCCCCGCCTGTCGGCGCTCCCGCCGGCGATCTCCGACGAGCTGGCGGCGACGCTGGCCGCCCTGCGCGCCGATCCCCTCCCCGGCCCCGCAGCGACGGCCGCGGCGTGCCGGGAGGCGCTGGCGCTCGCCGAGCGCTCGCCCGTCGTCGCCCGGATGCGCGAGGCGGTGGAGGTCGCGCAGGCGTGGGCCGCGCGGCATCCCGCGCCGGAGGTCGTCGCCCCGCCCGCCGTGCCCCGCGCGCGCCGGTCGCGCCCCGTCGTTCACACCACCGTGCACCTCCACTTCCACGCTCCCGAGGACCCGACCCGATGACCACCGAGACCATCGCGGCGCCGGCCAGCGCCGATGACACCCCGTACGCCGGCGACCAGGCCAGCGAGCAGGCCGACACCGCCACCACCGAGGCGCCCGCGGTGTCGCTCGCCGCGCAGGTCGCGCACCTCGAGCGCCAGCACGAGGAGCGGGCCGCGCAGGTCGCCAGCGCCCGCGAGACCGTCGCCGAGCGCGAGGCCGCCTTCCTGGACGGCTCGGGCACGCCGGAGGCCCTGGCGGCCGCGCAGGCGTCACTGCAGGCCCACGAGGGCGCGCTGGCGGGCCTCAGCGCCCGTCTGGCGCCGCTGCGCGCGGCGCTGCAGGCGGAGCAGGCCGCGGAGCGGCAGGCGGCGCACAAGGCCGCGCAGCGCGCCGAGCTGGAGGCGCTGGCCGGTGAATGTGCCGCGCAGCTCGCGGCGCTCCAGACGGGCCGTGCGGAGCTGGTGCGCCTGTTCGACGAGCGGGTGCTGCGCTGCGGGATGGCGAAGGTCGCGGCGACGCAGGCACAGAGCCGGTTCTTCGACGCGCTGGCGGCCTATGCCGGCGCGGACATCGAGGCGCAGTGCCGGGCGGTGCGGCGGCTCGAGCGCGAGGGCGTGGACCTCGACGCCATTGCGACCAGCTTCGGCCGCAACGAGACGCACGCGACGCGCATCCTCGCGCGCCGGCTCACCGATCTCGGCTTCCCCGCCTACGGCCACTTCTCGGCGGTCGTGGACAGCGTCATCGGGCAGATCATCGCGGCCAACCCGACGCAGGGCTGACCGCCACCACCACGCACCACCGCACCCGGGAGACTCCACCATGTCCATTCCCCGCTACCGCGACCCGTCGGCGCCGCTCGCCGAGCGGCAGGACGCCGCCGTCGCCGCGCTGGCCGAGAAGCTCGTCTCGTTCGGCCTCCGCGCCGATGTCGCCGGCGAGTATGCCAGCACGCACCGTGACCGCCTCCTGCTCGCCGGCGACGGGGCCGTGTTCACCACGGACCGCCACGGCCAGGTGCTGCGCGCCGACGACGACAACCCGTTCCACGAGCTGGCCCGGCAGATCGTCCACGGCGCGCCGGCCGACGCCAAGCGCGGCACCGTGTACGACGCCGAGACGAAAGCCAGCATCGCCACGTCCGTCCGCCGCCGCGTCGCGGCCCGCTTCTGAGCCACCACCACCACGCATCCGAGACCAACATGACCACCAAGGCCACGCCGGCGCCGAACGCGCCGGCCACCACCACCGGCGAGACCACCGCGCCCCGCTCGCTCCGCGACCGGGCGAAGGCCGACGCCGAGGCGCAGGCGATCGCCACGAAGGAGCCCGTCGAGTTCCCCGACCGCGGGCTCCGCTTCGAGGTGCGCGCGATGCGCGCCGGGGAGGTCGTCCGCTTGATGGAAGATGGTTTCGAGGCGGCGATCGAGCGCCAAGCCGAGGGCGGCGCGAAGCGCGTGCGCCGCGCCCGGCTGCGGACCTACTTCCCGATCGTCATCGCGGGCTCCACGTACGACCCCGAGACCGGCGACCGCGTGTGGGATCCGGCCAAGGAGTCGGACCTCGAGGAGATCCGCGCGCTCGCCGTCGATGTCTTCGACAAGCTCGCCGACGCCGGCATGCGCGTGAACGGGCTCAGCGCCGAGGCACGGGTCGCCCGGGGAAACGTCTCCGGCGCTCCCCAGTCCGACGCACCCTCCACGGACTCGCCGAGCGCCTTGGCGGCATGACCGTCCGGGAGCTGGAGGAGCGCATGGACGGGGCGGAGCTCGCTGACTGGCTGGCGCTCTTCCAGCTCGAGCACGAGGAGCGACAGGCCGCGGAGCGCCGAGCAACGCACGGCCGGCGCGGACGACGGTAGAGCGCGCCGGGACGGGCGCGCACGGGACGCACCACGAGGACGGCGCAGGCACGCGGTGCGGCCCGGGGGGCGCGCACCTGACACCAGAGACGACGATCGCGGCGCGTGGGACAGCGCTGCCGAGGCGAGGTAACGAGCATGGCAGAGGATCGGTTAGTCATCGCCGCGAGTGTAGACGCGAAGGGTGTCTCGCGCGGGCTGACGCAGGCGGTGCGGATGGTGGAGGCGTCCGGCCAGCAGTTGGAACGCGCGTGGGGCGGTTTCCGGCTCGCGCCTGAGACGTTGTTGCCGGCAAGCCTCCCGGCCGCCGCGGCGACGCTGGGCGACGAGTCGGGGGAGGCGTACCGGGAGGCGTTCCTCGACCAGCTCGAGCAGATCGGGCGCGCCGGCGGTCGGCTGCAGTCCATCGGCAACCGGCTGTCGCTGGCGATCACCGCGCCCGTGGTGGGCTTCGGCGGCCTGTCGGCGAAGCTGGCCGCTGACGCCATCGAGTCGGCGTCGAAGTTCGAGCAGGTCTTCGGCGGTGCGGCCGCCAGTGCGCAGGCGGCGCTGGATCGGCTGTATCCGACGACCTACGCGACGCGGGCCCAGTTGCAGGACATGGCGTCGGAGATCGGCGCCCTCGCCCGTGGCTTCGGCGCTGCTGCACCCGAGGCGGCGTCCTTCGCGACCAACGTCGTGGACCTGGCGAGGGATATCGCGAGCTTCAGTAACGTCAACGTGACCGATGTCCTGAGCGACCTCCGGTCGGGCATGGTCGGCGAAGCGGAGCCGCTGCGGAAGTACGGCGTTGCCCTCTCGGAAGCCGCGGTGCAGGCCGAAGCGGCGCGACTCGGCTTCCTCCGTCAGGGCGAGACACTGACGGCGCTGGGGCGGGCGCAGGCCGCCTTCTCACTGACCCTGCAGGCCACGACTGCCGCGCAGGGCGACGCCGCCCGCACGGCCGACTCCGCGGCCAACCGGTTCAAGGACACGCGCCGCACCCTCCAGGAGCTGAGCACGACCATCGGCCAGCGGCTGCTCCCGCAACTCGTGCCGCTGGCGGAGTCGTTCAGCCACGTCCTCACGGAGGTGAACCAGCTTGACCCGGCGCTCCTCCAGACGGGCATCAAGGTGGCCGCCGTGGGCGCCGCCATCGGGCCCGTGCTGACCGGTGTCGGCACGCTGACGATCGCGTTCAGTGGCCTCACGCGCGCCGCCGTCGCCGCCCAGGGGGCCGTCACGGGGCTCTCCGGCGCGGCGGCGCTGGGGCGGCTCGCCGCGATCGCCGCGCCCGTCGCCGTCAGCGTGGGCGTCGTCGCGGCCGCGCTGCACAAGTTCGAGGCGGGCGCGAAGGCTGCGCACGAGGGGGCGCAGACGTTCCTCGGCTCGCTCCCCAAGATGGACGCCTCGGAGCTGCAGGCGACCATCGCGGACGAGCAGGCGGGGCTCGAGCTGCTGGCCAAGAACCGCGAGGAGTTGATCGGCCGGATCCGGAAGGCAGGGCTCAACGTGGACGTGGACGCCCCCACCACGTTCCAGCGGCTCGCGTCGCCGATGGTGCAGGATCTCTCCCTCCTGAACCAGGCTATCGAGGATCACCAGACGATCCTGAAGGCCGCTCAGGCGCAGTACGCGGCGCTCGGCGGCGCGGTCGGGCAGACGGGTACCGCGACGGAGGACTTCGCCGCGCAGCTGCGGGCGTCCTTCGACCGTA
>DASTRO010000180.1:0-3034 GCA_035761165.1 Gemmatimonadaceae bacterium | reverse complement strand
GTACTGTGGCAAGCTCCGCCGACGACACCGCCCTGCCCCTCCTCAAGGGCACCCTCGACCTCCTCGTCCTCAAGACCCTGAGCTGGGGCGCCATGCACGGCTTCGCCATCGCCAGCTGGCTCGAGACCAACTCCGACGGCGCCCTCGGCGTCGACGACAGCGCCCTCTACCAGGCCCTTCACCGCCTCGAAGCCCGCGGCTGGGTGGAGGCCGAGTGGGGCGTCACCGAGAACAACCGCCGCGCGCGCTTCTATACCCTCACCGCTGCCGGCCGCCAGCGCCTGCGCGCCGAGACCGCCACCTGGCTGCGCTACACCCAGACCGTCGGCCACATCCTCACTCTCGGCGCGCGCACCGCCTGACGCGCCCGGGCTCCCGCCCACGTCCCCGCCGCCGTCGCGCCGCCACGCAGCCGACGCGACCCCGCGGATCGCACCACCGCGCTCGCACGACGAGGTGCGCATGCCCCCGTCCCGCAACTTCCGCCGCCTCCTCCGCCTCGGCTCCCTGCTGCGCCGCGACGCCGCGCACGACATGGACGAGGAGATCGACACGCACCTCGCGCTCCGCGTGGAGGACCTGCGCCGCCGCGGCCTGAGCGAGGCGGACGCGCAGACCGAGGCGCGCCGCCGCTTCGGCGAGAGCCTGACGGAGGAGCGCCTGCGGCTGGCCAGCTCCGCCGCGCACCGCGACGCGCGCCTCCGCCGCCGCGACCTCCTGGGCGGGCTGCGCCAGGACGTGCGCTTCGCCCTGCGGCAGATGCGGCGCGCCCCCGCCTTCACCGCGCTCGCCGTGCTCACCATGGCGCTCGCCGTCGGCGCGACCACCGCCATCTTCACCGTCGTCGACCACGTCGTCTTCCGGCCGCTGCCCTTTCCCGAGCCGGAGCGCCTCGTGGCGCTTTCCGGCAGGAGCGAGACGGGCGAGCCGGTGGCCTACGTCTCCTCCGCCGACTGGCTGGACTGGCGCGCGGCGAGCCGCACCCTCGCCGCGACGGCGCTCTACCGCAATCACGAGACGCCCTACCCGGTGGGCGACGGCACGACGGTGGAGCGCGTCGCGATGCGCGACGTGTCGGCGGACTTCTTCACCGTGCTCGGCGCACCGATGCTCGTGGGGCGCGCCTTCACCGCGGCCGAGGTGGAGGCGAACGCGCCCGTGGCGGTGGTGAGCGAGGGCTACTGGCGGCGCGCCCTCGGCGCCGATCCGTCGCTGCGCGAGCCGCTGCGCATCGCCGGGCGGGCGCACACGGTGGTGGGCGTGGTGGCCGACGAGCAGGTCTTCCCCGAGGGCACCGACCTCTGGCTGGGGACGGTCCCGAGGCCCGGCTCCGGCGCCGCGCGCACGTGGGTGAACTGGATGGTGATCGCCCGCCTCGCCCCGGGGCGCACCATCGCGCAGGCGCGGGAGGAGCTGGACGCCGTCGCGGCGCGCGTGCACGCCCGCGACCCGGCGGCCATCTATTCCTACGGCGCCGACGTGCGGCCGCTGCGCGCCGCGCTGCTCGACGACGCGCCGCGCCAGCTGGAGATCCTGCTCGGCGCGGTGGCGCTGGTGCTGCTGATCGCCTGCGCCAACCTGGCCGGCGCCAACCTGGCGCGCGGCGTCGCGCGCGCGCCCGAGCTCGCGGTGCGCGTCGCGCTCGGCGCCGGACGGGCGCGCCTCGTGCGCCAGCTGCTCGTCGAGCAGCTGCTCCTCGCCGGCGTGGGCGGCGCGGCGGGCGTGCTGCTGGCCCGCTGGCTGGTGCGCGTCCTGGTGGCCGCCGCGGCCGGGCGCGTCCCGCGCATCGAGACGGCGGCGATCGACCTGCGCGTGCTCGCCGCCGCCGCCGGCATCACCCTGCTGGCCGTGCTCGCGTCGGGGCTGCTGCCGGCGCTGCGGCTGTCGCGCGCCTCGGTGCGCGCGCGGATGGGGGGCGGCGGGCGCGGGAGCGTGTCCGGGCGCGGCACGCCGGGGCTGCTGCTCGTGGGCGGCGAGCTGGCGCTGGCGCTGGTGCTCCTGGCCGGCGCGGGGCTGCTCGTGCGCAGCCTGCGCGCGCTGCTCGAGCGCGACCTGGGCTTCCGCACCGCCGGCGTGACGGCCATCGAGCTGGACCTCGCCGGCTCGTCGTTCACGACGGACACGCTGCGCCACACGGCGTTCTGGGACGCGCTGCTGCCGGCGCTGCGCGCCGTCCCCGGCGTGACGGCGGCCGGTGCGGCCAACGCCATCCCGCTCGGCACGGCCGGCACCGGCTTCATCGACGTGGACGACCGCATCGACCAGGGCTACGGTGCCGGCTACCGCGTGGTGAGCGACGACTACTTCCGCACGCTGGGGATCCCGCTGCTCGCCGGCCGCACCGTCGATGGCCGTGATCGCGGCGGTGCGCCGGTGGTGGTCGTCAACCAGGCGATGGCCCGGGCGTACTGGCCGGGCCAGAGCCCCATCGGCCACCGGGTGCGCGCGCGCAGCATGGAGGGGGGCGGCGGCGCGCACGTCGAGCGGGCGCCGTGGCGCACGGTCGTGGGCGTCGTCGGCGACATCCGGCACTGGGGCTACGACGAGGCGCCGCGCGCGGAGATGTACGTCCCCTACACGCAGAGCGCGGCCCGCGCCATCCAGGTGACGGCGGTGGTGCGCTCCGCGGTGCCGCTGTCGGCGCTGGCGCCGGCCATCCGCGCGCGCGTGCGCGCCATCGACCCGGACGTCGCCGTGGAGCTGAGCGCGCTGCAGGACCAGCTGGACCGCTCGCTGGCGGGGCGCCGCCTGCCGCTCCTCGTCCTCTCCGGCTTCAGCGTGCTGGCGCTGGTGCTGGCCGCCGTGGGGCTCTACAGCGTGCTCGCCTTCACCGTCGCGCGGCGCACGCGCGAGCTGGCGGTGCGCGCCGCGCTCGGCGCGGCGCGAGCGCGGCTGCTGCGGCTGGTGCTGGGCCAGGCGCTTCGCGTGCTGCTCGCGGCGACGGCGGCGGGGCTGGCTGGCGCCTGGGCGGTGACGCGGCTGCTGCGCGCCATGCTGGTGGACGTGAGCCCCACCGACCCGCTGGCGCTCGGCG
>DASTRO010000179.1:0-9720 GCA_035761165.1 Gemmatimonadaceae bacterium | reverse complement strand
CGGGCGTCCGTGGGCGCGCCGGTGGGCTGGTCCGCCCCGACCGCCGGCCACTCCTCGGTGGGTGCGGATGCCACCTCCTCGGCCGCCGAGGCGACGCCGTCGCCTCGCTCCGGAGCTGCCGCGGCCGCCTGTCCGCGGTGCGCCAGCTCGAGCACCTGCTGCAGCCGGGTCAGCTCCTCCTCGGCGGCCTCGCGCCGGCCGGAGAGCTCGTCCAGCTCCTCGTCGGCGCGGGCGGCCAGCTCGCGCCACTGCTCCTCGGAGTACTCGCCCACCATCGCGCGCAGCTCGGCCTCGGCGCGCGCGTCGCGCCGCTCCTGCTCCGCCGTGCGCAGCTCCTCCACCAGGCGCGTCCGCTCCTCCACCGTCCCCTGCAGCAGCTCGGCGTGCTCGCCGAGGCGCTCGACCACGTCGCGCAGCCGTCCTTCGTAGTCGGCGCGCACGCGCTGCAGCACGCGCTCGGGGGTGGAGCCATGGCGCTCGTCGAGCTGCGCGAGCCACCCTTCGTAGCGGCGGCGCTCCTCGTCGAGCGCCGTCACCTGTGCCAGCGTGCTGCCGGTGCTGTCGGTCATTCGTACGTCCTCGGTGCGGGCGCCGCGGCGGCGGGGGCGCCGGCGTCGCCGCCGCGCGTCAGTGCGCGCAGCTGGTCATCGGTCAGGGCGTTCACGCGCCCGAGCTGGCGGGCGGCGAGCAGGATGCGGGCGGCGTGCTCGAGGCTCTCCATGCGCTGCAGCGCGAGCTCCAGCGTCGGGCCGAGCGTCGTCGCGCCGTGGTTGGCGAGCAGGAAGGCGTCGTGCGCGGCCAGATGCGCGTCGAAGGTCGCCGCCAGCGCGTCACCACCGGGCACGGCGAAGGGGAGCAGCGGGACGCCGCCGAGCTGCAAGATAATTTCCGGCAGCACGGGCGTCAGGAAGTCCTCGCCGGCCACGGCGAAGCCGGTGGCGGTGGGCGGATGGGCGTGCACCACCGCCCCCACGTCGTCCCGGCCCGCGTAGATGCGCAGGTGCATCCGCAGCTCGCTCGACGGGCGGCGGGCGCCTCGCAGCACGGCGCCGGCCAGATCCACCTCGACGAGGTCCTCGGCCGTCACCAGGCCCTTGGTCATCCCGCTCGGCGTGACGAGAAGGCGGGTCATGGCCAGGCGCACCGAGACGTTGCCGTCCGGGCCGGCCACCAGCCCGCGCGCGTCGAGCCGGCGGCAGACGCGGACGATCTCCGCGGCGGCCTCGGCGGGGGACGGGAATGCGCGGAGCGGCGTCCGGCCGCTGCGCACGCCGCCCGCCTCGCTCACCGCGCCAGGCGGTGCACCGCCCGGCCGCCGACCAGCGTCAGCACGGGCCGGCCGCGCAGCCGCATGCCGGCGTACGGCGAGTTCCGCCCCTTCGAGAGGAAGGTGGCCGGATCGACCGTCCAGTCGGCGGCCGGGTCGAAGACGGTGACGTCCGCCGCACCACCGCGGCGCAGCGTGCCGCCGGGCAGCCGGAAGAGCCGCGCCGGCGTGCAGGACATGCGGTCCACCAGTGTGGGCCAGTCGATGCGTCCCGGCACCACGAGGTTCGTGACCACCACGGCGAGCGCCGTCTCGAGCCCGACGATGCCGTTCGGGGCGTCGGCGAACTCGCGCTCCTTCTCGTCGTAGTGGTGCGGCGCGTGGTCCGTGGCGACGAGGTCGATCGTGCCGTCCGCCACCGCCTCCTGCAGCGCGGCCACGTCATCGGCGGTGCGGAGCGGCGGGTTCATCTTCGCGTTGGTGTCGTAGCCCTCCACGCGCTCCTCGGTGAGCGAGAGGTGGTGCGGGCAGACCTCGGCGGTGACGTTGATGCCGCGCTCCTTCCCCCACCGGATGAGCTCCACCGAGCCGCGCGTGCTCATGTGCGCCAGGTGCACGTGGCCGCCGGTGCGCCGCGCCAGCAGGATGTCGCGGATGGCCATGATCTCCTCGGCCTCGCTGGGGATCCCCTTGAGCCCGAGGCGGGCGCTGACCACCCCCTCGTTCATCGCGCCGCCGGCGGCCAGCGTCGGCTCCTCGCAGTGGTCGATGACCGGGATGCCGAAGGTGCGGGCGTACTCCAGCGCCGTGCGCATCAGCTGCGCGCTGACCACCGGCTTGCCGTCGTCGCTCACCGCCACCGCGCCGGCGCCCACCATCTCGCCGAACTCCGCCAGCTTCTCCCCCATCTGCCCCACGGAGATGGCGCCGATCGGGTAGACGCGCGCCGCGTCGGCCAGCTGCGCCTGTCGCACGATGAAGCCGACGGCCGCCTGGTTGTCGGTCACGGGCTGCGTGTTGGGCATGGCGCAGACGGCGGTGAAGCCGCCCGCCGCCGCCGCCCGCGCCCCCGTCGCGATCGTCTCCACGTCCTCGCGCCCCGGCTCGCGCAGGTGGCAGTGCACGTCGATGAAGCCGGGGCTCACGATGAGGCCGGCGCAGTCGACCACCTCGGCGTCGTCCGGCGCGCCGTTCGGCGCGCCGCAGTGCGCGATCTCACCATCCGTCACCAGCAGATCGCCCGTCTCGTCCAGCCCCTGCGACGGATCGAGCAGTCGTCCACCGCGCAGGAGCACCGGCCGCCCGCCATTCCGCTGATCGCTGATCGCTGATCGCTGATCGCTCATCTTTCCCCCTGCCCCTTCGCCTGGTCCGCCAGCTCCGGCCGGCCACCGGCGAGGAGGTAGAGCACGGCCATCCGCACGGCGACGCCGTTCGTCACCTGGTCGAGGATCACGGAGTGGGGGCCGTCGGCCACGTCGGAGTCGATCTCGACGCCACGATTCATCGGTCCGGGGTGCAGGATGAGCAGGTCGCGCGGCGCGCGCTCCAGGCGGGCGCGCGACACGCCGAAGACGCGGTTGTACTCGCGTAGCGACGGGATGTAGCCGGTCTGCATGCGCTCCAGCTGCAGGCGCAGGATGTTCAGCGCGTCCGCCCAGGCGATGGCGTCCTCGATGTGATCGAAGACGGTCACGCCGAGCGACTCGCTGGCGTTGGGGAGGAGCGAGCGCGGACCGCAGATGGCCACCTCCGCGCCCATCTTGCGCAGCCCCCAGATGTTGGAGCGCGCGACGCGCGAGTGGAGCACGTCGCCGCAGATGCACACCTTCAGCCCCTCCAGCCGGCCGAAGCGGTCGCGCAGGGTGAGCAGGTCGAGCAGCCCCTGGGTGGGGTGCTCGTGCGTGCCGTCGCCGGCGTTGACGACGTTGGACTCGATGCGCTCGGCCAGGAAGCGGGCCGCGCCCGAGGCGCCGTGGCGGATGACCACCATGTCGATCCGCATCGCCTCGAGGTTGCGCGCGGTGTCCACCAGCGTCTCGCCCTTGGCCACGCTGGAGCCCGACGCGGCCACGTTGACGGTGTCGGCGGAGAGGCGCTTCTCGGCGAACTCGAAGCTCACCCGCGTGCGCGTGGACGCCTCGAAGAAGAGGTTGACGATCGTCTGGCCGCGCAGCGTCGGCACCTTCTTGATGGCCCGCTCGCTGATCTCCTTGAACGGCTCCGCCGTGTCGAGGACGAGGCGGATCTGGTCGCCGGTCAGCGATTCCAGATCGAGCAGGTCCTTGCCGAGCGGTCCGCTCACGCGCTCTCCCCGCGGCGGACGACGGTCACCGCATCGCGGCCGTCCAGCTCCGTCACGTGCACGTCCACGCGGTCGTCGCGCGCCACCTCGATCCGGCGCCCGACGATGTCGGCGTGGATCGGCAGCTCGCGCCCGCCGCGGTCCACTAGCACGGCGAGGGCGATCCGCGCCGGGCGACCGAAGTCGGCCAGCTCGTCCAGCGCGGCGCGCACCGTGCGCCCGGTGTAGAGCACGTCGTCCACGATGACGACGTGCTTGCCGCCGAGCGCCCACGGCAGGTGAGTGGGGCCGACGACGGGACGCGGCCCCACCGTCTGCAGGTCGTCGCGATAGAGCGTGATGTCGAGCGCGCCGGTGGGCACGGTGACGTTCTCGCGCTCGCGGATGTTGGCGACGATGCGCTCGGCGAGCTGCACGCCACGGCGCTGGATGCCGACGACGACGAGGTCGTCGGTGCCCTGGTTCAGCTCGACGATCTCGTCGGCCATGCGCCGGAGCGTCCGCTCCATGGCGCGCGCGTCGAGCACGGTGGTGGGGGTGCTGGGCATGGTGGGCGGGAATATAACCGGGCCTGCCGGCGCGGCGAGCGCGGCGGCTTGCGTCGCTGCGCGCGGGGGGCGTACTTCAAGGGGCGTACTTCAAGAGGACGCCCGCGACCAGCTGGACGCCCGCGATGCGCGGGCCCCGCGACCCACCGTTCCCCCAAGCCCGACAGAGGCCGCATGGCTCGTCCCTTCGCCCACTCCTCGAACCCGACCCTGGCGCCGGCGCGCTTCCGCGACATCGCCGGCGAGGGTCGGATGACGATCGCCGGCACCGCCTGGCGCGCGCTCGCCCTGATGCTCGTCGTCATCGGCTCGTCGGCCTACACCTGGTGGCAGCTCGCCGCCGATCCGGCCGCCGCCCCGACGTACATCATGGGCGGCGCCATCGGGGGCCTGGTGCTCGCCCTCGTGACGACCTTCAAGCCGACGCTCGCGCCGTGGACGGCGCCGCTCTACGCGGCGGTGGAGGGGCTGGCGCTCGGCGCGCTCTCGCTGCTGGTGAACGCGGCCTATCAGGGGCTGCCGATGATGGCGGTGACGCTGACCTTCGCCGTCTTCGCCGCCATGCTCGCCCTCTACGCCTTCCGCGTCATCCGCGTCACGGACCGCCTGCGCTCGGTGATCATGAGCGCGGTGCTCGGCGTGCTCCTCTTCTACGTGCTGGACCTGATCCTGGGCTTCTTCGGCGTGCGCGTGCCGGGGCTGCACGAGGGTGGGGCGCTCGGCATCGGGGTGAGCGCCGTGATCGTCGGGATCGCCGCCTTCTCGCTGCTGCTCGACTTCGACATGATCGAGCAGGCGAGCCGCGCCGGCGCGCCCAAGCGGCTGGAGTGGTACGGCGCCTTCGGGCTGATCGTGACGCTCGTCTGGCTGTACATCGAGCTGCTGAACCTGTTGCGGAAGCTGCGCGACTGATCGCCCGCTGCCCGACCGGAACGCGAGACGCCCCGCGTGGCCATGGCCACGCGGGGCGTCTCGTTCTGGCACCGCGTCGGGCGACGGCGTCGCCCGGCGCGGGAGCGGATGGGCAGGGATTCGAACCCTGGATCGGCTTTCACCGAAACACGCTTTCCAGGCGTGCGCCTTAAACCGCTCGGCCACCCATCCAGATCATCGTCCAATGCGCACGTGGGGACCCGAGTACGTCAGGTCCCCACGCTGGAACGGACAGGGTGAGATTCGAACTCACGATACCCTTGCGGGTATGCCGGTTTTCGAGACCGGTGCCTTCAACCACTCGGCCACCTGTCCTCTACGGCCTTGCAAGCTAGACAGGGCCCGGGGGCATGTCAACGTCGCCGGACTCGTGCGTCAGCGCCGTCCCGGTGCGGCGATGCCGCAACAAGGTATGGCGCCATCGCCCGGGCCGGGCCGGCGGGCGGGGCCACGGTCCGGCCCCCCGAGATCCCGTGCAACCCGTGGTGGCGCTGGGAGTTGCCCGATGGGCAGTGGCCGGTGCCGGCGGGGCATTCAAGCGTGCTCGACCGGGGCACGCTTCTGGCGAGCTGGACCGTCGCTTCCCCCTGCCGCCAGCCGCTCCCACTCCCATCCCCAGGGCACCACCATGCACTCGACCCGCCTCTCTCTGGTCGCGGCCGTCGCTACGAGCCTCGCACTCGCGGCTCCGGCGATGGCCCAGACCAACACAGGAGTAGACGTCACCGGCAATCAGGACAATCAGTGGACGTACGCGTACTCCGGCGCGCTCGGATCGGGCTCCGGCAACGCGTTCCTCGTCGATCCCACGCCCGGGGCATGGCCGGCGCCGTCCAGCTCCTTCTGGATCGGCGTGACCGGCAGCGGCTCCCTTCCCGGGGGCACGGGCGACAACGTCCAGCGCGTGAGCTACGACTTCAGCACGGCCTTCACCGGCACGGGCTCGTCGCAGCTGATGACCGTGTGGACGGACAACTTCCTCACGGGCTACACCTTCAACGGCACGCTCTACACGATCGACCCGCTGGCGCCGAGCCCGGGCGACTTCTCGCAGCCGGCGCCGCGCAACATCACGCTCGTCCCCACCGGCGGTAGCAACACGCTGACGCTGCACTTCACCGGCGACGGGCTGACCGACGGGATCAACGTCGGCTTCACGACGACCCCGGAGCCCGCCTCGCTGGCACTGCTCGCCACCGGGCTGCTCGGACTCGGCGGAGTCGTCGCCCGGCGCCGCCGCACCCAGCAGGGCTGAGCACGACAGGCTGGCCGGGCAGGCGAGACGGGGGAGGCGCCTCGCGGCGCCTCCCCCGTTCTCGTCCGCGCTGCCGGCGTCCGCGGCCCGCGTCCGGGGAGCCGCCGCTACTCCCCTCCCCTCGCGCCCGCACCTCGGCGCCGCTCGAAGAACTCGCGCAGCTGCGCCGCGCACGCCGCCTCGTCCACCCCGCCCGCCACGTGCGGGCGGTGGTTGAGCCGCGGGTGGCGCAGCAGGTCGCCAACCGACCCCGCCATCCCGGCCTTCGGATCCCACGCCCCGAAGACCACGCGGTCCAGGCGCGCGAGCACGATCGCCCCGGCGCACATCGCGCACGGCTCCAGGGTGACGTAGAGCGTGCAGCCGGCCAGCCGCCAGTCGCCCAGCGCGGCGGCGGCGGCGCGGATGGCCAGCAGCTCGGCGTGCGCCGTGGGGTCCGCGTCGCCGGCGGTGCGATTCCCCGCGCCCGCCACGATCTCCCCGTCGTGGACGATCACGGCGCCCACCGGCACCTCGCCACGTGCAGCGGCGGCGCGAGCCTCCGCTCGCGCCGCCGCCATCCATTCGAGGTCGCCCGTCGCGCGCGCCGTCACGCCGTGGCGCCGGCGGCGGCCGGCTCGGCCGCCGCCTCCGCCATCTCGTCGTGCGTGAAGACCAGCTCCCCGTCGGGACCGGCGTCGGCGAGGATCGCGTCGCCGTCGCCGAAGCGGCCTTCGAGTACGGCCAGCGCCAGCGGGTTCTGCAGCAGCCGCTGCACCGCGCGCTTGATCGGCCGCGCGCCGAAGGCCGGGTCGTAGCCCTCGGTGGCGATGAGCCGCTGCGCCTCCGGGGTGAGGCGGAGCGTGATCTTCCGCTCGGCGAGCAACTTCCGCATCCGCCCGAGCTGCAACTCCACGATACGCTCGAGCTGCGCCTCGCTCAGCGGATGGAAGACGACGATGTCGTCCACGCGATTGAGGAACTCCGGCCGGAAGTGGCGCCGCAGCTCGGCCAGCACCTGCGCCTCCACCGCCGCCCAGTCGGCCGTGCCACGCTCCAGGATGATCGGGCTGCCCACGTTGGAGGTCATGATGATGACCGTGTTGCGGAAGTCCACCGTGCGGCCCTGCGAGTCCGTCAGGCGCCCGTCGTCGAGGATCTGGAGCAGCAGGTTGAAGACGTCGGGGTGCGCCTTCTCGATCTCGTCGAAGAGCACGACGGAGTAGGGACGCCGCCGGACCGCCTCGGTGAGCTGCCCGCCCTCCTCGTAGCCCACGTAGCCGGGGGGCGCGCCGATGAGCCGCGCGACGGCGTGCTTCTCCATGTACTCCGACATGTCGATGCGCACCATCGCCTGCTCGTCGTCGAAGAGGAACTCGGCCAGCGCGCGGGCCGTCTCCGTCTTTCCCACGCCGGTGGGACCGAGAAAGATGAAGGAGCCGATCGGGCGGTTGGGGTCCTGCAGGCCAGCGCGCGAGCGACGCACGGCATTGGCCACCGCGCGCACCGCCTCCTCCTGCCCCACCACGCGCTGGGCGAGGTGCGTCTCGAGCTTGGCCAGGCGCTCCCGCTCGCTCTCCATCATGCGCGAGACGGGAATCCCGGTCCACCGCGCCACGACCTCGGCGATGTCGTCGGCCGTGACCTCCTCCTTGAGGAACTGCGGGCGGCCGCCGGCGCTGGCCAGCTTCTGCTCGGCCTCGCGCATCTGACGCTCGAGCTCGGGGATGCGGCCGTAGGTGATCTCGGCGGCGCGTCCCAGGTCGCCGCGCCGCGTGGCCTGCTCGGCCTCGATGCGCGCCTGCTCGATCTCCTGCTTGATGCGCCCGACCCCGCCCAACACCTCCTTCTCCTGCTGCCACTGCGCCTTCATCGCCGACGAGCGCTCGCGCAGCTCGGCGAGCTCGCGCTCGAGCGTCTCGCGACGCTCCAGCGACGCAGCGTCCTTCTCCTTCTGCAGCGCCTGGCGCTCGATCTCCAGCTGCGTGATGCGGCGCTCCACCTCGTCGATCTCCTGCGGCATCGAGTCGATCTCGATGCGCAGGCGCGAGGCCGCCTCGTCGAGCAGGTCGATCGCCTTGTCGGGGAGGAAGCGGTCGCCGATGTAGCGGTGCGAGAGCGTCGCCGCCGCCACCACCGCCCCGTCGGTGATGCGGACGCCGTGATGCGCCTCGTAGCGCTCCTTCAGGCCGCGCAGGATGGCGATCGTGCTCTCCACGCTCGGCTCGCCGACGAACACGGGCTGGAAGCGCCGCTCGAGCGCGGCGTCCTTCTCGACGTGCTTGCGATACTCGTCGAGCGTGGTGGCGCCCACGACGCGCAGCTCGCCGCGCGCGAGCATCGGCTTGAGCATGTTGCCGGCGTCCATCGACCCTTCCGCCTTGCCCGCGCCGACGAGCGTGTGCAGCTCGTCGATGAAGACGACGAACTGCCCCTGGCTGTCGGTGATCTCCTTGAGCACGGCCTTGAGCCGCTCCTCGAACTCGCCGCGGAACTTGGCGCCGGCGATGAGCGCGCCCAGGTCGAGCGCGACGAGCCGCTTGTCGCGCAGCCCCTCGGGCACGTCGCCGTTGACGATGCGCTGCGCCAGGCCCTCGGCGATGGCCGTCTTGCCGACGCCCGGCTCGCCGATGAGCACCGGGTTGTTCTTGGTGCGGCGGGAGAGCACCTGGATGACGCGGCGGATCTCCTCGTCGCGGCCGATGACCGGGTCGAGCTTGCCCTTGCGCGCCGCCTCCGTGAGGTCGCGCGTGAACCGCTGCAGCGCCTGGTACTGGTTCTCCGGCGTCTGGTCGGTGACGCGGTGCGAGCCGCGGACGGCCTTGAGCGCCTCGAGCAGGTCGTCGTGGTCGGCGCCGGCGGTGGCCAGGACCTGGTGACTGTCGGTGCCGCGCACCTGCGCCAGGGCGAGCAGCAGGTGCTCGGTGGAGACGTACTCGTCGCCGAGCTGCTTTGCCTCCTGCTCGGCGCGATCCATCACCTGGTTCAGCTCGCGCGAGAGGGTCGGCTGGGCATCGCTCTGCTTCGGGTAGCGCTGGGCCTCGCGCTCCAGCGCCTCTCGCAGGGCGGTGACGTTCGCGCCGAGCTTCTGCAACACGGGCACGACGATCCCCTCGTCCTGGGCGAGCAGGGCGAGGAGGAGGTGGGCGTCGTATACCTGCGGATTCCCGGCGCGCCGCGCGAGGGCGAGGGCGTCGTTCACCGCTTCGGCCGCTTTCACGGTCAGGCGATCGGGATTGATCATGTCGACGGAATCTGCTGACGGAGGAATCGAGGCCGCCCGCGGCGCGGGGGCCAGTGCCGTCGGCGAGGAGCAGCAACCGCGATGCCGCCGACGTGCGCCGGGGCTGCAGAGGCCCCGGCGACGAGCCGGCCATTTCGGCGAGTCCTTGCCGATCTGTCAGGCGTGGACGCGCACGGGGCGCGCTCGGGA
>DASTRO010000178.1:0-4193 GCA_035761165.1 Gemmatimonadaceae bacterium | reverse complement strand
GCCATGAGCGAGGGATCGATGACGCAGCTCTCGAGCATCCGGTGGGCGCGCTGGGCGGCGCGCCTGGCCGCGGGCGCCGCGGCCGCCCTCACCATCGCCGCGCTCCTCTCCTGCGTGTCCGACCGGTCCACCGGACCCGTGGTGGACCTGGAGGGATGCAACGTGCAGCTCCCCACCGACGCCTTCGGCTCCACCATCGTCGTCATCCGCGACTTCGCCTTCGCGCCGGCGCAGGTGCACGTGCGCCCCGGGACGAAGGTGACGTGGGTGAACTGCGGCGACACGGGCACGCCCGCCCACACCAGCACGGCCGACGGCGGGGCGTGGAGCTCGCCGCTGCTCGCGCCGGGCGCGGTGTTCACGCACGAATTCACCACGGCGGGCGAGTTCCCGTACCACTGCGAGCCGCACCCGTTCATGACGGGCACGGTGACGGTGGAGTAGCGGCGCTCCGTCAGTCGTCTAGCATGCGTTGCAGCAGCGGCAGCGCCTCGCGCGGATCGTCCGACAGCGCGAGGCGCCAGCCGCCGTGCGCGGCGAGGGTGCGCACCACCGCCTCGTGCCGTCCCGGGAAGCGATCGAAGCCCGGGTCGGGCCGACGCGCCAGCACGTCCGCCACCTCGGCGGGGGCGAGGCGCTGCAGGCCGGCACGGCCCTGGGCGCGCACCAGCAGGCACACCGTGGCGCGCTCCGCCACGTAGCGCGCGGCGCCCGGCGCGCCGCCGAGCGTGACGGCGAGCTTTCCCTTGCCGTCCGTCTCGTCCGGCGCGCCCAGGCGCGCCAGCTCGGGAAGGTGCGCGGCGGCGTCGGGCAGCAGGCGTGCCCGCCCCGGCCAGCCCCAGACGCGGCGTCGGGGCGCGAGCTGCACCCAGACGCGGTCGTCCCCGAGCACGTGGAAGCCCGCCGCATGCGCCAGGCAGGCGAGCGTGCTCTTGCCACTGCCGCTCGGTCCGGCGAGCAGCACGGCGTGTCCGTCGCGCGCCACCGCCGCCGCATGCACCGGGTGGCGGTCGAAGTGCGAGAGCAGGGCGAGGGTGATGGCCTCGAGCATCGCGTCGCGGAAGTGCGCGCGATCGGCCGCCAGCGCGGTGGTCACGTACGCCACCGCCTCCGCCCGCGCCGGGTCGCTGATCGCGACGCTCCCCGGCGAGTGGGCGATGACGCGCGTGGCATCCGGGCAGATGTGGCGCACCGGCGCGTGGCCGGCGCCATGCTCCTCGCCCTCGTCGCCCTCGTCGCCCTCGTGCACGACGATCCGCACCTGCGCGCCGGGCGACGCGTCGGCGTCGTCGGCCACGCAGCGCCAGCCGCCGAACGTCTCCTCCACCAGCTCGCGCACGTACCGGCTGTTGGTCGCGAAGCGGGTCGCGATGCCGAGCACGGGCAGCTCGGTCACGTGGTCGAGCGGCGGGTCGCGCAGCAGCGGGCTCGCGGCCGGCGCGAAGTCCACGAGTGGGCGGCTCATGGCGATCCGGTGCGCGGGGACCGGATGGACAGGAGGAGCACCACGGACAGGATGGGCAGGATCGACAGGATGGGTGGGATGGAGCGCAGTAAGGGGGTGGAGGGCGTCGCCCACGAGATGGATGGGAGGGGTGGGGTGCGAGCGCCACGAGGCTGGCGCGACGACGTGGTGTCGTCACCGCGGCGCTTCCGGCTTCGCTCCGGTGGTCCCTCGGCCCCGCCAGCGCCGCCAACCCGGTCGTGCCGGTTCAACCTGTTCATCCTGTTCATCCTGTCCCTGCCGTTGGTCCGTCTCTCGTCATCATCGAGCCCGCTCCGCGCGCTGCAGCTCCGCGTACAGTCGCTCGAAGCACGCCGCCGTGTGGTCGGCGTCGTGGAGGAGGGCGCGGTGGTGGGCGGCGTGCGCGAGGGCGAGGCGGCGGGGCTCGTCGGCCAGCAGGGCGGCGGTCTCGCGGGCGAGGGCCCGGGCGTCGCCCACCGGCACGGCGACGGCGGCGTCGGGCGCCCAGTCCACCACGTAGCCGACCGCGGTCCCCACCGTCGGCACGCCGGCCACGGCCGCCTCGAGCACCACCAGCGGGCTCGCGTCGTGGCGCGACGAGACGAGCAGCAGGTCGGCCTCGTCCACGAGGCTGCGCAGCGCCTCGCGCTGCAGCAGGCCGTGGAAGCGCGTCACGCCATCGAGGCCGCGCCCGCGCGCCTCGCGCTCCACCGCGCCGCGCAGCGTGTCGTATCCGGCGATGTCGAGCCGGAAGGGCACGCCCGCGTCGCGCAGCGCGGCCGCGGCGGCGAGCAGCGTCCCCTGGTCCTTCACCGGGCGCAGGTCGCCGACGTGCAGCAGCCGCGCCGGACGGTGCGGATCGCGGGCGCGCGGCGGCCGCGGCGGCCACCGGTCCAGCGCCACGCCCAGGGGCACCAGCTCGGTGGCGATGCCGCGCCGGTCGGCCAGCCGCTGCATGGATGGGGTGCCCACGGTGACGCGGCGCGCACCGCGCACCGCGAGGCGGAGCGCCAGCCGCCCGCGCGGCGTGCACTGCATGCCGTAGCCGATGTCGTGCAGCGCCACCAGCTCGCCGCCGGCGAGGTGGAGCAGCACCGGCAGCCGGTGGCGCCAGCCGAGCAGCGCCGCGTAGCTCCCCGCGCCGCCGAAGATGGCGTGCACGGCGTGGAAGGGGCCCGCGCGGTGCTCGGCCGCGAAGCGCGCGAACAGGCGTCGCCGCCACGCGCCGGTGCTGCCGATGTTGTGCACGTGCGCGCCGAGCAGCGGCCAGTCGGCCGGGGTGGGCTGCTGCCGCAGCGCGAAGACGTGCACGGTGTGCCGGCGCGCCAGCCGCTCGATGAGCCAGAGCAGGACGGGAATGACGCGGTCGGTGCCGCTCGCGTCCACGCCGCCGGGCACGACGAGGGCGAGCTTCATCGTGCCCCCGCCAGCGCCTCGTAGGCGGCGCGCAGCTCGCGGCCGATGGCGTCGTAGCTCAGCGCGCACTCGAAGCGCGCGCGGGCGCGGCGGCGCAGGGCGGCGCGGTCGAGCGCCGCCCACGCCACCATCGCGCAGGCCAGCGCGCGGGCGTCGCCGACCGGCGTCAGCGAGCCCGCGTCGCCCACCATGCGCCGCGTGGGCGGGATGTCGGTGACCAGCGGCGGGGTGCCGCACGCCATCGCCTCGATCGTCGCGTAACCGCAGCTCTCGCGATGGCTGGCCTGCACGAGGAAGTCGGCGGCGCGGAAGTACGCCTCCATGGCGGCGTGCGGGCGCCGGCCGAGCAGCGTCACGCGCTCGCGCAGCACGGGCGAGGCGGCGATGCGCCGGCGCACGGCGTCGAGGAGCGGGGCGGTGCCGTAGCAGCACCAGAGCCGCGCGTCCGGCAGCTGGGGCGCCGCCAGCTCGAACGCCGCGAGCGCGGTGAGCGGATCCTTGTTCGCGTTCAGGTGCCCGGTCCAGAGGAGACACGGATCGCCCGTGAGCCCCGTCCGGCGTCGGGCGGCCTCGCGGTCGCCCGGCGCGAAGGCGCTCGAGCCCTCCACGACTTCGAACACCGGCAGGCCGGGCCGCAGCACGCCGGCCGCGACGAAGGGCGCCGCCTGCTGCCGCGCCGTGAACGCCGCGCCGGCCAGCGGCCGGTACGCCCACCGCCAGGCGCGCCGGCGCCAGCCGCGCGGCGGCTGCGAGGCATGGTCCTGCACCAGCACCGGCACGCCGGGGAGCGCGCGCATCAGCTGGTGCACGGCCAGCGGGTACTGGAACCCCTGCACGTGCACCACGTCCGGCCGCAGGCCGGCGACGAGCGCCAGGATCCGATCCGGCCGACGGACCAGTGGCACGCCGCCCGGGAGCCGCACGGGCATCCCGCGCGGATCGTCCACGAAGTGGAAGGTGACGCCGTCGCGCACGAGCGTCTGGCGGCGCGCCGCGCCCTGCACTACCGTGACCTCCACGCCGGCGCGCGCCGCCGCCGAGGCGATGCCGGGCAGTGTGGGCCAGGCGTGCAGCAGCGTCTCCGCGTCGCGGCGCTGCGCGTCGCAGTGGAAGCTGACCTGCGCGACCCGGAGCGGTCGCGCGCCGCGCACGGCGGGGCTCACGCGCACCACCCGGGGATGCGCCCGCCCCGTTCGCTCCGACCGCCCCGACCGGCACCCGTCCCAGCCGCCACCGCCCGCCACGCATGGTCACGCCATCCGCCCCGATCCACACGAGCGACGAGTCGCGCGATCGTGCCGTGGACCTCACG
>DASTRO010000177.1:0-14789 GCA_035761165.1 Gemmatimonadaceae bacterium | reverse complement strand
GCTGGTGTGGCGGCCGGTGGCCGGCGACGCTCCCACGCAGGTGACCGACTTCACCCTCCTCGGCGACACGCTCGTCGTCCTCGATGCGCGGGATCACCGCGTGCGCCTGCTCCGCCCCGACCGCGGGGCGTGGCGCGTGGTGGGCGCGTGGGGACGGCGCGGCGGCGGCCCCGGGGAGTTCCAGCGCCCGGCCGCCATCGCCCGCGCGGGCGACGATCGCGTGGCCGTGCTCGACGGCCCCGGCCGCATCCAGCTCTTCGACCCCGCCGGCCGGCTGATCGGGGCCGAGCGGGCCGCCGCGCCGTGCGCGATGTTCGCGCCGGTGCTCGCCTACGGCGACGACACGCGCTGGCTCGCCGGCAACTGCGCCCCCAGCGATCGTGCCCGCGACACGATCTTCACGATGCTCTTCGCCGCGCACGGCGACGGCGAGTACCGCGAGGTGGCGCGCCGTCCGCGGATGGCCGTGGATCTCTCCTGGGGCTCGGCCTTCGCCACGCAGCAGCCGCTGGTGGACGAGCGCGACGCCATCTACTTCGGCACGGGGCTCGACGATTGCGTCGACGTCACGCCGCGCCTCGCCGGCCCCACCCCACGGGCGACGAGGCGCTGCGGGCTGGCGCTGGAGCGTCTGCACGCGCCGGAGCCGGCCGCCGTGGCGCGCCAGCGCCGCCAGGCGCAGCAGCGCGGTCGGCGGGATCTCGCCCGTCTGCTGCGCTGGCCCGACGCGCTCCCGCCGTACGTCGGCCTCGTGCGCGGGCCGGCCGGGCTGCTCCTCGCGCGCCCCATCAACAACCAGGACATGGTGCTCGTGCGGGCCGGCGAGCCGTTCGACGTCGAGCGCGCGCTGCTGGCCGCGCCGCTGGTCCCCTTCGTGGCGTGCAAGCGCGGCCTCTGCCTCTGGTACGACGAGCTCCGGGGGCTGGCCACCTTCCGGCCGGATGACGTGGCCGCGAGCCAGGGCATGGCGGTGGACCCGACGCCGCGTCTCGCCCCGGCAGTGGTGACGCGATGACGACGCGACGCCCCGCCGCGGCGCTGGCACCCGGCAGCCCGGCGTCAGCGCCGCTCGCGCGTGCCCTGCTGCAGCGCGAGCTGCGCCCGTCGCGCCTGGCCGCGGCGGCCGGCGTGGTCGCGGCAGCCGCGGGGGCGCTCGGCTATCTGCTCGCCGCGGGCGGCGTGCTCGGCGCGCTCAGCGCGTCGATCGAGCGGGGCGCGACGCCGGCGGCGCTGCCATCGGCAGCGCTGCCGGCGGGCGCCGTGATGGAGCGCGTCGTCGCCGAGCAGCTGCTGCGGCTGATGGCGCTGCCGGCCGCGCTCGGTGCGGCGTACGCGGTGATGGACCGCATGGCGGCGGACCACAAGCAGGGCTGGCTGCCGGCGCTCGTCGCCGGCGGGCGGCCGGCGCTGCGCGCCGTGTACCCGCCGGTCGTGGTGGGCGGCGTGGCCGCACGCACGGTGCTGCTCTACGTGGTGGCGACGCTCGCCGCCGCGCTCGGGCTGGCGCGCGGCGGCCTGCCCGTGGACGCGGCGCTGCCGCGCCTCCTGCCCGGCGTGGCCGCCTTCGTGCTCGCCGCGGCGACGTACGGGGCGCTCTGGGGCGTGCTGCTCCGCCGCCACGCCGCGGTGGCGGCGGCACTGGCCGCGGCCGCGGCGCCGATCACGCTGGTCGCCTGGTGGCAGGCCGCGCGCGGCGCACCACCGCCGCACGCCCTGCTCGCCATCGTCTCGCTGCACCTGCCGGCCATCGGCTGGGCCGCCGACGCCGACGTCATCGGCCAGCACCTCCGCTACGCCGCCCTGTGGCTCGCGCTCCTCGCCGCCGGTGCCCCCTACCTGGTGGCGCGCGAGCGATGAGCCGGGGTCGGGAGGATGCCACGAAGACGCCTGGCGCGGCGGCCTCACGATCGGACTGGCACGCATCGGCCAGCGAGCGACCGGCGGGACCGGATGCCAGTGCCGCCGCGGACGGGCTGCGTGTGCGCTACACCGACCTGCGCCGCGGCCGGCGCGTGGTGCTGGCCGGCGGTGAGCTCGCGCTGCCGCCGGGCGTCGTGGTGGCACTCGTCGGGGCCAACGGCGCCGGGAAGTCCACCCTGCTCATGGCCCTGGCGCGCGTCCTCGCGCCGTGCGGTGGCACGGCCGAGGCCTGGCGTGACGGCGGGCCGGTGCGGCAGCTCGGCTACGTGCCGCAGCGGCCTGCCTTCCCATCCTGGCTCCCGCTCGGCCAGGCGCTCGCGCTGCACGGCGCCCCGCCCGCCGTGGTGGCGGTACTGGGCCTCGCGTCCGCCGACGGCGCGCGACTGCTCGCCCGCCCTGCCAGCGCCCTCAGCCCCGGCCAGACGCAGGCACTGGCGACCGCCGTCGCGCTGGCCCGCGACGACCCGCTCGTGCTGCTCGACGAGCCCTTCGCCGGCGTGGACCTCGCGCGCCGCGAGGCGCTGCGCGCGCTCGTGGCGGCGCGCCGCGCGCGCCAGCCCGACGCGGTGCTCATCCTCTCGTCGCACGTCGCCGCCGACCTCGACGCGCTCTGCGACTGGGTCGTGGCGCTGCGCGAAGGGCGCTGTGTCTTCCAGGGTCCGCGCGACGCGCTCCCATCGGCACCGGGACGGGAGGATGGCGGCACGCTCGAGGCCCGACTGGCGGCGCTGACGGGGTGACGGAACGACGGAACGGCGGTACGGCGGTACGGCGGTACGGCGGTACGGCGGAATGACGGAACGGCGAGTCGGCGAAGCGGCGGGACTGCTGCCGCGGATCACGCGGATCGTTCGGATCGATCGCGGCGCGGGGACGGATCCGTGCCCCGGGGCCGGAACGGCGGGCGCACGCGGAGACGCGGAGGGCGCGGAGGACGGCAGGTGGTGGGCGTCCTGACGCCGGCACCACTCCGTCCCCACCCCGTCCCCCATTCCTCCAGCCATGTGCTCTGTCGAATCGACTCCGCCCCGCGCCCCGGTATTGCATCCTGCAGGATGCGGCGGCGCCGGCAGACGACGCGCTCCGACATTGTCACCGGCTCGGTTGAATGCCCGCCAGGGTGCGGAGGATGCTTCCGTCGAACGCCCGCCGGGGCTCGGAGGATGCTTCCGTCGAACGCCCGCCGGGGCTCGGAGGATGCTCCCGCGAGGGACCATTCGACAGCGCCGGTGTCGTCCCGCAGGAGCGCTGCCGTCGGCCACCACGCGCCCACACGGTCATCCCTCATCCCGCAGGAGCCGCGTCCCCGCCGCCGGCGAGTGGGGCAGCCAGCTACCACCGACCGAGCCTGTCATCCCGCAGGAGCGAGCGGCAGCGAGCGAGTGTCGGGATCTCCTCTCATGTGTTGGTGGCCAGCCCCGCGGCAGGGACAGCAGATCCCGACACTCGCCCGCCTGCGGCGGGCTCCTGCGGGATGACAACGAACGAGCTCGCGGGCGACGAACGAGCTCGCGAGGATAGTCCCGGCGTCGGGCGCCTGCCCCCGAAACGCACCACCCCTCCACTCCCGATGCGGGCGAGCGGAGGGGTGGGGTGTCCCCGACCGATTCGTGTCGCGCCGAAGGCGCGCCGCGTGATCCGCGGCCAGCAGTTCCGCAGTTCCGCAGGCGCGCCGCGCAGATCCGCGGTGGGCCCTTCTGCCGGCGCCCCGCACGATCCGTGGCCGCCGTTCCCGGTGGGTACGACGGCGCGCCGGATCGCGCGGGACCTGCTACCAGTTCACGTGGTCGGCCTCCATCTCCGTGTCGTCGTCCATCGCCACGTTGTTGGGCACGGGGCCCAGCTCCTCGGTGCTCGGGACGATGGCCGGCTTGCCGGCCCGGCGCAGCAGCGCGTTCACGCGCGGCAGCATCTCGTCCATCGTGCGCTTGAGCGTGTCCAGGTGGGCGTCGAGGCGCTTCGTGAGCAGCGCGAACACCTGCTTCGCCTGCTCCGTCGGCGCCATCTCGCCGCTGCCGACGTGGCCGGCGAGCGCGGCGATCTCGTTGTTCAGCTTGATCGGGTAGTTGAGCGGGTCCTGGCCGCTGCGGTTGCGGACCTGGTACAGCTCCTCCTCGACCGCGCTGATCCGCGTCGCGAGGCTGTCGGCCAGCGTGGCGAAGCGCGTGGAGTCGCCGCCGTCCAGCATCTTCTCACGGTCGTCGAGCTGGTACTTGACGTTGCGGATCGTGCGCACCGCGTTGTTGGCGTCGCTCAGCCGGTCGCGGATGTCGATGAGCATGCGGAACTGCGCCAGCAGGTCGGCCTGCGTGGCCTCCGTGCGCGGGTCCTTGAGCAGCGCGAAGGTCTGCGTCTGCGGCGCGGCGTCGCCCACCGTCAGGCGCACCTGGTAGGTGCCCGGGGGCGCGAGCGGTCCGGTGAGCCGGCCGGCCCACATGATGAGGCCGCGGAAGCCGACGGCGTCCGGATAGCGCATGTCCCAGTTGAACTGGTTGAGCCCGGCCTTGTTGGGCACGCTCGGCTCGCGGCCGCCGCCGCGCCGCGCCGGCGTGGGCTGCGCCGCCTGCTCGCTCGGCGCGGCCGCCGGCGCATTCGGGCTGGCCGAGCTGACGCCGGCCCGCGTGCGGCGCGTCGTGTCGCGCTCGGTGCTCTCGTAGCGATGGATCACCGTGCCGCTCGCGTCCAGGAACTCGAGCGTCACCTTCTCGTCCGGCCGCTGCAGCCAGTAGTAGACCGTCGGCCCATTGGGCGGGTTGGCGCCCACCGTACCACCGCCACCGTCGCCGCCGAAGCCCCGCCCCCACTGCACGCGGTAGGCGTCGCGCGGCTTGAAGAGGTGCGCGCGCTGGGTGACGATCTGCGGCGTCAGCTGCCGCAGGGCGCTCAGGTCGTCCATCACGTAGAAGGAGCGGCCGTGCGTGGCGGCGATGAGGTCGCCCTCCTTGATCGTCAGGTCGTGCACCGGCACCGGCGGCAGGTCGCGCTGCAGCGACTGCCAGCTCGCGCCGTCGTTGAACGACACCCACACGCCGCGCTCCGTGCCGGCGAAGAGCAGCCCGCGCCGCACCGGGTCGGCGCGGATGACGCGCGTGAACTGGTCCGCGGGAATGCCCTGGTCGATGCGCGTCCAGGTCTTCCCGTAGTCCGTCGTCTTCAGCAGGTACGGGCGCATGTCGCCCATCTGGTAGCGGTTGGCCGCCACGTAGGCGGTGCCCGCGTCGTAGGGCGACGGCTCGATGATGGAGATGCGCGCGAACTCCGGCAGCAGCGACGCCGGCGGCGTCACGTTCTGCCACGTCTTGGTGTTGTCACGCGAGACGTGAATGAGCCCGTCGTCGCTCCCCGCCCAGAAGACGCCCGCCGTGACCGGCGACTCGTCGAGGGCGAAGATGACGCCGTACGTCTCGACGCCCGTCTGGTCCTTGGTGATCGGGCCGCCCGAGGGGCCAAGGGTGCGCGGGTCGTTCCGCGCCAGCGGCGGGCTGACGATCGTCCAGCTCTGGCCGCCGTTGGTGCTCTTGAACAGCTGGCTGCCGCCGGCGTAGAGCGCCGTGGAGTCGTGGCGCGAGAAGACGATCGGGTACGTCCACTGGAAGCGGTACTGGATGTCCTCCGAGGAGTGCCCCATCGGGTTGAGCGGCCACGGGCTGACGTTCCACTCCAGCTCCGTCTCGCGGTTCTTCTTCGTGAGCAGCCCGCCGTAGCTGCCGGCGTAGACGATGTCCGGGTTCAGCGGGTCGGGGGTGACGAAGCCCGATTCGCCGCCGCCGGCGTCGTACCACTCGGCCATCGTGATGCCACCCGGCCAGCGGCTCGGGCCGCAGAGCGTGGAGTTGTCCTGCTGGGCGCCGCAGATGCGGTACGGGAACTCGTTGGTCGTCGAGACGTGGTAGAACTGCGCGGTGGCGTAGTCCTGCTCCGTCCACGTCTCGCCGCCGTTCTCGGTGACGTTCGCGCCGCCGTCGTTCGCCTCGATCATGCGCTTCGGGTCGTTCGGCGCGATCCAGAGGTCGTGGTTGTCCGAGTGCGGCGTGTCGACGCTGCGGAACGTCTTGCCGCCGTCCGTGGAGCGGAAGAAGCCGACGTTGAGCGCGTAGACGGTGTTGGTGTCCTTGGGGTCGGCGCGGATGACCGTGTAGTACCAGGCGCGCTGGCGCAGCGAGCGGTCGTCGTTGGTCAGCGTCCACGTCGCGCCGCCGTCGTCCGAGCGGTAGACGCCGCCCGAGTCGGCCTCGATGAGCGCCCAGAGGCGCTGCGGGTTGGCCGGCGAGACGGTGAGCCCGATCTTGCCCATGATCCCCGTCGGCAGCCCCGGGTTGTGGCTGATGTCGGTCCACGTGTCGCCGCCGTCGGTGCTCTTGAAGATCCCGCTCCCCTTGCCGCCGGAGGAGAGCATCCACGGCGTGCGCCCCGCCTGCCAGAAGGCGGCGTAGAGCGTGTTGGGGTTCGACGGGTCCATCACGAGGTCGATGGCGCCCGTGGAGTCGTCGCGGAAGAGGATCTGCTTCCACGTCTTCCCGGCGTCGTCGGAGCGGTAGATGCCGCGCTCGCGCGTCGGCGTCCAGACGTCGCCGAGGGCGGCGACGTAGACGCGGTTGGGATTGGTGGGGTGGATGAGGATGCGTGCCGTCTGCCCGGTGTTGCCGATGGGCAGCTTCGTCCACGTCTTGCCGCCGTCGGTGGTCTTCCAGAGCCCGTCGCCCGTGGAGACGTTGCCGCGGATGGGCGTCTCGCCGCCGCCGACGTAGACGACGTCGGGGTCGGACTCCTGCACGGCGATGGCGCCGATGGTGCCGCCGAAGTAGTCGTCGGACATCGGCTGCCAGGTGATCCCGCCGTCGGTCGTCTTGAAGACGCCGCCGCCGGTGGTGCCCATCCAGTACTCCTTGGGACGGGCCACCGAGCCCATCACGGCAACGGAGCGGCCACCGCGGTAGGGGCCGATCTCGCGCCAGCGCAGGCCGGCGAAGGCGGCGGAGTCGAAGGTGACCTGGCCGGTGAGCATCGGCGCGACGACGTCGCCGGCCGAGGCGGTGGGGCGTTGCGCGACCAGCGGCGCCGCGCACAGCGCCACCGACGCGAGGGTCACACAGACGAGCCCGACGGACGCACGCCGACGGCGCGCACGGACGGATCGCTGCACGGCAGTCCTCCAAGTGGGTGCGGTTGAGTGAGACTGGCACGTTGCCCCGGGGACGGGTGTTCGCGCAAGCGGCGGCGGGCGGCGCGCCTCCCCCCTCGCCCTCCATCGCGATATCATCCGTCTCGACCACCCCCATCGCCGAGACACGCCCATGCACGTCCCGTTCGCCCCGGCCCACCGCGCGTCCCGCCTCGCCCTCGCCACCCTCGCCCTCGCCGCCTGCACGGCCGGCGACAGCGACGCCGCCTCCGACAGCCCGGCCGCGGCCGGCGCCGACAGCGCCACCGCCGACTCGGCCGCCGGCGCCCCGGCGCTCGTCGGGCCGATCGATGGGATGCGCACGCCGGAGTCGGTGCTCCACGACCCCGACCAGGACGTCTACTTCGTCAGCAACGTGGCCGGGAACCCGTCCGAGAAGGACGGCAACGGCTTCATCGCCCGCGTCCCCGCCGAGCAGCTCGGCAGCCCCCAGCTGGACTTCATCCGCGGCGGTCGGACCGGCATCACCCTGAACGCGCCGAAGGGGATGGCCATCGTCGGCGACACGCTCTGGGTGGCCGACATCGACGCGGTGCGCGGCTTCAACCGGAAGAGCGGGCGACCGGTGGCCATGATCGACCTGGCCCCACTCGGCGCCACCTTCCTCAACGACATCGCCGTCGGCCCGGGCGACACGCTCTACGTCACCGACACGGGCATCCGCTTCGACGCCACCGGGAGCATGTCGCACCCCGGCACCGACCGCGTCTTCGCCATCGCCGGCCGCACGCCGAGCGTCGCCCTGGAGGGGACGATCCTCTCCGCCCCCAACGGGGTGACGTGGGACTCCGCCGGCACGCGGCTCCTCGTCGCGCCTTTCAGCGGCCCCACCCCGCTCGCCTGGACGCCGGGCGGCCGCGCGCCGAACCCGAAGCGGCTGGCCGCCGGTCCCGGCAGCTTCGACGGGATCGCGCTGCTCGCCGACGGCCGCGTCGTCGTCAGCAGCTGGGCGGACTCGAGCGTCTACGCCATGCAGGGCGACAGCACGATGACACGCCTCATCACGGGCCTCGAGGCCCCGGCCGACATCGGCGTGGACCGCCAGCGCGGGCGGATCCTGGTGCCGCTGTTCAATCAGAATCGCGTGGTGGTGTACGCGGTGAGGTAGGGGGGAGGGAGAAGGGAAGAGGGAAGAGGGAAGAGGAACGGCCTCGGGACGCTACCAGGCGCAGCCCCTCTTCCCTCTTCCCTCTTCCCTCTTCCCTCTTCCCTCTTCCCTCTTCCCTCCTCTCCCCGCCTCCCACTCTCTCACCTCAGAACGCCACCACGCCCTCCACCATCAGGCCGCTGAACCGGCCGCCGCTGCGGATGTCGGTGGTCGGGAAGTCGTGATAGCGCTGCGTCACGTACTCCGCCTTGAGCAGGATGTTGGGCGTCAGGAACCAGCCGCCGCCCAGCTGCGAGCGGTTCACGCTCACGTCGTTGGCGAAGCCGAGGAGCTCGCCGCTGGCGGTGTTGTAGCGGCCGGCCACGTAGGCCCTGTCGCCGAAGAGGCGGTAGGTGAGCTCGTAGGCGTTCTGCGTCCACTTCCGGTTCGCCGGCTCGGTGGCGGCGCGCCCCCTGGCCTGCTCGAAGTTGCCGAAGAACTCGGCGTTCCGGTACTTGATGAAGGGGTTGACGACGACGGCGTGCGTCTCGCTGCGGAAGCCCGGCTGGATGGCGCCCGACCAGGCCTGGTCCTTCTCCGTCGCCGTGGTGTTCTCCATCACCATGTAGTAGCGCGAGCCGGCGCGGTCGCCCGTGTAGAGCGTGTTGTTGGCCGAGCGGGCCTGCGAGAAGATGGAGCCGGTGAGGCGGACGCGCAGGTCGCCGGTCAGCTGGTCGTCGTAGCCGACCTTGCCGAGGTAGGCGAGGGAGCGCTTCTCGGGGGCGGTCACCTGGCCGCGCACCTCACCGCCGGTGATGCCGCCCATCGCCATCCACGGCCCGCGGCGGACGTACACCTCGCCGCCGATCTGCGTCGTGAAGGCGTCCATGATGTAGTTGCCGACGAGCGGGTTGTACATCGCGTTGCCGTTGTCGGTGCGGCGGAAGTGCGCGTCGCCGTAGTTGATCTCGAAGTGCCCCGCCTTGATGGTCACGTACTCCATGATGCGCTCGAGCAGCGCGACCTTGATCGGCGACTGGTCGACGAGCAGGTAGCCGTCCTTCACCCACGTCTCCTGGTGGTGGCGCGCCGAGAGGTAGGTGGTCATGGCGACGCGGATGCCCGGGGCGAGCTGCGCGTTGAGGTACAGGTTGGCGACGGCGTTGTTGAAGCCGGAGCCGATGGACATCAGCGCGTTGGCGTCGTAGTCCTCCCCGGTCGCGTTCTGCTTCGTGAGCGGGGTGGCCGAGTTGCGGTGGCTCAGGTCCTGGAACTGCTGCGTGAAGGCGGCGCCCCAGCCCAGCTTGAAGCCGGTGTAGGGCACCGTGTCGTGCTTGGGTGTCTCGAACATGTTGACGCCGCGCTGGTCCACCGGGCGCAGGTGCTGGATCTCGATGGCCGGCGTGGTGCGGACGGCGGCGGGGGTGTCGGGGAAGGTACCGGTCGGGGCCGGCGCGCCGGCCGAGTCGGCGGCGCTGCGCAGCGTGGCGGTGGTGTCGGCCGGCGGCGTGGGCGCATTGGACTGCGCCAGCACCGGCGTGGCGCCCAGCAGCAGGGCGGCCGACAGGCTGAGGACGGACGTGGGGGCGCGCATGGTCGGCTCTCGGTGAGTGGTGTGCGGTGGTGCGTGCGGTAGCGGTATCTGCGCCGGGCCTGCCGGCCCGGCGCGGGTCAGTCCTTCAGCAGCAGGTCGAAGGCGACGGTGACGCGGTCGCCGACCTTGAGCGTGCCCATCATCAGCGTCGGCGCCTTCAGGCCGTACTCGCTCATCCGGAGCTCGTGCGTCCCGGTGACGCGCAGCGCGCCGTCGGGCGCGGCGACCGCGTTCCCCTGGAGCGTGATCGTCCGCTCCACGCCGCCGAGCGCGAGCACGCCGGTGACCGTGCCCTGCACGCCGGCGCTGGCCGTGGCCGTCTCGTAGCCGGTGAGCCGGAAGGCGATGTCGGGGTACTGCTGCCGCTTGAGCGCCTTCCACATGTGGTCGTTCATCTTGCCATTGCCGCAGTCGAGCCGGTCGGCCGGCACCCGGACGCTCGCCGTCGTCACCGCCTGCTCACCGGCCAGCACGCCGGTCACCGCGTTCGGGGCGGCCTCGACGCGGACGTCGAAGGCGGTGGCGCGGCACTCGAAGTCGCGGACGGTCGAGGTGCCGCGCACCCACAGCCGGCTCTGCGGCTGGAGCGTGAGGGTCGGGTTGGCCGGGGTCCACGCGACGAGCGTGGGGAGGGTGCAGAGGAGCGCCCGGATGGTGTGCTTCGCGTAGCCGCGCATGGTGGCCTTCCGCGCTGGGGACGGGGTCGTCGGTCAGTGGCCGCGCGACCCGATCGTCGTGGGTCGCAGATCGAGTATGGGGCTCGCGGGGCCGCCGATCAGTCGGGCGGAAGTGGATCTTTGGTCGGGTGCGCGCGGTGGAGCGTGTCGGGCGATGCCTGACACCCACACGCCGGCGCCGGCGCTCAGCGCGGCGTGGCGCCGGCCGCCAGCTCGGGCGCGCGCGACTCGAGCTCCAGGGTGACGGCGCCGACGATCGGCATGGTGCTCTCCATGCGCACCGGGACGCGGCGCGCATCGTCGCTGAGGTGGAAGCGCAGCGTCCCCTGTCCGCGGTAGCGGCGCGGGTCGGTCACCCGCATCTCCACGACGATCGTCGGGAAGCGCCCGGCGGGGGTGGTGAGGGTGTCGCGCCCCAGCACGCGGATCAGCACCGGATTGCGCGCCGCGTCGAAGTGCCGCTCCAGGCGATAGGTGGAGTCGACCGCCAGCGGCAGCGTGCGGAGCAGGTAGATGAACGACAGCTCGTCCATCGGCTGCGCCGACGGGCTCGCGCCTCCCCGCCCGTCGGCCCCCTCCCATCGACGCTCGGCCGGGTAGAGCTCCACCGCCTCGTCGTGTTTCGAGAGGGGGCTCCGCTCGTGCTTGCGGAAGCGCAGCACGGCGCCGCTCGCGACGTCCAGCCACGACTCGCTCTCGTTGACGACGCGCACCGGGCCGACGCGCGTCCGGAAGGCGAAGTGCAGGCGGTAGGTGGGGGTGCCACGCACGTCCACCGGCCCCTCCACCACCATCGAGCCGCGGCCGACGGTGCCGAGCCTGGCGACGCGGACGACGTAGGTGAGCCGCTCCCCCGGCGTCACGTGCAGGGCCACCGGCTCCCGTGCCGAGTCCGGCGCCGCCTCCTGCGCCGGCGACGCGCTCGCGGCGGCGGCGAGGGCGAGCCAGACGGGGAGCGCGAGTGCGTGCGTCGCGCCGAGCGTCGTCCGCCGCCCCGCGAGCCCGCATCGTCCGATCGTGTCGGTGCGTGTCATGGTCGCCCTCCCGCGTGTGCCGTCTCGTCGGTCCGGCTCCGAAGATGCGGCCGGCCGGATGCGGCGCGCAGTCGGCCGAACCCGGAACTGGACGGGGGTGCGCGATGATGCCGGTGTCGGCGAATGCCTGATGGTCGGGCGGCAGGGCCGGCCGCGGTCGGGTGGCGGCGGCACGATTATGGTGATGGTCGCGGCGGCCCCCGGCGGGATCGTGGTAGTCGGGGGGGGCCCCCGCGCCGCGAACCCTCCCGCCGGCCCGCTCGCGCCTGGCGCCTGGGGTCCCGCGCCTGCTGCTCCTGCTCCCTGCTCCCTGCTCCCTGCTTCCCGCTTCCTGCTCCCGTGTCCTCCCCTGCCTACGAGCTCACCCCCTGCCCCGTCTGCGGCGCGCAGGCCGACGAGCAGGTCGCCGGACCGGAGGAGCTGCGGGCCGAGGTCGAGGCGCTCTGGGCGTTCCACACGCGCCGGCTCCGTCCCGAGACCCCGCCCGAGCACCTCACCGACCGCGTCGCCTTCTCGCAGCATCCGCCGCTGCGCGTGGCGCGGTGCACCGTCTGCGGGCTCGTCTATCGCAACCCGCGCGAGCGCGCCTACGAGCTCCGCGACGTCTACGCTGGGGAGGAGCCGGCGCCCGAGGTGCTCGCCGCCCTGCACGACACGCAGCGCTCCGCCTATGCAGCGCAGGCCCGGCGGCTGACCGAGGCGGCGGGCGGCCCCGGGCGCGTGCTCGAGGTGGGGAGCTACGTCGGCGGCTTCCTGGCCGCGGCCACCGAGGTGGGGTGGCGCGCCGAGGGCGTGGACGTCAACGCCACCGCCAGCCGCTTCGCGCGCCAGCGCGGCTTCGTCGTGCACGAGGGCGACCTGGCATCGTTCGTCGGCGCGGGTGGCTTCGACGCGGTGGCGATCTGGAACTGCTTCGACCAGCTCGACGACCCGCGCGCCGCGGCGCATCGCGCCGGCGAGCTGCTGCGCCGCGGCGGCTGGCTGGCGATCCGCGTGCCGAACGGCGCCTTCTACGCGACGGTGCGGGCGCGGCTCGACGGGCCCGGCGCCCCGCTGGCCACGGCGCTCCTCGCCCACAACAACCTGCTCACCTTTCCGTACCGCCACGGCTTCACCATCGGCTCGCTCGCCCGGCTGCTCGACCGCACGGGCTTCACCATCGAGCACCTCTACGGCGACACCCTCGTCCCGATCGCCGACGAGTGGACGCAGGAGTGGGCGGCATGGGAGGAGCGCGTGGTGAAGGGCGCCCTCCGCGTGCTCACGCGCGAGGAGGCGGAGCGAGCACCATGGCTGGAGGTGTATGCGAGGCGGGGTTGAGGGCACCGCGGGCCACCGCGGGCCACCGCGGGCCCTGGGGGTGCCGAGGGCATGGAGGAGCGGCGCGGCGCATGCGATCGTCGCCCGACGGGCGACCCCGCACATCCGAGGCGCGACGCCCGCACTCCGCACGTCCCACCCGGAGAATCCGATGTCGCAGATGGGCGCACTGCGCCGCGCCGCTGCCGCCGCGCTGCTCCTCGCGCCGACTCGCGCCGTGGCGCAGCTGCGACCGCACGACGCACGCGTCTGGTCGGCGGCGGCGGTGGCGTTCGTCGGCGCCGCCCTGGCCGACGAGCCGATCCGCGACGAGCTACGCGGCCCGGGCGCACCGGTCTGGCGCATCACCGCGCACGACGTGGAGCCGCTCGGTCGGGCGGTGGTGGATCTCGCCGGCCTCGGCACGTCGTACGTCGTCGCGCGGCTCGCCCACCAGCCACGCTGGGCGCGCGCGACGGTGCACGTCGCGGCCGGCTACCTCGCGGCGGATGCCGTCACGGCGGTGCTGAAGCCGACGGTCGGGCGGGCGCGGCCGCGCGCGGAGCTCGGCCCGCACGACTTCCGCGCCTTCACCACGGGCGACGATCGCGGCTCCTTCCCGTCGGGACACGCCACCCACGCCTTCGCGCTGGCGGCCGGCATCGCCGAGGAGGCGCACCGGCCCTGGGTCACCGCGGTGGCGTACGGCACGGCGGCGCTGGTGGGCTGGTCGCGCATCCACGCCGACGCCCACTGGGCGAGCGACGTCGTGGCCGGTGCGGTCGTCGGCACCTCCGCCAGCCTCACCACGATCGACTGGCTGCACCGGCGCGACGGTGCGCCCGCGGCGACGCCCCACGACGCGCGCACCACGCGCGAGCCCGCCACGTGGCATGTCCGTGTCGCGCCGCGTGTGGTGCGCGTGACCGTCCGCTTCTGACGCGGGTCGGCACCGCGGGCGTCGGCACGCCCGTCGGCACGCGCGTCGTCACTCCGCCAGCCGCACGACGTTGCGGTCGAAGTCGAGCGTGACGCGGAACTCCTTGAGCACGTTGAGGCCGAGCAGCCCGTCGATGCGGGTGCCGAGGAGCCGCGTGTGCGAGAGGTCGAGCAGGCAGACCGGGACGTCGAAGGCGCGCGCGTTGCCGATGCGCAGCGAGTCGACGGTCGCCAGCCGCAGCCGGCCCGCGCCGCCGACACCGACGCCGATCCCGCCGACGAGCCGGCGCTCGGGGAGCTGGAGGCGCGCCGCCGTGCTGTCGGCGACGCAGGTGAAGGTGGCGCCGGTGTCGAGGATGAAGTCGTACGGTCCCTGACCGTTCAGCTCCACCGGCACGACGAGCGCCGCCTCGTTGGGCCCCACGAGCCGGAACGCCACCTCGCCGGCAGCGCTGTCCGCCGGCGTCGTCACGCGCCCGGGGTGACCGACGTCGCAGGCGGCGAGGGAGAGCGACCCGAGCGCGACCGCGTAGCGGGCGCGGCGCCGCGCCCGCCCGCCCCTCCTCCGACCGCTGGCCGTCCGGGCGCCGCTCATCCGTCCACCTCGCGGGGCGTGCCCGTCTGACGGAGCTCGCCGTCGAGCGACGCCGCCAGCCAGGCGGCCGCGTCGTCGATCGCGCGGTCGGGCAGGTAGTGGCCGGCGTCCCACCAGCGCAGCGTCTTCGGCTCGCCCGCCGCCGCGAAGAGGCGCTCGGCCTGCTCCGGCCGCACCGTACGGTCGTGCCGGCCGTGGACCATGAGCAGTGGGCGGCCATGGAAGTGGCGCACGGCGCGCAGCGGGTCGGCCACGCGGCGCACGAGATGCGCGAGCGGCGTGCGGTCCGGCAGGTCGCCGCCCGCAGCGAGCACGACGGCGCGCGCCGCGGGCTCCTCGGCCGCCACCATCACGGCCACGTAGGCGCCCATCGATGGCCCACTCGCCCGCGATCGCGGTCTCCTTCGGCCTCGCCCTGCACCGCGTGTTCCGCACGCCATTTCACCCATGACGCTCATCCGT
>DASTRO010000176.1:0-9470 GCA_035761165.1 Gemmatimonadaceae bacterium | reverse complement strand
CGCGCGATCACCTCGTCGCGGTCGGCGTCGAAGGCGGGGTCGGCCAGGTGGGCGTGGCTGTCGATGAAGGTCGGCATCGGGGGGGGAACGACGAACCGCCGCGGCCCCGCCGCGGCGGTTCGTCGTTCCCCGCCTGCGATGCCTGCGATGCCGACCTTCATCGACAGCCACGCCCACCTGGCCGACCCCGCCTTCGACGCCGACCGCGACGAGGTGATCGCGCGCGCCCGCGCCACCGGTGCCGTCGCGGTCGTCTGCATCGGTGAGTCGCTCGCCGCGGCCGACCGCGCCGAGGCGCTGGCCCGCCGGCACGCCGGCTTCGTCTTCCATACCGCCGGCGTGCACCCGCACGACGCCGCCGGGTGGGACGAGGCGCGCGACCTGCCGGCGATCCGCGCACACCTGGGCCGCGGCGCGGTGGCGGTGGGCGAGTGCGGGCTGGACTACCACTACGATCATGCCCCGCGCGACCGGCAGCGCGCCGCCTTCGCCGCGCAGCTCGCTCTGGCGGCGGAAGCCGGGCACCCCGTGGTCGTCCACACGCGCGAGGCGGAGCCGGACACCATCACGCTGGTCCGGGACGCGGGCGCGGCCGGGGTGCGCGGGGTGCTCCACTGCTACACGGGCACCGCGACACTCGCGGAGATCGCGCTCGCGGTGGGCTGGTACGTATCCTTCAGCGGCATCGTGACCTTCCGGACGTGGACCGACGAGGCGCTGCTGCGCCTCGTGCCCGACGACCGGCTCCTGGTGGAGTCGGACAGTCCGTACCTGGCGCCCGTGCCGCACCGCGGTCGGCGGAACGAGCCGGCGTGGGTCAGCCAGACCGTGGCGCGACTGGCCGCGGCGCGGGGCGTCACCGCGGCCGAGCTGGGTGCGCGCACCGCCGAGAACGCGCGCCGCCTCTTCGGGCTGGCGGACCGCTCCGCGGCCTGAGTAGAATCCGCCGCACCGGCACGCCACGCCCGCGGCGCGTCGATTCGCCCCCACCCCCCATCGGAGAGCAGCGACGTGAGCGTTCGCACCGTCCACACCGATGCCGCCCCCGCGGCCATCGGCCCCTACTCGCAGGCCACCATCGGCGGTGGCCTCCTCTGCACCGCCGGCCAGATCCCGCTCGACCCGGCGACCGGCGAGCTGGTCGACGGGGACGTGGTCGCGCAGGCGCGGCGGGTCTTCGCCAACCTGGAGGCCGTGCTCCGCGAGGCGGGCAGCTCGTGGGAGCGCGTGCTCAAGGTCACCGTCTACCTGCACGACATGGCGGACTTCCCTCGCGTCAACGAGGTCTATGCGGAGGCGATGGGCGGCGCTCGGCCGGCGCGCTCCACGGTGCAGGTCTCGGCGCTGCCGCGCGGCGCGCTGATCGAGATCGACCTCATCGCCCTCGCCTGAACCGCGACCGCGCCACCCGCGCCCGCCCGCGCGCCCTCACCGTGACCATGCCCCCCGCGACCGAGGCGCCGCTCCGACTGACGGCATTCGCACGCTGCGCCGGGTGCGCGGCCAAGATGGGGCCTGGGGAGCTGTCGCGGGTGCTCGGTGCGCTCCCGGCCCACCAGGATGCGCGCATCCTGGTGGGCCGGGAGACGTTCGACGACGCCGCCGTCGTCCAGCTGGACGCGGGGCTCGCGCTCGTGCAGACGGTGGACTTCTTCGCCCCCATCGTCGACGATCCGTACGCCTTCGGCCAGATCGCCGCCGCGAACGCCCTCTCCGACGTCTACGCCATGGGCGGCGAGCCGCTCACCGCGCTGAACCTCGTCGGTTTCCCGGTCGGCCGCCTCCCGCACGAGGTTCTCGCCGAGATCCTGCGCGGCGGGCAGGACAAGGTGCACGAGGCCGGGGCGCTCGTCGTCGGCGGCCACTCGGTGGTCGATGAGGAGGTGAAGTACGGGCTGGCGGTCACCGGTCGGGTGGACCCACGGCGCGTGCTGACCAACGCGGCGGCCCATCCAGGCGACCGGCTCGTGCTGACGAAGGCGCTCGGCACCGGCATCCTGGCCACGGCGCTCAAGCGCGGCTGGCTCGAGGCGGATGTCGAGCGCCGCCTCGTGGAGCAGATGGCGCGGCTCAATCGCGAGGCGGCGCGGGCCGCGGCCGACGTCGGCGCCCGCTGCGCCACCGACGTCACGGGCTTCGGGCTGCTCGGTCACGCCTCGCACGTGGCGCGCGCCAGCGGCGTGACGCTGCGCATCCGGGCGGCTAGCGTGCCGGTGCTGCCCGGGGCTCGCGAGTTGCTGCGGCGCGGCGCGTCGCCGGGGGGGGCGGCACGGAATCTGGAGTACGTCGCGCCGCTCACCGACTGGCAGGCCGTGGACGACGAGACGCGCGCGCTCCTCGCCGATCCGCAGACCTCGGGCGGGTTGCTCCTCGCGCTGCCGGAGCCTGCGGCCGCGGATTACCTTGCCCGGGTGCCCACCGCCGTGGAGATCGGGTGTGCGACGGCGCCGGGCGAGCGGCAGCTCGTGCTGGAGTGAGTGGGGACGAATGGAGTCTGGTGGCTCTCGCCGTCTTCAAAACGGCCGCGACCCGACCGCGTCGGGTCGGGTGGGTTCGATTCCCACGCGTTCCCGCCAGCGGCATCCATCCTGATTCTCCAGCCCGTGATCCGCTCCATCCGTCACCGCCCATCCTGCGCCAGCGGTCGCCGCGTCTCGCACGGCGCCCGTCGCGGAGTGATGCGGCTGGTGGCGTGCCTGCTCGCTCTCGCCGGTCCGGCCGTGGGGAGGGCGACGGCGCAGCGGCCCGGCACGCCGCCGGCCGGCGCGGTGCCGCAGGTGGACTCGATCGGCACCACGCCGCTGCCGCAGCCGCCCATCTCGCCCAAGCGTGCCCTCCTCACCTCGCTCGCGCTCCCCGGCTACGGCCAGGCGCGCCTCCAGCGCCCGGTCGCCAGTGCGCTCTTCTACAGCGTGGAGGCGGTGAGCGTCGTGATGCTCGCCAAGTCGCTCCACGATCTGCGCGTCGCCAAGCGCTTCCGCACGGACAGCATCCCCGCCGAGTTCAAGATCGACCCGACCACCGGCGAGGTGCAGCGCGACGAGAGTGGCGCACCGCTCGTGGACCGCTGGGAGCCCGGCTTCTTCACCGGCGAGCGGATCCGCGCCCGCCGGCTGCACGTGGAGGACTGGGTGGCGGTGCTCGTCTTCAACCACCTCATCGCCGGCGCCGACGCGTTCGTCGCCGCGCACCTGTGGGACGTGCCCGCGGCGGTCTCGGTCTCCGGCTCGCCGCGCGGCGCGGCGATGCGCATCGCGGTCCCCTGGTGAGCGCGGCATGAGCGACGAGCGGACGACCGCCGCGCACGGTGCGGCGGGGGCGCGCGCCGTCGGCCCCGACGCGCCGATCGGCGTCTTCGACTCCGGCATCGGCGGGCTCACGGTGGTGCGTGAGCTCGTGCGGCAACTCCCGGCGGAGCGCATCGTCTACGTGGGCGACACGGCCCGCGTCCCCTACGGACCGAAGAGCCCGGAGACGGTGCGCCGCTACAGCCACGAGATCGGCGGCTTCCTCGTGGACCAGGGGGTGAAGGCGGTCGTCATCGCCTGCAACACGGCCACCGCGCACGCGCTCCAGGCGCTACGCGACGAGCTCCCCGTGCCGGTGATCGGCGTCGTCGAGCCAGGAGCGCGGGCGGCCGTCGCGGCGAGCCCCGCGCGGCGCATCGGCGTCCTCGGCACCGCCGGCACCATCGCCTCCGGCGCCTACGAGCGAGCCATCCGGGCCCTCGCGCCCGACGCGATGGTGATGTCCCGCGCCTGTCCCCTCTTCGTACCGCTGGTCGAGGAGGGCTGGACGGAGCACGAGGTGACGGAGCGTGTCGCCGAGGAGTACCTGGAGCCGGTGCTGGCGGCGGGCGTGGACGCCGTCGTCCTGGGCTGCACGCACTACCCGCTGCTCAAGGGCCCCATCGGCCGCGTGCTCGCGGGCGTGCGCCTCATCGACTCCGCCGAGCAGACGGCCGCCGAGGTGCGCTGCCTGCTGGAGCGTGAACGGCTGCTCCGCGCCGGCGATGCCCCCTCGCATCGCTTCTTCGCGACCGACGCGCCCGCGCAGATGCTACGGCTCGGGCAGCGCTTCCTCGGCTCGACGATCGAGGAGGTCGAGACGCTCCCCCTCGCCTGAGCCGTCGTAGCGTCGGAGCTCGACCCGCTCCGGCGTCACGTGCAGGAAGGTTGGCGCGTCGAGCCAGCTCCCCGCATTGGCGTAGACGCCGCCGCCGGGGGCGCGCGCCAGCGCCGGCACGTGCGAGTGGCCGAAGACGACGAGCTCGAGCCGCGGGTCGGCCTCCATGTGCGCGAAGGCGACGCGCTCGAGCCCCGCGCCCTCGTCGTGGCTGCGATGCGCGCGGCTCGCCCCCGAGCTTCCCATCGCCAGCCGGCTGCCGAGATCCGGATGCAGCCAACGGAAGGCCCTGACGGAGAGCGGGTGGCGCAGCACGGTGCGCACGCGGCGATACTTGCGGTCCTCGAGCTCGCGCAGGCCGTCACCGTGGTGCAGGTAGGTCTCCCATCCCGCCAGCCTCCCGCGCCAGTCCTGCCGGTAGTCCACACCCAGCTCGGCGCGCAGCGTGTCACCGCCCCAGCAGTCGTGATTGCCGGCGAGCCAGAGTACGGGCACGCCGGCCTCCACCACGTCGGCCAGCCCGGCGAGCACGCGGAAGCCGGTGCGCGGCATCACGGTGCGCCACGCGAACCAGAAGTCGAACAGGTCGCCGTTGATCACCAGCGAGCCGGCGCGCTCGCGCGCGGCGCGCAGAAAGCGCAGGGCCAGCTGCTCGACCTCGCGCGGCGCGGCGCCGAGGTGCAGGTCGGAGAGGACGAAGGCGGGGGCCGGAAGCACGCGCACAGTCTACCCGCGCGGCGACGGCTTTACAAATCGCACGAGCGCCGGCTATATCGCCACGCAGCGCCTCGCGTACCCCGTTCACCGTCGCCCGCTTCCCCGCCCGTGACCGACCTCGCCGCCACGCCACGCGATCCCTTCGCCGTCGAGTTCCGTGTCCGCTACGCGGAGACCGACCGCATGGGCGTCGTGTACCACGCGGAGTATCTCGTCTGGTGCGAGATCGGCCGCACGGAGTTCATCCGCGCGCACTGGCGCAGCTACGCCGACCTGGAAGCGTCGGGCGTGCTCCTCGCCGTTGCCGACGCCTCGCTCCGCTATCACGCGGGCGCGCGCTACGACGATCTGATACGCGTGGAGACGCGGCTCACCGAAGTGCGATCGCGCAGCCTCCGCTTCGACTACGCCGTCTTCCGGGTCGAGCCGCGCCAGCGGCTGGTGACGGCCAGCACCACCCTGGTCGCGGTGGACGCCGCCGGACGCACCACCACGCTCCCCCCGGAGGTGCGGGCCGCGCTCGCCTCGCACGTCGGCTGACGTGGCGGCGGGTGATTCTTCCCGGCGCGCCAGCTAGCTTCCCGCAATGGCTCGGCACCACCGCCGCCGCCGCGTGTCGTACCTCCCGTCGTCATCGATGCGCCTCCGCTTCGCCCCCGCTCCAATCGCCCGGCGCCCGCTCGCGCTGCTCGCGCTCGCCGGCGCCGCTGCCTGCGCGCCCCGCGCCGCGCCGCTGGTCGGGACGCCGGCGCCCGCCGGGCTGCCGGAGGCGCGGCTGTCCGGGAGCCGTCGGGTGGTCTTCCGGTGGGCGCTGGACGATGCCTCGCTGCGGGCGCGGGGCGAGGGGGTGGCGCGCATCTCGGCGCCGGACAGTGCGCGGCTCGACTTCTTCCTGGACGGCGGGATGGGAGGCGGGACGGCATTCCTGATCGGTGACCACGTGGACGCCCCGGGCGGCGACCTGGTACGGCGCCTGCTGCCGCCGCCGGCGCTGCTCTGGGCCGCACTGGGCCGGCTCGCCGTGCCGGCCGCTGCCGACACGGCCGCTCGCCTCCTCGGGGATACGCTGCGTGCCGACATCGGTCGTGATCCGACCTTCCGGGTCACCTTCGTCGACGGCCGTCTGCGCGGCGTGGCCCGGATCGAGGACGGGCGTCGGCAGGAGTGGGTCGCCGTGCCGGATGACTCCACCGTGGAGTACCGGCACGAGGGGGCGCGCCGCCACCTCGTGCTGACGATCACCCGCGCCGATCGTGTGGAGGGGGGATTCGATGCCTCGATCTGGCCGCACTAGTGCGCGCGCGGTGCTCACCGTCGCGGCGCTACTGCTGCTCGGTGGCGGTTGTCGGTATGGCTACGGCTTCGCCGGCGGTGGTCTGCCGACCAACATCCGGACCGCGGCGGTGCTGCCGTTCGACAACAACACGCCCGTTGCCGAGCTGCAGCGCGAGATCGCCGATGCGCTGCGGAGCGGGCTGCAGCGCCGCCTCGGACTGCGCTCCGCCCCGGAGGCGCGCGCCAACGCGATCGTCCGCGGTACCATCGTCAGCTACGATGCCGACGTGCCCATCGCCTACAACGCCGATCCGACGCAGTCCACGAGCGCGCGGCGCAAGCTGGTGATCACCGTCGACGTCGAGATCGCCGACCAGGAGTCGGGCACCATCCTCTTCGCGCGCCGCGGCCTGCGGGCCGAGGGGGAGTACGCCGAGGGCGCCGAGTCGCTCGGCCGGCAGCAGGCCATCGAGCGCATCGTGAGCCAGGTGATCGAGGGCGCACAGTCGCAATGGTGAACGGCGCCACGTCGGACGACGCGCTCCCCTTCGACGCGGCGGCCAAGGTCCTGAGCTGGGACGACGCGCGACGGTGGCGCCGACGTCTGCCCGGCCGCGTCGTCTTCACCAACGGCGTCTTCGACCTCCTCCACCCGGGCCACGTCGACGTGCTCAGCGTCGCCCGCCGTGCCGGCGACGCCCTCGTCGTCGGATTGAACTCCGACGCCTCCGTGCGCCGGCTCAAGGGCCCCGAGCGCCCGATCCGCTCGGAGGCCGAGCGCGCCTACGTACTGGCCGCGCTGGCGGCCGTCGACGCGGTCGTCATCTTCGACCAGGATACGCCGCTCGAGCTGATCCGGCTGCTCGAGCCCGACGTGCTCGTGAAGGGCGGCGACTACACCGAGGCGACCATCGTCGGGGCGCCGGACGTGCGAGCGCGCGGCGGCGACGTCCTCGTCGTCCCGCTCACCCCCGGCCACTCCACCACCTCCACCATTGCCAGGCTCCGTGACCGTCTCGCCGATGCCACGCGCTGACCGCGCGCCCCTCGTCCTCCGCCCCTACTCGCTCGAGCGCGACGTCGCGCCGTACGCCGAGGGCTCGTGCATGGTGGCCTTCGGCGACACGCGCGTGCTCTGCACGGCGTCGATCGAGGAGCAGGTCCCGAGCTGGCGGCGCGGCCGCGGCGAGGGCTGGCTCACGGCCGAATACGCCATGTTGCCGCGCGCCACCCGCACCCGCACGGCGCGCGAGCGCGGCGCGCTGGGCGGCCGCACGCAGGAAATCCAGCGCCTCATCGGGCGCAGCATGCGCGCCATGCTCGACGACTTCCGCTTCGGCGAGCTCACCGTCCGCGTCGATTGCGACGTCCTGCAGGCCGACGGCGGCACGCGCACCGCCGCGATCACCGGCGCCTGCGTCGCCGTGGTGGAGGCCTTCGAGCGGCTCGTGCGGCTGGGCCGACTGCCGCAGAGCCCGGTGCGCCGTCGGGTAGCCGCGGTCAGTGTCGGGGTCGTGGATGGGGAGGTGCGCCTCGACCTGGATTACGAGGAGGACGTGCGGGCCGACGTCGACATGAACGTCGTCATGAGCAGCACCGGCGGGTTCGTGGAGGTGCAGGGGACGGGCGAGCACGGCACCTTCGATCGCGGGCAGCTGGATGCCATGCTCGACGCGGCGGTGGCCGGGTTGCGCGAGCTCGACGCGGCGCAGCAGGCGGCACTCACGCGGTGAGCGCCTCGCCTGGCGACCGGCGGCGCGTCGTGCTGGCCACGCGGAGCGCGGGGAAGCTGCGCGAACTGCAGCCCATGTTCGCGGCTGCCGGCTACGAAGCAGTCGGGCTCGACGCGCTCGGCGTGGCCGAGAGCGCGGCCGAGGCCGGGATCGAGCGATACGACACGTTCGAGGCCAACGCGCTGGCCAAGGCGCGGTACTTCGCGGCGCTGTTGCCCGGGTTCCCGGTAGTGGCTGACGACTCCGGGCTCGTGGTCGACGCGCTGGGCGGCGCGCCAGGCGTGCGCAGCAAGCGATTCGCCGGGGTCAGCGGGCTCGGCGCGCGCGAGCTGGACGCCGCCAACAACGCCCGGCTCCAGCGCGAGCTGGACGGTGTGAGCGACCGTGGGGCAGGGTACGTGTGCGTGGTGGCGTGGGTGGATGGCGGGCGGGAGCTGCTGCGGCGGGGTGAGACGAGGGGGCGGATCCTGACGGAGGCGCGTGGGGCCGGCGGCTTCGGTTACGATCCGTACTTCTGGTCCGACGACTTGGGGCAGACGTTCGGCGAGAGCGATCAGGCGGCGAAGGCGCGGGTGAGCCATCGCGGGCGGGCGGTGGCGGCGCTGCTGACTGCCCTGCGAGCAGGGGCGCCGGCCTGAGGACGGAATTGAGGATGGCCGCGCCGCGGCCCGGTGGCGCGCCCGGGCTGGCGCGCGCGGGCTGGCGCGCTCGGCGGCGGGGTTGACGATCGGGAGGGGGGTGTCTAAGATTCTGACTCTCGTGCGGGGCGTAGCGTAGTCCGGTAGCGCGCCTGCTTTGGGAGCAGGAGGTCGCCGGTTCGAATCCGGCCGCCCCGATCCTGGCGGGCGTCCCCGCACGATGAATGCGGGCTGTCTCGCTCCGATTGCAGCGCCAGTAGCTCAGTTGGATAGAGCAACAGCCTTCTAAGCTGTGGGTCGGGGGTTCGAGTCCCTCCTGGCGCGCCAGCTGATGCGATGAGCGCCGTTAGCTCAATTGGCAGAGCAAGTGACTCTTAATCACTAGGTTGTAGGTTCGATTCCTACACGGCGCACTTCCAGCGGGGGCCACGCGAGTGGCCCCCGTTTCGTCCCCCCCCCGGCGGCCGGATCGCGGTGGGGTAGGGGCCGCGGGGTTGCAAAGCGGTTCCGATATGGTTACAATTGGAGGCTCCCGCGAATGGTCGCCGTGAGGCTGCCGGGCGGGGTGGCGGCGATGGGCTGGCCGACGTGCCGGGCCGCCGCGGTGGATCGGAGCAGGAAATCGGTTCCACAGCGGTTGACATCGCCAGTCGGGTTGGGTATTATTAAAGGCTGTCGCGGAAAGCGACGCCAAGCTGTTTGACAATCGACGTCGAGAAGAAGGGTGTGCGAGGCGAACCCGTCGACCCGAGCTTACAGGCGCTCGGCGAGGGTTCAGACCTGTCACATTGATTCCGGACGCAGCTTCGGGCTGTGGTCCGAAGTGCGTTCGGTAGAGCTGTTCGAATTCTCTTGGAGAGTTTGATCCTGGCTCAGGACGAACGCTGGCGGCGTGCTTAACACATGCAAGTCGAGGGCAGGGGCTTCGGCCTCTGACCGGCGAACGGGTGCGTAACACGTGAGCGACCTGCCCAACTGCGGG
>DASTRO010000175.1:0-17666 GCA_035761165.1 Gemmatimonadaceae bacterium | reverse complement strand
CGGGCGTGAGATCGCGACATGCATCGTTGACGTGACGGAGACCTACACGCGCTTTCAGCCGGTCGACGGCGTGGCCGCGCCATGTGCGGCCGCCGTACTGCACGGCAAGCCGGCAGCCGTCACGGTGCGGCTCGTGTTTTCCGACGTGCGCGGCAATCCAGGCCGCGACCTGCTCGTCCACTTCGGGCGCGAGGTGGTCGCGTGCATGTCGCACGACGCGTTCGTGCACCCGTGGCAGGTGGACAACGCGACCGGCGAGGTGCCGTGCCTGGATGCGCCGTGGGCGCAGTACGCCTTCCCGCTGCTGCTCGTCGAAGGATCGCACTGGCTGGCCTCGTTTTCGGACAGCCAGGTAGGGGATGGCGAGCGTGCGGTTGCGCGGCACTTCCGATTCGTGAGCCTGGCCAACATCGTGGATGTGCTCGCACTCGGGGACGTGGAAGCCGAGTGGATACTGCCCGCGCTCCAACGAATCGTCGAGGCTGATGGACGCGCGTAGCGTTCGCACCGGCAGCCGAATTCCCGCGACGCACCGCCGCAGCTCGGCGCTGCCGTCAGCGGGCGAGCCACTCCCTCGCGAGGGCAGGATGATGGAACTCCTCACGACCGCAGAGTTCCTCGCCTGGGCGGCGACGCACGGGATCGGGTACGATCCGCGCTACCCTCGCTCTGGCTCTCTCGTCTTCCTCGCAGCGCTCGATGCCTGGCGCACTTGGGAGCCGCCCGCGGATGTCGGCGAACTCGCCTGGTTCGTCGATCTCGTTCTTCGGACGGCCGCCGGGGACCAGGACCTCTTCCTGTTCCCGCGCCACGCAGGGCACTGGTACACGGGCGGCCGCGCGCGGCCCTGGGCGAACGACGCGCTGGACGTGATCGTCCGGGGCGCCGGGATCCCGTCTGGCTTCGTGGGGGCGGCCCGATGCGGACCTGGAGAGCGCGCCCCAGGGACCGCACTGGCCGTCGGGTCGCTCATCTTCGGCTGGGAAACGAGCCAGGACCTCTTCATCATCCCCGAAGCTGCGACCTGCATTCTGATGATCGACCATCACCGACAAGTGCTCGGTGCCTTTCGCGTGATGGCGGCACGGGACGCGTTCAGCGCGACACTGGTTGCCGCGGGGTACCTCGACCCCGAAGCGGACGAGGAGACGGGCCTGGCTGGTCCCGCCATCTGACGACGCGTTGCACCCGACGGGACCGCACGCGTCACCGTTCACGCCGGGCGCGGGACCGATCCGGGAGCGACCTCTCCATCCCCGGTGCTCCCTGCTGCCGGCGCGCGGGCGGTGCGCACGCGCGATGCCTTCGTCCTCGCCCTGCCGGCCGTGGTGCCCGAAGGTGCGGCCCGACGGTGCGGCCTGGCCAGCTCCGTCCATGGGCCAGTGCCCGGGCCATGACTGGCGATTCGGCACCCGTGCTACGGCCAGCGCGAGCCTCCACTCGACGGATCCTGGCGCGACCGTGGCGCAGCGCATCCTCTCCGAGGATGAGCAAGGTGGCACCGGCCGCCTGACGGGGCGCGGCACGCGAGACGGGGCGGTGGGGATCGGGCTTCCGGGCTGGCGAGCTGGTATCGGGGCCGAGCACCGCCCGCTCGGACCGCCGCGGCGCCGCAGGTGAGCTGTGGCGTTAGACGGCGATCGACAGGGGCGCGCTCTCGTGGCCCCGTGCCTAGATTCCGGAATCTCGCCGCGGGGACCCACGCCCGCGCGCCCTCACCCCGGATCGCTGGAGCGGAGTCTCTATCGAATGGCACGGAAGCCCAACTACGATTTCGAGAAGCGCAGAAAGGAGCAGGACCGGAAGGCCAGGAAGGATGCGAAGCGGGCCGAGCGCCAGCAGCGGCGCGATGAGCGACAGGCGGAGGAGGCGGTGGGCCCCTCACCCACGGCGGCACCGGCCGGGCCGGACGACGTAGCAGATCCCGCCGCGCCGACCGTCTAACGTCGCGTGGCGCCTGGCGGGACGTCACGCATCGACGGCACCGCCCGTCGACAGCCGTACTCCGGGGCGACCGGCCGGCACCCGTGGAGCCGAGCCCCCGGCAGGTGGACTGGGGCGTCAGGTGGCCCGCGGAGATCTGCGTGACGAGCCAATCGACCGACAGCGCCTCGAGATCGTCCGTTGCGCCCCCCCCGGGCGCATTCGGCCGCCGGGCGTCCTTCTCGCTGCGATACGACTCGGGGTCGCCGGAAGTGCCGGCTCCGGGCCTCCGCAATTGAACTGAGATCCGGCGTTCGGCGGCACTCAGCATGGGGGATCGCAGGTCGTCGGAGGCGCGGGCGACTGCTGGATCGGCACGGAAGCCCGCTCGGCCGCGTCCGCGCACGCGCTGGATGCGAGGGCCGAATCTGCTTCGCCTGGACCAGATCGGTCCGCGTGACACGTGCGTGCCGGGGTGAGAGTGGCCTGGCCGGTCTCGCCGGCGCGAGGCGCGGACGGGTGGCTGGCGCAGGGGCGCCTCACGTGGCGTCCGAGGCGACGCTGTCGGCGAGCGGCCGGCGTGGCTCCTGCCCGACATGGGCGCGCGGCTCGCCGATCCACAGCGCCTGGCGGCGCTCCGCGAGGCACGCGAGGCACGCGAGGCTGAGCCGTTGCTCCCTGGCGTGAGCGCACGGCGGCCTGCCGGAGCGCGGCTCGCGCGAGGACGGCGCCGGTGCCCGTGCCGCCGCACGGGGCGTTGCCCCGACCGGGCGACTGGTGCACAGTTGTGGGCGCTCGTGAGGATCACGACCGCGCGGTCGGGCGGCGCGCCCGTCCGGTCTCGCACGTGACCCGGGGCGTCAGGCCGAACGCGGAGTCCCGGCTGCTCGGGCATCTCCCCTGGAAGGGATCATGATGCGCTTGTCGAGTCTCGGCAGGGCCGTCGACTGGAAGCATGTGCTGGGGGAGCTCAGCCTGATCGTCTTCGGCGTCCTGATCGCACTCGCGGCGGATTCCTGGTGGGACGACCGGAACGATCGGCGTCGCGAGAGAGCGTATCTTCAACAGCTGCTCTCCGACATACGGGAGACCGAGAAGCGCCTCGAGTACTCGATCTCCGGTGATAGTGCCATCCGTGCGCAGGTCGAGCGATTTCTCGACGTGGCCGATACCGCCACCGCCGCCCCGCCCGTCGACTCGATCTATGCCTGGACGGTCATCGACTACCGGAGCTTCCAGCCACTCACGGGGACCTATGACGCGCTGATCCACAACGGGAACCCGGAGCTGGTGAGCGACGATACGCTGCGCTTGCGGATCATCAGCTACGCCGCGGACGTGGCCGCCGCCCAGGAGGTTCTGCGGCACACCGAGACGCTGATCTGGCGCAACCTGGAGCGACGGGATCTCGCCCTTCTGCGACACCGGCTGCTCCCCTCGGGCGAGCGGCGATGGCGGGCGAGCCTCGATGTCGACGCCTTCCTACGCGATGCCGACCTGCTCAACGCGGCCTCCATGCAGCGCGGCGCGAGCACGGATCGAGTGGTGGCGCTTCGAAAGCTGCGGAAGCCGACGACCGAGCTGCAGCGCCTGCTCGAGGCCGAGCTCGGGCGCAGCCAGGCGACCGGGGGCGAGACGTCGGCGCGGAGCTCCGCGACTCCCACCTCCGGCTACCCGCGGCCTCGCGACCGGTGACGCCGACGAACGGCCTGCGGATGACGCGTGCGGCGCCCGCGCGTTGATGCTGGGCGGCGCGGTGGCTGGTCGGGCGCGGCGGTGACGCGGTCGGGCAGGGTGGGGTCACCCGACGTGCGCCGTCCCCAGCTGGCAGGTCACCGGCCGGTCGCCCGATCCCTCCCACCCTGCACCCTGCTCCGTCCCATGAGCTCACTCCGCCGATCCACCGGCCTCGTCGTGACGCTGGCTGCCTGCGTGCTCCTGCCGGCCTGCAGCGACTCGCCCGGCGGCCCGGACGTGGGAATTCCGAAGCGCGGTGTGACCCCGGTGCGCGACACCACGGCGCTCTTGCAGACCGGTGCGCTGCGCTACACGTTGCGGAGCGGCCCCTACGGCTACAGCGGGATCGTCGACGTGCGGTTCACGAATCGGACCGGCGCCACGGTGTACGTCGTCAACTGCAACGGCGCGACCGCGCTGCACCTGGAGAAGCGCATCGGCGACCACTGGATCCCGGTGTGGTCGCCGGTCCTTCCGGCATGCCTCAGTGCACCGATCACCGTACCGCCGGGCGGGACGCACGAGGCAGCGATCCTGGTGTTCGGCGGCTATCCGGGCGGCAATGCGGAGCCGCGGTTCACGGTGACCGAGATCCCGGGCAGCTACCGACTGGTCTGGGACGCGGTGCTGTCCTCCTATCGGGAGGACCGTTCTCCCTTCGGGGAGCGCGTCGGGCGCGAACATCGCGTGTCGAACCCGTTCATCCTCGAGGTCGAGCCGCGCTGACGACGTCCGGCGCGTCCTGTCGACCCTCGGCCGTCGTGCGAGATCACCATCACACATGGAGAGTCGTATGCGGAGCATCGCTCGTGTCCCGCTGCTGGCCGGTCTGCTCGTCGCATGTGGTGGCGAGGGAGCACCGGCTGCCCCACAGGCCGCCGACGTCGCCGGCAGCTACCGCCTGGTGAGCTACGACGGTCAGCCGCTACCCGTGTCGGTCACGGTGGCCGAGGGCGAGCGCCGGCAAGTGCTCTTCGGCTCGCTCGTGCTCGATCCGGACGGCACGTGCTCGAGGAGCGAGACGGTGCTCCGCTCGCGCGACGGTGCGACCAGCACCGAGGCGAGCGTCCAGCCGTGCACCTACGAGGTGACGGGGACCGGTCGGCTCGATCTGCGGCTGGGGGACGAGTCCATGCAGATCGCCGGGTTCGCGCGCGGTGTCGTCTGGTACGGCGACTTCTTCGTGATGCGCCAGTATCGCCGGGTGCAGCCGTAGCACACCCGGCGCCGGGGCCGTACGGATCGGGCCTCGCCGCGATCGTGCAGGGGTGGCCGTGTCGGCGTCGGCGGTGCTCGCCGGCAGGGCCGCCACCGTGACGTGCCGGTGTCTCGACGGGCGGTCGTGCCGCAACTTCCGCTGATCATCTGGATCGCCGCCGCCGCGGTGCTCGCGCTCCTGCTCGGGCTCTGCGCCGGGACGGCGTACGCGGTGCTGCGCGCGCCGATGCGCCAGCGGGTGGCGCGCTGGCCCGCGTGGCGGCTCCTCGTCCTCCTGGCAGCGGCGGCACTGCCGTGGCTGGTCGTCTGGCTCGCGCCGATCCGCATCGTGGTGAGCGTTCACGGCGTGTGGCCGCTGATCGGCTGGCTCCTGATGGCCCTCCTGGTGTTCGCGCTGCTGGTCCTCCTGCCGCTGGCGGCGATCCTCGGCGGCGTCGTCTGGTGGGCGGCGAGGCGCCGCGGCCGGGAGGCTCCGCCCGCGCCCTGATCCGCCGGCGAGCCCGGCGTGGTTGCCGGCGCTCCGTGCGTGGTGCAAGATGAGGCAGGCAGCACGCCGGGCGGCGAGATGGGCCGGTGCGCCGTCGGCGTATGGACCGGCACCGACCGCGCGACGTCGCCGCGAGCCATCCGACACCGCGGCAGCGATTCGTGTACCCCGTGGAGGTGACCGCATGGAGGAGAGCCCGCAGTGGGTCCCCTTCCGCACCGTTGGCACGGTGCTCGAGGCAGAGCTCGTCCGACAGTCGCTGGAAGCGGGCGACATCCCCGTGCTCGTTCGTGGGAACCACTCGGGGATCTTCGGCGGTGCCTACCAGGGCGCGGTCCCGGGCGGCATCGAGCTGCTGGTGCCCGAGTCGGCGCTGGCGCGCGCCCGCGCGCTCGTGCCCGCCGCCGACGCCTGACACGGCGCCGTCGCGCCGCTGCGGGCCGGTGGTCGCTCGCCCACACCTGACTGTCGGCGTGGGCCGCGCCACACGCGCCATCCTGCGAGGAGGCTTCCGTGCCGCAGCGCTGCATCGCCGTGGTCGGCCCCGGTGAAGGCGCCGACGAGCGCGCCCTGGCCGACGCCTCGGCGCTCGGACGACTGATCGCCGAGCACGGGTGGGTGACGCTCACGGGGGGCCGGGCGGTCGGCGTGATGGCGGCGGCGGCCGACGGCGCCGCGTCGGTGGGCGGCCTCGCCATCGGCCTGCTGCCCGGCGCCGACCGTGGCGACGCCGCCCCCGCCCTCACCGTCGCGCTGCCGACCGGACTCGGCGAGGCGCGCAACGCCGTCCTCGTCACCGCGGCCGACGCGGTGATCGGGTGCGGGCTGAGCCCGGGCACGGCCTCGGAGCTCGCGCTCGCGCTGCGGCTGGGCCGGCCGACGGTGCTCGTGCGTCCCGCGGCGGCGAGCGCGGCGTTCTTCGCCGCGCTGGCCGACGACACCCGACTCCACGTCGCCGGCACGCCGGCCGACGCGGTCGCCTGGCTCGCCGCCACACTCCCCGACGCTGCGACCGGGCCCTGACCCGATGCCCGATTCGCACGTGAGCGCGCGCCCGTCGCGCACCTCGTCCTGGTGACGTCGGCCCACGGCGACGACGCCGGCCCTCCGCCGATCCTCCGCGGGGCGCGGGTGGCGCTGCGCCCGCCGCGCCCCGCGGACGTGGAGGACCGGCTGGCGATCGGCCGCGACCCGGAGTTCCGGCGGATGGTCGGCGCGACCGGCCCGTGGCCGGGGCCGCTCACGCGTGCGGAGGCCGAGCGCTGGTACGAGACGCTGCGGCGCGAGCCGCACGGCTGGGTGGTGGAGCATGCGGGGCGCTGCGTGGGCGTCGCGCGGCTGCACCACGTGGAGCGGGCGACGGGGCGCGCGCAGCTGGCCGTGGGGCTGTTCGCGCCGGAGCACCGCGGCCGCGGGCTCGGGACCGAGGTGGTGCGGCTGCTGCTGGCGTACGCCTTCGGCACGCTGAGGCTGTCGGTGATGCGGCTTCGCGTGCTCGCCTGCAACGTGCGGGCGATCGCCTGCTATGCGCGGTGCGGCTTCCGTGAGGTCGGGCGCGAGCCGGTGGAGCTGGATGGTGAACGGGCGGAGGACCTCCTCATGGAGGTCGCCGCGGCCGGATGGCGCGCCGACGACCCGGTCGTGCCGGACGATCGGGCACGGTGAGCGAGGCGGCGTACCGGATCGACGCGCGCCCGACGGCGCGTCAGTCCAGCGCCGCGCCGTTCGTCCGGATCACCTCCGCATAGAAGCGCGCGCTGTCCTTGGGCGTGCGCTGCTGCGTGGCGAAGTCCACGTGCACGAGGCCGAAGCGTTTCCCGTAGCCGTAGCTCCACTCGTAGTTGTCGAGCAGGCTCCAGGCGAAGTAGCCGCGCACGTCGGCGCCGGCGTCCATCGCGCGGCGCACGGCGCGCAGGTGGTCGCGCAGGTAGGCGACGCGGGACGGGTCGTGCACCGCGCCCCCGGTGGCCGTGGGCGGATCCTCGAAGGCGGCGCCGTTCTCGGTGATGTAGAGCGGCACGCGGCCGTAGCGCTCGGTCACCCAGCTCAGGGTGTCGGCGAGCCCCTGGGGGTACACCTCCCAGTCCATGGCGGTGTACGGGTGCTGTGGCTGGCGCACGCGACCCTCGCGCACCGGCAGGTTGCCCGGGTCGTCGCGCACCACGGCGCGCGTGTAGTAATTGATCCCCAGGAAATCGATCGGCGTGCGGATGCGCTGCAGGTCGAGCGCCGGGACGTTGGGCCACGCGTCGCCGAAGATCTCGCGCAGCTCGTCCGGATAGCGGCCGAGGAAGACGGGGTCGAGGTACTGCCGGTTCATGTACGCGTCGGCGCGGGCGGTGGCGGCGCGGTCGGCGGGGTCGTCGGAGGCCGGGTACTTGGGCTCCAGGTTGACGACGAGCCCGATCTGGTTGCGCCCCTCGGCGCGGTAGGCGTCCACGGCGCGGGCGTGGGCGCGCAGCAGGTTGTGGGTGACGCGCGGGGCCTCGGCCAGCACGCGGTGGCCGGGGGCGAGGCCGCCGTTCAGGTAGCCGCCGTCCATCACGACCCACGGCTCGTTGAGCGTCGCCCACATCGGCACGCGGTCGTCCAGGGCACGGAAGACCACGTGCGCGTACTCGGCGAACCAGTCGGCGACGTCGGGGTTGAGCCAGCCCCCGCGGTCGTCGAGCGCCGCCGGCAGATCCCAGTGGTAGAGGGTGACGCTGGGGCGGATCCCCCGCTCGAGCAGGGCGTCCACGAGCCGGCTGTAGAAGTCGAGCCCCGCCTGGTTGACGCGCCCGCGTCCCTCCGGCATGATGCGGCCCCAGGCGATGCTGAAGCGGTACGCCTGCAGCCCCAGCTCCCCCATCAGCCGCACGTCGTCGGCCCAGCGCCGGTAGTGGTCGCAGGCGACGTCGCCGGTCTCCCCATTGGCGGTGCGGCCCGGCGTGTGCGAGAAGCGATGCCAGATGCTCGGCCCGGCGCCGTCGGCCAGCGGCGAGCCCTCGATCTGGTACGCGGAGGTCGCGGCGCCCCAGAGGAAGTCGGGGGGGAAGGGGGAGGTGGGCATGGTGGGTCGGGATGGTGAGCGACGAGCGACGAGCGACGAGCGACGGGCGACGAGCGACGAGCGACGGGCGACGGGCGACGAGCGACGAGCGACGAGAGCGGGGCCGCTCGGCGCACTACGAGTGGCCAGCCCGAGGGGGTTCCACTCGTCGCTCATCGCTCGTCGCGTCCCACACCCTCCGATCCAGCCGGCACGAGCCACACCGTCCCGTACCTCGCACCACAATTCTTCCGGTACACCCATGGCCCAGGTCAAGCTCGAAGGCGTCCGCAAGGTGTACGAGAACGGCTTCGTGGCCGTCCACGGCGTCGACCTCGACGTGGCCGACGGCGAGTTCGTCGTCCTCGTCGGGCCGTCCGGCTGCGGGAAGAGCACCACGCTGCGCATGGTCGCGGGGCTGGAGACCATCTCCGACGGGCGCCTGCTCATCGGCGACCGGCTGGTGAACGACGTGCCGCCCAAGGACCGCGACATCGCCATGGTCTTCCAGAGCTACGCGCTCTACCCGCACATGACGGTGTACGAGAACATGGCCTTCGCCCTCAAGCTCAGGAAGCTGCCGAAGGGGGAGACCGACCGTCGCGTGCGCGAGGCCGCCGGCATCCTCGGGCTCGAGCCGGTGCTCGACCGCCTGCCCAAGCAGCTGAGCGGCGGGCAGCGGCAGCGTGTCGCCATCGGCCGCGCCATCGTCCGCCAGCCGGCCGTCTTCCTCTTCGACGAGCCGCTCTCGAACCTGGACGCCAAGCTGCGCGTGCAGACGCGCCGCGAGATCGCCCGCCTCCACCGCCAGCTCGGCGCCACGGTGCTCTACGTGACGCACGACCAGGTGGAGGCGATGACGCTCGGTGACCGCATCGTCGTCCTCAACCAGGGGCGCGTGCAGCAGGTGGACACGCCCATGGGGCTCTACGAGCGCCCGCGCAACCTGTTCGTCGCCACCTTCATCGGCAGCCCGGCGATGAACCTCGTGAACGGTGTGCTGCAGCGCACTGCGGAGCACGGCCTCCGCTTCCAGGGGGACGGGGGCGCCTTCGAGCTCGCCCTCCCCGCCGACGCCGCCGACATCGGCGCGCGCGGCACGCGCCCGGCCACGCTCGGCGTGCGGCCCGAGCACCTGGCGCCGGTGGACGCCGCCAGGCCCGGCGCCATCCGGCTCCAGCTCGACGCGGTGGAGCCGCTCGGCAACGAGGTGCTGCTGCACGGCCGCGTGGGCGAGCTCGACCTCACGGCCCGCGTCATCCCGGGTCCGCGCCTGCCGGCGCCCGGCGAGGTGGTGGCGCTGGTCCCCGACGCGACGCACGTGCACCTCTTCGACCGCGAGAGCGGGCTGCGGCTCGGAGCCGAGGCGGCGGCGGGGGTGGCCTGAGAGAGCAGCCGCCGCTCGATGCGATAGGGCCGGGGACGGGGCTGGGGACGGATGGATGCGCCGCGCGCTCCCGTGGTGCCGGAGGAGGGGCGTGGGGCGCGTAGCGTGACGTTCGGGGGGGGCCCGCGCCACGACCCCGAACGCCCGCCGCCCCTGCTTCCTGCTTCCTGCACCCTGACTCTCCGGGCACGCACCGCCAGCCCCCAACACTCCCACCCCGGAGCCCCAGCCGCCCCGCTCCTCGCGCCTGGAGCCGGTCGTCGATCCCCCGGGACATTCGTCCCATCCTCCTCCTCCCCGGCCCGGCGAGGTTGCCGGGAGCGTCTGGTGCGCTCCCGCACCCCTCCTATCTTGGTGCGTCGCGCGGTCGGCCCACGACCCGACGCGCACGGTCGCGCCGACCCGACCTCCGGCCACCTCGCCTCATGGCTCCGCTCGCTCCGTCCGGCGCCGCTCCCGGCCCTGCTGCACTCGCCGCCCTGCTGGCGGAGCTCCGCCGCCGCTCCTGGGACGACCCGATGGACGCCGGCCGGACGCTGCTGCGCACCGCTGCGGAGGGGCTCGAGGCCGACGACCTCACGCTCTGGCTGTTCGACGACGCGGGCGCCGCCGCAGCCGTGCTCCACCACCCGCCGCGCACGCCGGGCGACGGCGACGCGCACGCTGGTATGCACGCTGGTGCACCGCCGCGCCAGCAGCCTCCCGATCGCGAGCGGCTGCGTGCCGCCGACGCGGCCATCGTCGAGCACTCGACGGACGCCGAGCGCGTGCTCGACGCCGGCATCTGGGCGCGCGGCGCGCTCGTCGGCGCGCTCAGCGTCCGGCGCGGCATGCCGTGGACGGACGAGGAGCGCCGCTTCGTCGAGGCGCTCACCGACCGCCTGGCCCAGGAGGTGCTCGCCGGCCGACATCACGCGGCCGAGCTCGCGCTCCGCGCCTCCGAGGAGAGCTACCGCGCCATCTTCGACTCGTCGAACGACGCGATCTTCATCCACGACCTGGAGACCGGCGCCGTGCTCGACGCCAACCGTCGCGCCTGCGAGGTGAACGCGGTGACGCTCGACGAGCTCCGCCGCGACGGGCTCGCCATCATCGGCAGCGGGCCGCATCCCTTCACCCCCGAGCGCGCGGTGGCACAGATGCGCCGCGCCGCCGCCGGCGAGCCGGTGCGTTTCGAGTGGATGACGCTCCACCGGGTGACCGGCGAGGAGATGTGGGTGGAGGTGAGCCTGCAGCGCGTCACCATCCGCGGCGTGGACCGCCTGCTCGCCCTGGTGCGCGACATCCGCGAGCACAAGCGCGTGGAGCGGGCGCTCCGCACCAGCGAGGAGAGCTACCGCACGATCTTCGAGCACGCCTCCGACGCCATGTGGCTGCACGACGTGGAGACCGGCGCCTTCCTGGAGGTGAATCAGGCCGCCTGCGAGATGTACGGCTACAGCGCGGAGGAGCAGCGGGCGATCGGCGTCGGTGGGATCAGCGCCGACGTGCCGCCCTACACCATGGACGACGCACGGCGCCTCATCGAGCGCGCGGCCGCCGGCGAGCCGCAGCGCTTCGAGTGGCACGGCCGGCACAAGGACGGCCACGAGGTCTGGAACGAGGTGCGGCTGCGCCGCGTCGCGATCGGCGGCGAGGACCGCATCCTGGCCACCGGCCGCGACATCGCCGATCGCAAGGCGGCCGAGCGCGCGCTGCGCCGCGCCAACGAGGAGCTGGAGGAGCGCGTGGTGGTGCGCACCGCCGAGCTGGCCCGCGCCAAGGAGGAGGCCGAGCGCGCCAACCGCGCGAAGAGCGAGTTCCTCTCGCGCATGAGCCACGAGCTGCGCACGCCGATGAACAGCATCCTCGGCTTCGCCCAGCTCCTCGGCCGCGCCGAGCTCCCGGAGGCGCAGGCCCGCTCGGTGCAGCACATCCTGAAGGCGGGGCGCCACCTGCTGCACCTCATCAACGAGGTGCTCGAGATCGCGCGCATCGAGGCCGGCCGCGAGAACTTCTCGCTCGAGCCGGTGTCGCTTCCCGCCGTGCTGCAGGAGGCGCTGGGGCTGGTGCGCCCGCTCGCCCAGCAGTGGGCGGTGGAGCTGCGAGAGGGGCCGTGGCCGCCGGGCGCGTACGTGCACGCCGATCGGCAGCGGTTCGTCCAGGTGCTGCTCAACCTCCTCTCCAACGCCATCAAGTACAACCGGCCGGGCGGTTACGTGCGGCTGGACTGCGCGCCGGCCGGCGTGGACGCCTGGGCGGTGCGTGTGGAGGACGCCGGCCGCGGGATCCCGGCCGACCGCGTGGACCAGCTCTTCACCCCCTTCGCGCGCCTCGGCGCCGAGCAGACGGAGGTCGAGGGCACGGGGCTGGGGCTCGCCCTCTCGCGCCGCCTGTGCGAGGCGATGGGGTGCACGCTGGTGCTCGAGCGCAGCGACGCGGAGGGGAGCGTCTTCCGCATCGACCTCGCGGCGGCGCACGATCCCGTCCGCACGATGGAGCACGTCATCCCCGGGGCCGAGCCGGCGGCGGAGCACCGGCCGGCCGCGCTGCTCTACGTCGAGGACAACCTGGCGAACCTGAGCCTGGTCGACACCATCCTGCTGTCGCGTCCCGGCTGGCGCACGCTGCCGGCATTGCAGGGGCAGCTCGGCATCGAGCTGGCGCGCGAGCACCTGCCGGACGTCGTGCTGCTCGACCTGCACCTGCCCGACATGCCGGGCGAGGAGGTGCTGCGCCGGCTGCGCGCCGACCCGCGCACCGCCGCGCTCCCGGTGATCGTCGTCAGCGCCGATGCCACGCCGGCGTCGCTCGAGCGCCTGCGCACGGCCGGCGCGGACGCGTACCTCACCAAGCCGCTCGACGTCGACACCTTCCTGCGGACGGTGGAGCACTTCCTCGACGTGAGCGAGGCGCGCCGGTCGGGCGCGCCGGCCACGTGAGCGGCGCGGAGCGCGTGGCGACGCCGATGGCCGCGACGCCCGCGACGGGTCTCCCGACGACGGTGCCGCCCGTGGCGCCAGCGGCGCCCGACCCGGCGCGCCGCGCCCGGCTCCGCGCCTGCACCATCCTCCTCGTCGACGACGAGGCGGCGAACCTCGACCTGCTGGAGGCGCTGCTCGCCGGCGAGGGCTACGGTGCGCTCCTCCGCACGAGCGACCCGCGCGAGGTGCCGGCGCTCGTCGCGCGCCACGCGCCGGACCTGGTGCTGCTCGACCTCCACATGCCGCACCGCCACGGGCTCGACGTGCTCGCCGAGCTGCACGCGGCGACGCCGCCGGGCGACTACCGCCCGGTGCTCGTGCTCACCGCCGACGTCACCTGGGAGGCGCGGGAGCGCGCGCTCGCCCTGGGCGCGCGCGACTTCGTCACCAAGCCCTTCGAAGCGACGGAGGTGCTGCTGCGCGTGGAGAACCTGCTCGAGGCGCGCACGCTCCACGCCGCCGAGCGCGCGGCGCGCGAGCGCGCCGAGGCGGCGGAGGCGGAGGCGCTGCTCCTCGCCGACGAGCGCGAGCGGCTGCTGGCCGTCGTCGCACACGACCTCCGCAATCCGCTCGGCGTGATGGCGATGTACGCCGAGATGCTGCGCAGCCTGCAGCCCGACGACGGCGGTGATGCCTACACGCGCGCCGCGCTGGCCACGATGCACGAGAGCGCGGTGGCGATGCAGCGGCTCGTCGAGGACCTGCTCGACGCCGGCGCGCTCCGCCACGGCGCGCTGCGCGTGCATCGCACCGCGCAGCGCGCCGGTCCGCTCCTCGCCACGGCCGAGCAGCTGCTGCGGCCGCTGGCCGCCGCGCGCGGCCTGACGCTGGTGGTGGCGGCCGAGGGCGATGCCGCCACCCGCGAGGTCGTGGTGGACGGGGCGCGGCTGGTGCAGCTCCTCTCCAACCTGGTCGGCAATGCCGTGCGGTTCACGCCGCCCGGCGGCACAGTCACCGTGCGCTACGCGGTCGACGACGACGGCCTCGCCGTAGCGGTGTCCGACAGCGGCCCGGGGATCGCCCCGGACGACCTGCCACACCTGTTCACCGCCTTCTGGCAGGGCGACCGCCGCGAGCGCGGCGGCGTGGGACTCGGGCTCTGGATCGCCCGGGCCATCGTCGAGGCGCACGGCGGCCGGCTGCACGTGGCGTCGCGCCCCGGGCATGGCGCCACCTTCCACTGCACCCTCCCGCACGCCACCGCCGCGCGGCGGCGGGAAGACTGACCGTCGCCGACGCCCGATCGCCGCCGCGGACCGTCCACCGAGAGACCCGTCCACCGAGAGACCCGTCCCATGCACCGCATCCTGGTCGTGGAGGACACCCCCGCCTTCGCCGAGGCGCTCCAGCGCACGCTCGCGCTGGAGGGGCACGAGGTGCTCCTCGCCACCCGCGCGCTGGAGGCGCTCGCCCGCGCCGCGCACGAGTCGCCCGATCTCGTCGTGCTCGACCTCGGCCTGCCGGACCGGGACGGCTACCACGTGCTGCGCGAGCTGCGCGCGCGGGGGAACGAGTGCCCCGTGCTGATCCTCTCCGCGCGGTCGCTGGAGGCGGACAAGGTGGAGGGCTTCCGGCTCGGCGCCGACGACTACGTCACCAAGCCGTTCGGCGCGCTGGAGCTGCTGGCGCGCATCTCGGCGCTCCTCCGCCGGGCCCGGCGCGCCGCGCCGGCGGCGGCGACGCCTCAGGGGAACGTGCGCCTGCTGGGCGACGACGAGCTCCGCGCGCGCTACGGCCTCACCGAACGGCAGCTCACCGTCACCCGGCTCATCGCCACGGGATGCACGACGGCGGAGATCGCGAGCCGGCTGGGGCTGAGCTTCTACACGGTGCGCAATCACACTGAGCAGCTGATGCTCAAGCTCGGCGTGTCGAACCGCTCGTCGGTGGCGCCGCGGCTCTACGAGCCGGTGCAGTGACGAGCCGGTGCAGTGACGAGCCGGTGCAGCGACGAGCCGGTGCAGCGGCGTGCCGGTGCAGTGACGCGAGCGGGGCGGCCGTCGCTCGACGGCCGCCCCGCTCGTCTCGATCCGCGTCACTCCTCGCGCTGGAAGTAGCTCCAGTACTCCTCGTTGCTCGCGTCCCGGCCGATGCGCAGGTACGTCCGCCCGTCGGCGTTCGGTTCGAACTTCCAGTAGTAGGTGCGGACCTCCTCGGCCAGCTCCGCGGCGGTGGCCGCGCGGTCGAAGTTGTTCGACTCCGAGCAGTTGTCCGAGCCCTTGTAGCGACCGGCGGTGGGGTGCGTGACGAAGGAGCCGCTCTCGAACGTCACCGTGCCGCGCAGCTCGGTCCAGGCCTCCACGTTGCACCAGGCGAGCGGGCGCTGGAGCACGTAGAGCTGCATGACGTACTCGCCGTTCGGCTCGAAAGTGAAGAAGATGGCCAGCCCGCCGGTGGTGCCGACGTAGTCGCCGGTGTGGGTGTCCCAGAAGCCGAGCAGCGAGATGCTGCCGGCCCGCCAGCTCCCGACGACGTCGCCCGGGATCACCGGAGTCGGATCCGGCGTGGGATCCGGCGTGGGATCCGGCGTGGGATCCGGCATCGGGTTGGTGGGTGGCTCGACGATGGTGTCGGTGCCCGACTGGCAGGCGCCGAGGGCGCCGACGACGAGCAGGGCCTGCAGGGCGGTGAAGACGGCGCGCCGGGCGAAGGGCCGGAGGAGTGTGCGCATGGGACGGCTCCGTGTGCGGATGGGTGACGGGCTCGGGGCCGCGCTCGCCCGCGCGCACGCGTGCGCGCGCACCGATGCTGCAGCTCACCACCGAGCGCGCCGACACGGTAGGTCCGCACGACGGCGCGCGAATGAGACGTTCGTCCCGGGACGCACGACCCAGCGTGGCGTGCCACCGCTCGGGCCGGCATCGCAGCGTACAGCCCCGTGCGGCGCGACATCCCGCTGCATCGTGCCGTGCACCAGCCCGCGTTCACGGCGAAGGCATCCGTCACACCGTTCCGTTGCCTAACAGAAACGACGGCGCGTACCGGTGTGAGTCGCCGGACCGCCCACCGTGATCGGGCGCCGCGGCATCAGCGCGGCCGGCGGCCCGCGCCGCTCAGCGGGTGGCGGTCGCGTCCCCCGCCAGCCAGCGCAGCAGCCGCGCCGCCCAGCGCGCGTTCTGCGCCGCGACCGGCGCGTTCATCCCCATCGGCGTCCGCTGCGGGCCGGAGAGCTGCGCGCTCAGCATCGCGGCCTCGCCCAGCACCACCACGCGTCCGCGGCCGATGCGCCGCGCCGCGCCCTGCAGCCAGCCGTCGGCCGCGAGCGACGGCACCGTGTCGCCGAAGACCCACGCCTGCGTGGGCAGCCAGAGCCGCAGCGTGTCCGGCAGCGCGAGCAGCGGCGTGCCCTCGCCGAGCAGGCGGAAGGCGGAGCCGGTGAAGGTCACGACCGAGTCTACCGGTGTGACGCCGGACACGAGGGCGGTGTCGGTGAGCCCCTGGCCGCGGCGGAAGACGAGCGGCCCACCGCCACCTGCGGTGTCGAGCGCGAAGGCATTGGCGAACTGCACGCCGAGCACACGCCCGAGCGCCTCCGCCGCGCCGGCGAAGGGCATGTGGTCGGCGATCAGCAGCAGCCCACCGCCGCGCTCCACGAAGCGGTGCACCGCCGCGATCTCCTCGCGCGTGAAGGCGCTCGGCGTCGGCAGCCGCCAGTTGCCGCCGGCATTGCGCGGGGCGAGCGCGTTGGCGATGACGAGCACGTCCACGTCGTGCAGGCTCGCGTCGGTGAATGGCGCGCCGTGCGGCGCGACACGGAACCCGACGGCGCGCGCCAGGCGGCCGAAGGCGGTGTAGCGGCCGGCCAGCGTGTGGAAGTTGCCGTGCGCCTCGTCGAGCACGAGGCGTGGGCCGGTGCCGGCAGGCCAGCGCGCGCCGCCCACGTCCGGCACGAAGGCGGAGTCGGCCACCTGCTGCGCGGCGAGCGGGCGTGGCGCGGCGAGCGCGAGGAGCGCGCCGCAGAGGACAGGGACGGCACGGCGGAGCGGGCGGTGGAGGCGCATGCGCGCCAAGCTCCGGCGCGGTGCGCGAGGCGTCAAGATAGGGGCGCCTGCACCCGCGCGGTGCGCCGCACCCCGGCGCCGTGCGCCATCGCCCGCTGGTGCGGGAGGATCGGCGACGGCGTCACGAGCAGCATCCCGTCGATGAGCTCGTAGCGGTTGCCGTCGTCGGGGAGCGCGCGGACCATCTCGGGCGTCCAGCGCAGCGTCTCGTGAGGCATGCCCACACGATGCTCGGCGAGGGAGGGGGGGACAGGAGAGCACGGCGGTCCGATGTGGGCGGCCGGCGTCGCGCCACGGACCGTCTCGGGCGCGCCCGTACCCGGTCCCCGCACCGTCGCCGGCAGGCGCGTGGTGACGGCACTCGCCACGTCGCTGCCCGCAGGCCCGTCACTCCGCGCGCAGCGCCGTCACCGGGTCCACGCGCGCCGCCCGCCGGGCCGGCGCGTAGGCCGCGAGGAGCGCGGTCACCGTGAGGAGCACGGCCGCCGCCGCGAAGGTCGGCGCGTCGAGCGGCGTGACGCCGTAGAGGAGGCTCCGCAGCACGCGCGTGGCCGCCACGGCGCCGGCCAGCCCGAGTACGATGCCGATGCCCGCCAGCACCGCCGCCTGCCGGATCACCTGCGCCACCACGCGCTGCGGCCGCGCGCCGAGCGCGATGCGCACGCCGATCTCGCGCGTGCGCTGCGCGACGGCGTAGGCGATGACGCCGTAGAGCCCCACCGCCGCGAGCACCAGCGCGAGCGCGGCGAAGCCGGCGAGCAGCGTCATGGTGAAGCGCGGGCCGGCGAGCCGCTCGTCGATCGCCGCCTCCACCGTCCACACGTCGCGCAGCTTGAGCGCGGGGTCCACCGCGAGCACGGCGCGCGTGACGCCGCCGATCACGTTCTCCGCGCCGTCGGCGACGCGCAGCGAGAGCGTC
>DASTRO010000174.1:0-8482 GCA_035761165.1 Gemmatimonadaceae bacterium | reverse complement strand
CTGGTCGAAGGCGATCTTGCTCGCCAGCCCCTTCGCCGCCTGGATCGTCGTGATCGCCGCCGTCAACGTCGTCTTCCCGTGGTCCACGTGCCCGATCGTCCCCACGTTCACGTGCGGCTTCGTCCGCTCAAATTTCGCCTTCGCCATGATGCCGGATACCGGTGAGTTGAGATAGTTCGAGTTGGAGCGGTCGCGGGCTCAGCCCTTGACCTTGCTGACGATCTCGTCGGCCTTGCTCTTCGGCACTTCCTCGTAGTGGCTGAACTCCATCGAGTAGACCGCGCGGCCCTGCGTCATGGAGCGCAGCTTGGTGGAGTAGCCGAACATCTCGGACAGCGGGACGCTGGCCGCGATCACCTGCGCCTCGCCGCGCTGCGTCATGCCGCCGATCTTGCCGCGGCGCGACGACAGGTCGCCCAGGACGTCGCCCATGTACGCCTCGGGGCAGACCACCTCGACGTTCATCATCGGCTCCAGGATCACGGGCTGCGCCTTGGCCGCCGCCTCCTTGAACGCCATCGAGCCGGCGATCTTGAACGCCATCTCGCTCGAGTCCACCTCGTGGTACGACCCGAACACGAGCTGCACCTTCACGTCCACCATCGGGTAGCCGGCGAGGACGCCGTTCTCCAGCGCCTCCTTGATCCCCTGCTCCACCGGGCCGATGTACTCCCGCGGGATCACGCCGCCGACGATCTTGTCCTCGAACACGAAGCCCTGACCCGCCTCGGCCGGCTCCATGTTGATCACCACGTGGCCGTACTGGCCCTTGCCGCCCGACTGGCGGATGAACTTGCCCTCCACCTTCTCGACGCGCCGCTTGATGGTCTCGCGGTAGGCCACCTGCGGGCGGCCGACGTTGGCGTCCACCTTGAACTCGCGCATCATGCGGTCGACGATGATCTCCAGGTGCAGCTCGCCCATGCCGGAGATGATCGTCTGCGCCGTCTCCGGGTCGGAGTGCACGCGGAACGTCGGATCCTCCTCGGCCAGCTTCTGCAGCGCGATCGCCAGCTTGTCCTGGTCGGCCTTGGTCTTCGGCTCGATCGCGACGTCGATCACCGGCGCCGGGAACTTCATCGCCTCGAGGATGATCGGCTTGTCCTCGTCGCAGAGCGTGTCGCCCGTGCGCGTGTCCTTGAGGCCGATGGCCGCGCCGATGTCGCCGGCCCGCACCTCCTCGATCTCCTCGCGCTTGTTGGCGTGCATCTGCAGCAGCCGCCCGACGCGCTCGCGCTTGTCCTTCGTCGAGTTGTAGACGTAGGAGCCGGCGCTCAGGATCCCCGAGTAGACGCGGAAGAAGGTCAGCTTCCCGACGAACGGGTCGGTGGCGATCTTGAACGCGAGCGCCGAGAAGGGCGCGTCGTCGGAGACCTCGCGCGTGTCGAACGTCTCGTCGTGGTGCGGCAGGTGCCCCTGGATGGCCGGCACGTCCACCGGCGCCGGCAGGTAGTCGATCACCGCGTCGAGCAGCGCCTGCACGCCCTTGTTCTTGAACGAGGCGCCGCAGAGCACGGGCGTGATCTGCATCGCGATCGTCGCCTGGCGGATGGCGCGCCGGATCTCCGGGACCGTCAGCTCCTCGCCGCCGAGGTACTTCTCCATCAGCGCCTCGTCGTGCTCCACCGCCGCCTCGATGACCGCGTGGCGCGCCGCCTCGACCGCCTCCTGGAACTCCGCCGGCACGTCCACCACCGTGAACGTCTTGCCCAGCGTCGCCTCGTCGAAGATGTACTGCTTGCGCTCGATGACGTCGAGGTGCCCGGTGAACAGCTCGCCCGAGCCGACCGGCAGCTGGATCGGATAGGCGTTCTTCGTCAGCCGGTCGCGGATCATCTGCAGGCACCGGTCGAAGTTCGCGCCGACGCGGTCCATCTTGTTGGCGAAGATCATCCGCGGCACGCGGTAGCGGTCGGCCTGGCGCCACACCGTCTCCGTCTGCGGCTCCACGCCGGCCACCGAGTCGAGCAGCGCCACCGCGCCGTCGAGCACGCGCAGCGAGCGCTCCACCTCGACGGTGAAGTCCACGTGGCCCGGGGTGTCGATGATGTTGATCCGGTACTCCGGCCCGGTGCCCTGCTCGTGGCTCTCGCCGTGGCGGCGCCAGAAGCAGGTCGTCGCGGCCGACGTGATCGTGATGCCGCGCTCCTGCTCCTGCTCCATCCAGTCCATCGTCGCGGCGCCGTCGTGCACCTCGCCGATCTTGTGGCTCTTGCCCGTGTAGTAGAGGATGCGCTCGGTCGTCGTCGTCTTCCCGGCATCGATGTGGGCCATGATGCCGATGTTCCGGTAGTGCTCGAGCGGTGTGGTCCGTGGCATGTCGTCGACTCGTCGGAAAGGCGCAGGCGTCACGCCTGAAAAAATTCGTCTGCCAGCAAAAACGCGGGTGGACCAGGCGCCCCTTTCCCAGGAGCCGGTATCCATCCGCTGCCGCCGGGTGTGCCCGCCACTGGAGCGCGGGCCGGGACCCATGGCGCGCCGAGCCGCCGCAGGCGACGCTCGACGTCAGGTTGTGCTGCGCGGGCTCGGGAGCGCGGCCGCACGGCCGCCGGCTGTCGCCGCCCACCCCCCGGCGGGCCCCGCGACCGGCGCGCAGTTCGCCGGCCTGCCACGGCCCCCACTGAGCAGGGGTCGGCCGTAGCCTTGTAAAGGTACACGCCACAGGGACTTTGTCAACTGACGCCACCTGGTACCCGACACCAGGGAACGCCGCGTGGCGCTCGAGCCCCGCGCGCCCGGTGCCTGGTGCCCGGTGCCTCAGTACTGCGCCAGCGTCCCCGCCCGCCGCGCGTAGCGCAGCGCCGCCGCGAACGCCGCGCACGCCCCCAGCAGCAGCACCGCGTCGAAGAGCACCAGCATCTCCACGTCCGGCAGGATCTGGCGCATCGTCCACCCCTCGAGCAGCGCCCGCCGCAGCGCCCGCAGCCCGTACGTCAGCGGCACCCAGTCCGACACCCGCTGGATCCACGACGGGATCACCGACGTCGGGTAGTAGACGCCTCCCAGGAAGACCGAGACGATCACCACCACGCGCGGCAGCGGCGTCGTCGTGCGCAGCGCCAGCACCAGCGCCGCGGAGAGGATCCCGATCGGCAGGTAGGCGAGGACGATCAGCAGCAGCACCCCCAGCGACAGCACCGCCCCGCCCCAGGCGATCCGCGCCCCCAGCGCCCAGGCCGCCACCAGCAGCGCCACCGACCGCACCAGCGTCCAGATCAGGTCGTAGGCCGTGAAGCCCCCCAGCAGCCCCCACACGCGCGCCGGCGTGGCCAGCATCGCCTCCCAGATCCCGGTCGAGATCCCGCTCCCCACCGCCGCCGGCATCGTCCCGATGGCGCTCGTCAGGAAGAGCATGGCGATCGTCCCCACCACGATGAACGAGAAGAGCTGCCCCCCCTGATCCACCAGCGCCCCGGCCAGCAGCGGCTGCACCGCCTGGGCGACGAAGAAGACGGGGATCACCCCCACCAGCACCGAGAGCAGCGACAGCACCATCCGCGTGCGGTAGGTGAGCGCGATGCGCCACTGTGCGCGCAGCATCGCGCCGATCTCACGCATCGCCCGCCTCCCGCTCCGCCGCCCCTGCGCCCGGACGCTCGCGCCCGGTCACGCGCTCCAGGAGCTCGGCCAGCGACGGACGCACGGGCTCGGCACGCCCCACCGCCACCCCGTCCCGGACCAGCCGATCCACCAGGCTGGCCGCCGCCGCCGCGCCCCCGGCCAGGGCGACGCGCACCGCCAGCCATCCCGGCTCCGCGGCCGGTCGCACGCCGAGACGCCGCCCGCCGGCTGTCGCGAGCACGGCGTCCGCTACCAGCTCCTCGGTGCCGACCGGCACCCACAGCTCGTACGCGTCGCCACCGTGCGCGGCGGCGAGCCGAGCCGCGGCCCCCTCCGCCACCACGCGGCCACGGTCCAGCACCACCACCCGGTCGCACGTCTCGAACGCCTCCTCGGCGGTGTGCGTGGCGAGCAGGACGGTACACCCCTGTCGCTGCACCAGGTCGTCACGCACGAAGGTGCGGAAGGCGCGCGCCGCCAGCGGGTCGAGGCTGCGCGTCGGCTCGTCGAGGAGCAGGAGCGCCGGCCGCGCGAGCAGTGCCCGGGCGATCAGCAGCCGCTGCCGCATCCCGCTCGAGTATCGCCCCACGAGCTGCGCCCCTACGTCGTCCAGCCCCACCACGCCCAGCGCGTCCCGGATCGCCGCCTCCCGCCCCGTGCCCCGCAGGCCGCGGAAGGTGGCGTAGAGCCGCAGGTTCTCGTACGCCGACAGCCGCCAGTAGAGGCTGCGTTCGTCCGGGCTCACCCCGGCTACCAACCGGCGCACCGCCTCGGCGTCCTCCGTCACGTCCAGGCCGCAGAGGGTCGCCGAGCCGGCATCGGGCAGCACCAGCGTGAGCAGCACCCGGAAGAGGGTGCTCTTCCCCGCCCCGTTGGGGCCGAGGACGCCGACGCACTCGCCGCGCCGGGCGGTGAGCGACACGCCGTCCAGCGCCGTCGCCCGGGCGCGCCGCAGCGGGTCGCGCAGCAGGGCCGGAAGGTCGCGCGCCACAGGGAAGCGCTTGGTGAGGCCGCGCACCTGCAATACGGCGTCGGACGCGGCGCCCCGCTCCCCCGCGTCGGCCACGGTGGAGAGCTGGTGCCCGGCCGGAGTAGACGATGCGGCCGCGGCCGTGCTCACGCGTGCGCCGCCGCAGGTCGCGGCGCATGCCAGGCGAGCACCGCCTGCACCACCGCGCCCAGCCGGTCGAAGTCGCGCGCCACCGACAGCGCGTACACGGGGACGGCCCTCGCCACCGCCGCGGCTCGCGCCAGCACCAGGGCCCCCTCGCTCCCGCCGAGCAGGCCGCCGGCGGTCACCTGCCGTACCAGCGCCACGGTCGCCTCCCGCTCGCCGAGGCTCCGGCGCTCGGCCACGGCACCCGCGTCCGGCGCCGTCGCGGTGAGCAGATAGACCCCGTGCACGGGCGCGGCGGCCCGCGCGAGGAGGGACTCCGGCAGGTGCGGCAGCACCAGCTTGCGCCCGATGGTATCCGGCGCCCCGTACGCGTCGGTCCGTAGCCACCGCGCCGAGTCCGCCCACAGCCGCACCGCCTGCACGCCGGGGCGCGCCCGGACGCGCGACCCGGTATCGCCCGGCACGGCGCCGTCCGCGGCCATGCCGTCCAACACGGTGACGTCGTCCGAGAGGAGGCGCCCGCCGGCCTGCGCCAGGGCGACGGCGAGCGTGCTCTTGCCATGTCCCTTGGGCGCCAGGAAGGCGACGGCCGGGCCGTGCGGGAGCACGACGCTGCTGCCGTGCAGCGGCAGCGCGCCCAGGCGATGCAGCGCGAGCGGCAGGACGCGGCCCAGGAGGTCGAAGCGCGCCAGGTCCTCCCGCGCGCCGGCGGTGGGGCGCCAGGTGAGGTGCCGCCCGCCGTTCGTGATGTCGAAGTCGCCGATGTCCGAGGTGGCCACGCGCCAGCTGTCGCCGGCGGCCAGGAGGGCGACCTCGACGTCGCCGGCGTAGTGCTGCGCGCCCAGTCGTCGCGCGCCGTCCAGCGGCTCGGGGGACGCGACGGTCAGCGTCCAGTCCGGGGCGGCGTCGTCACCGCCCGGGTGGGGGCGGAGCTCGGGAAGCCGGAGGGAGGAGCGGAGCCAGCCGCCAAAGACGGCGTAGTCAGGCATCGAGGATGCTGCGCGAGCCGGCCGGCGCCAGGCACGCGGGCGGGCGCGGTCGCCCGCCGCGGGCACTCACTCGTAGCAGCGGCCCAGGTTGTCGCCCGGCAGGGCGGAGGAGGAGCCGATCTGGAAGACGGCGTCGCACGTCGGCGTGCCGCTTCCGGAACGCGTCAGCTCGCGGAAGGTGCCGTATCGCTCCAGCACCGGCCGCTCGTAGGGGCGGGTCGTCGGCGGGGTGGACATGGGGAGGGCGGAGGGAGGGGGATCAGGAGGCCCGCGCGCGGAGCCAGAGCTCCGTCTGGAGGGTGGCGAACAGCGCCGCGCCCAGCTCGGCATCGGGTGCCCGACAGTAGCGCTCGACACCCTGGCGGAACGACCCGGGCTCGAGCACCCCGAGCTCGGCGAGCACCGGTGTGTTGATGACGCGGGGGACCAGTCCGGGTAACTCCCTCACCATCAGCCGTGTAAAATAGGCCGACGTGACCCCGGTACGCGAGAGCCGCTTCGCGACCAGCTCGGCTGGCAGCCACCCGGCGGCAGCCTGTCGGAGCAGGCGCTTGCTCTCGCCGCCCCCCGCCCGTTCCCACCGCGGCCGAGTCGCCGCCAGCCGCACCAGGCGGCCGTCGTACAGCGGCGACCGGACCTCCACGCCCGCCTCTCGAGCGATGCGGCTCTGCTCGGCGAAGACGGCAGCCGAGTAGGACGTCTCCAGATACCAGCGCGACTCCAGCGCGGCCGCGCTCTCGCCGGGACGAGGGCGCAGCCGGAGCTCGGCGCGCGCCGCCAGGGCGTCCCACAACGCGCCGTGCCGGCGGATCCACGGCGGGATGACGCCGGCCCGCAGTCCGCGCAGCGCCCGCCCGCCGCGCAGCCGGCCGGCGAGCGTCCAGCCCCACGGCGGCAACTGGGGAAGCACCGCGGCGCGCGCCAGGCGGCGCCACCCCGCGCCAGCCAGCCCCTGCGCGTGCCACTCGCGGCGCGCCGCCAACCAGCGGCCGCGGCGCACCAGGTCCGCCAGGTAGACGGGCGACACCTGGAACAGCTGATCGCCCCCGGAGCCGTCGAGCACGACGCGCGCGCCCTCGCCGTGCGCCGCGTCCGCAAGGGTGCGCAGCCAGTGCTCGAAGGCGTGGGCGAAGGGTTGTGGCCGTCGCCCGGCCCAGGCGAGCGCGTCGCCCAGGACCGGCACGTCGTCCACGTCGCGCCAGGTCACCGGGGCGTTCCATCGCGCCGCCGCGGCGGTGATCAGCTCGTCCTCGCGCCCGGGGTCCCCGGGCGGGTAGCTCATCGACACCGCGCGCACCGCATCGCGGTAGGTGGCGGCCGCCCGCGCCGCCCCGAAGACGGCCGGCGAGTCGTAGCCACCGCTCAGCCACACCGCCGTCGGGGCGTCCGGGTCGAGCCGCTCGCGCACGGCGTCCAGCAGGCAGGCGCGCAGCTCCTCCGCCGCGTCGTCCAGCGACCGGCCGTCGTCCTGCTCGAAGGTGGGGGGCTCCCAGTGGCGGGTGACGGCGACGCTCGCCACCGCGCCATCGCGCCCCACCTCGGCCGTCAGCGTGCGACCGGCGGCCAGCACGCGGATGCCCGCATAGGCGCTCTCCCACGCCTCGAGCAACCCGGCGGCGCGCCCGGCCAGATGCTCGATGTGCAGCGCCGTGGACGCGCCGGGCACGGTGAGCAGCGCCGCCGGCTCGGAGGCCAGCCCCAGGCGCGGGCCGACGAGGGCGTGATGGAGCGGGCGCCGGCCCATGAAGTCGCGCGCCGCCACCACGCGCCGCCGCCCGGCGTCCCAGAGCACGAAGGCGAAATCCCCCTCCAGCTGCGCCGCGGCGTCGAGGCCCCAGGCGCGGTAGGCGGCGGCGATCAGCGCGCCCGTCTGCCGCGACGTCGGGCGCTCGCCGCGCGCGGCGAGCCGCCGAACCAGATCGTCCACGTAGTGGAGTGTCGCATCCGCGGCGATGGTGAGCTCCGCCTCCACGTGTAGCGGGACGGAGCTGCCCGCCCACGCCACCCCGGCCCGCCCATCCGCGTCGCTGGCGCCGCCGACGACCGCGCGGATCACGCGCCCCGCGCCGTCATCGGCGGTCGCGCACCGTCAGCGTGCCGAGCGGTGTGAAGGCACGCGTGCGGCGCGGGTCGTCGCCGATCACACGGCCGTCCAGCTCGATCCAGGCGTGCGCGTCCAGCACCCCGGCGGTGCGCCGCACGCCGACGCGGATGAGCGGCCCGGGCACCCCCTGCCGCGCCAGCAGCTCCGCCAGCGCCAGGGAGCGGACGAGGCAGCTCGGCTGGAAGAGCCCGTAGCGCGCCGCGCGGTGCACCGCGCGCGAGGCCCGCGCGACCGCCGCGGCGAGGCGGGCCTCGTCGGCGTCGCCGCGGGCGGCCTCCGGCCCACGGCTCTCGCGGACGAGGGCGCCGGTGGGACGGAGCCAGAGCCGCAGCTGCGCGCGCAGGAGCGCCCACTGCCCCGTCGCGAGCTCGGCGAGCATCCAGGGGCGCACCCGCTGCCAGCGGGCGAGTCGGCTGCGGAGCGGCACGGGCAACGCGCTCGCCACGTGCGTCGTCGCGTCAGCCGGCGGCCGGCGGCGCGTCGCCGGGGGGCACCACCAGCCGCTCGCGCAGCAGCTCGTCGAGCAGCGACGCCGCATCGGTGGCGAGCGTCTCGCGCGCGGCGTCGGGATAGAGCGCGCCGAGGGCGGCGCAGAGCTCGTCGAAGCTGTGCGACGCCGGCGGCAGTAGCCGCCAGATCGCGACGCCGACGTGGTTCAGGCCGAAGTACTGCTCGGCGTCGGTGGAGAAGAGGACGGCGCCGTCCACCAGC
>DASTRO010000173.1:0-4555 GCA_035761165.1 Gemmatimonadaceae bacterium | reverse complement strand
GCATTCCTGTCCCGCCGTTCCCACCCACCCTCTCTACGCAGGAGCGTCTGATGCGAATGCAGGCGATGGCCGTCGCCCTACTGCTGGCCAGCATCGGGGCGTCGGCGCAGGCGCAGGTCACGACGGTCTACGACAACGACTTCGAGTCGGCAGTGAACCCCCCAGGCGCGGCCGGCACCTGGAGCACGGGCGCGCTCTACACCAGGAGCGGCAACACGTCGCTCGGCATGGGCAGCCGGGGCTTCTTCCTCTCGGAAAGCCCGACGCTGTCGTTCACCGGGCTGGACTCGTTCTCCGGCGGACAGGTGATGTTCCGCGTCCTGCTCTGGGATACCTGGGATCCAGGGTCGCCGCACTGCTGCGGCCCGGACAAGGTCGGGTTCCGGATCAACGGCGGGACGCTGCTGCTCGACTCGGACTTCGGGCCCGGCGACTTCGGCGACCGGGCGTTCGACTTCACCTTCCTCATCCCCGCCGGCAGCGGCGATCTGTCGCTCGAGTGGCTCGGATCGACGACGCAGACGGACGAGAGCTGGTCGCTCGACAACGTGAACGTCCAGCTGGATTTCGACGCCCAGCAGAGCGTGACGCCGGAGCCGGCGACCTACGCCCTGATGGCCACGGGGCTGGTCGGCATCGGCGCAGTGGCGCGCCGCCGTCGGCGCCGCAGCTGAGACGTCCGGCACCCGCAACACGCCAGCACGACGGGATGCCAGCGCGACGGGGGGCCGAGTCGGACGTCCGACTCGGCCCCCCGTCCGTACCGTCGCCCTCGACACCGCTCGCCCACCGCCCCTCGGCGTCCGCGCCCGACGCCCGCAGCTCCTCCTCGCTCCCCTACCGCCCGTCCGGCGGCGGCAGCGTCCGCTGCCCCCACGTCGGCGGCGGCGGCTCCTTGGTCGCCCGGTCCACCGGGTGCTCGCGCAGCAGCCGCAGCCCCTCCTGCACCGCGCGCTCGAGCTGCGGGTCGTGGCCGGCGATGACCTCCTTCGGCCAGTTCTCCACCTCGATGTCCGGCGCCACCCCCTCGTTCTCGACGGCCCACTTGTGCTCGCGCGAGAAGAAGCCGAAGCGCGGCGCGATCATCGAGCCGCCGTCCACGAAGGGCGGCGTGTCGGTGGTGGCCACCAGCCCGCCCCACGTCCGCATGCCGACCAGCGGCCCGATGCCCCGCCGCTTGAACATGTATGGCAGCAGGTCGCCGCCCGAGCCGGCCATCTCGTTGATGATCATCACCTTGGGGCCCCAGATCCCGCTCGCCGGGCTGGTGAACGGGTAGCGCTCCCCCACCGGGTTGTTGAAGTAGCCGTCGAAGTCGCGCCCCAGGATGTCGACGATGTAGTCGGCGGCCGAGCCGCCGCCGTTGAAGCGCTCGTCGATGATGGCGCCCTGCCGGTCCTGCTGCGCGAAGTAGTAGCGGTTGAAGCTCGTGTAGCCGGGCTGGCCGGTGTTGGGCACGTAGACGTAGGCCAGCTTGCCGCCGGAGAGCGAGTCCACCAGCCGCCGGTTCGCCTCCACCCAGGCGCGCGTGCGCAGCCCCTGCTCGCTGGCCACCGGGAGCACGGTCACGCGCCGCGCCCCCTCCAGCGTCGGGCGGGCGTTGACCGTCAGCACCGTCTGCCGGTTCGCCGTGCCGTCCAGCAGGCGGTAGATGTTGTCCGGCGCGCGCAGCTCCACGCCGTTCACGGCGAGCACGTAGTCGCCCTCGTGCACGTCGATCCCCGGCCCGGCGAGCGGGGCGCGCAGCTCGGGGTTCCAGCTCTCGGCGGTGTAGATGCGCGCGATGCGGTAGCGCCCGTTCTCCACGGTGAAGTCGGCGCCGAGGAGGCCGGGGTCGGAGTCCGGCACGTCGGGCATGTCGCCGCCGCGCACGTACGAGTGCCCGATCGCCAGCTCGGCGCCCATGTTGTCGAGCAGGTAGTTCAGGTCCGCGCGGTGCATGACGTAGGGCAGCAGCGGCTCGTACATGGCCCGCACCGCCGGCCAGTCGGCGCCGTGCAGGTTGGGCACGTAGAAGTTGTTCCGCTCGTTGCGCCACGCCTCGGCGAAGATCTGCGCGAACTCCGCCCGCGGGTCGATGTGCGCGCGCAGCTCGGCGTCCAGCCGGCCGTGCCCCGCCTCCGGCGCGGCGCGGTCGGCGTCGACGAGGAAGAGCGCGCCCTGGCGCCCGCCGGTGCGGTAGAGGAGCTTCTTCCCGTCCGCGCTCACCACGTACTGCGCCACCCCGCGCACGAAGGGCGCGGCGCGGCGCGCGCGCAGCTGGTAGCGGTGCAGCGTGCCCCCGCTGCCGCCCCGGCCGCCGCCCGGCCGCTCGGCGGTGCCCGTCTCCGGGATCGGCTCGACGAAGAAGACGGTGCCTGGCGGCCCGGCGCGGAGCTGCTCGTAGTCGCGCAGCGCGACGTCCTCCACGGCCACGATGCGCTGCTGCAGCCCGTCGAAGTCGATGCGCACGCCGCGCCGCGCCGCCTGCGCGGCCAGCGAGTCCGAGGCCTCGGCCGAATCCTGCACGGCGGACGGTACGCGGCGCCGGGCGCCGCGCGTGGTGTCGCTGCCGGCGCTGTCCGGGCGCGGCGGCTCGCGGCCCGGCTCGCGCGGCGGGGCGCCGGCGCGAGCCGCCTCCTCGTCGCTCTCCGGCCGCAGCGGCGACGGCTCCGCGCTCGACAGCACCATCAGGTAGAGCCCCTTCGTCTGCGGCCGGTCGTAGGCCGACATGTCGAGCAGCGAGGAGTTGAGCCCGTAGTTCGTGGAGGCGAAGAACCAGAGGTACTTGCCGCTCGCGTCCCACGCCGGCTGCGTGGCGTCGGCCAGGCCGTCGGTCACCTGCCGCGTGCGCCCCGTCTGCGTGTCGTAGAGGAAGATCGCGCGGAAGAGCGAGGGGAGGTGCTTGGGATACGCGATCCACCGCGAGTCCGGGCTCCACACCGGCACGATGGAGCGCTCGGCGTTGAAGTGCGGGTCGGTGTCGGCCACCGTCGCGCGGCCGTTCGCCACGTCCACGACCCAGAGCCGGAAGTGCGAGTCCTGGAAGGCGATCCGACGTCCGTCCGGCGACCACGCCGGGGAGTACGGCCGGCTCGGCTCGGGGAGCACGATCTCGCGCGGCTCGCCGAGCCCGTTCTGCGGCGCGATGTACAGCCGGTACTCGCCGGAGCGGTCGCTGAAGTAGGCCACCGACTGCCCGTCCGGGGACCAGAGCGGCGCGATCTCGGCCGAGCCGCTGGCGTTGGTGAGATTGCGGACGTCTCCCTTCTCGGCGGGGACGGTGAAGATCTCGCCGCGCGCCTCCACCGCCGCGCGCTTGCCGGTGGGGGAGAGCGCCAGGTCGGTCATGCGGTCGCCGACGTCCTTCCACTGCGGCATCATCCACGGGAAGTCGCCGGCCGCGGTGATGGACACGACGCGCGAGCGCCGCGTGCCCGGGTCCAGCTCGTGGACGTAGCCGGCCTGCTCGAAGACGAGCGTGCCGCCGCCGGCGTCGAGCGCCTTGACGTCGAAGTCGTGGAAGGTGGTGAGCTGCGCCAGCGCCTTGCTGCGCGTGTCGTACGACCAGACGTTGGCGACGCCGTCGCGATCGGAGATGAAGTACACGACGTCGCCGATCCAGACGGGGTCGATGTCCTCGGAGCCGTCCCAGGGCGGGGTGACCACCTCGTGCGAGGCGAGATCCATGATCCACACCGGGCGGTTCTGCCCGCCCCGATAGTTGCGGCGCTCCTCGTCCCACGAGGTGTTCATGCGGTAGGCGACGCGCCGGCCGTCGGGGGAGATCTTCCCCTGGTAGGCGCGCGGCATCGGCATCGGCTCCGGCACACCGCCGGCGGCGGGCACGGTCCAGAAGCGCGGCGCGGCCGACGGCGCGTCGGTGGCGCGCCCCGAGGCGAAGACCACCGCGCGGCCATCGGGCGTCCACCCCTGCACCTGGTCGGACACGGCGTGCCAGGTGAGCCGCTTCGGCTGCCCGCCCTGCACCGGCACCACGTAGACGTCGGTGTTCCCTCCGTAGACGGCGCTGAAGGCCACCCACTGCCCGTCGGGCGAGAGCTGCGGGTTGGACGCCTCGCCGGGGAAGCTGGTGAGGCGGCGCGCCACGCCCCCGGCCCGTTCCACGACCCAGATGTCGCCGGCGTAGGCGAAGGCGATGTGGCGCGCGCTCACGCTCGGCGTGCGGAGGAGGCGCGTGGGGCTCGCGACGGCGTCGCTCGCCGGGCGGGCGGGAGTCTGCGCCGCGGCGGGCGGCACGAGCAGCGTGGCGCCGAGCGCGAGCGCGGCGGCGAGGGCAGGGATGTGGCGCATGGCAGGAGGCTGGAGAGCGCGATCGTGCCGGGATGCGGATGTCGCCAGAAGTATGGGCCGGCGGGCGCCGGAGTGCCACGAGGCGGTCGGGCCCGCCCCCCCGTGGGCTGCACGTGTGAGGCAGCATGCATGACAGCACGCGGTGCTGCACGGCGTGATGTACGGCATGCTGTACGGCGGAACGACGAACGGCCCGCGCCGGTGAGGGCGCGGGCCGTGTGCCCGAGCGCGGCGCGGGGCGCGGTGGTGGACGGGGGCCCGT
>DASTRO010000172.1:0-3398 GCA_035761165.1 Gemmatimonadaceae bacterium | reverse complement strand
CGCTGGCGTCGGTGACGTGGCCGGTGACTGTCTGCGCGCACAGCGGGGCGGCGGCGAGGGCGCCGAGGAGGGCGGCGAGCGCCGCCGCGGTGGGGAGCCGCATGGTAGGCTCTAATGGGGCGCGGACATCGGGGCGTCAAGAGCGGCCGGGCCGCCGCGGTGGTGGCCCGACGGGCTATAGTGATGTATGCCGCCGTGATGCATGCCGCCTGTCGTGATGCGCCGGTCACGACGTCTGGCCCGGGGGCCCCCCCCGAATACCACGATCCCGCCGATCGCTCGCGCGACCACCACCGAACGAACGCCCCCATGCGCCTCGCCTTCCTGCTCCTCGCGCCGACGCTCGTCCTCCCCACGCTCGCCCGCGCCCAGGACCCGCTCGATCACTACAGCGACGCCTTCGAGACGCAGTTCGCCCCGGACCAGCCGGTGCTGCACTACACCGTCCGCGTCGACGGCGCGGACCTGCAGCAGTTCGAGGTCCGCCTCGACGTGCGCGGCGCGCCCGACACGCTCGTCCTCCGCCTCCCGATCTGGGCTCCCGGCGCCTACCGCGTGGCCGACTTCGCGCAGTACGTGCGCGACCTCTCGGCCACGACGGGCGAGGACGGCGACGACGCGCTCTCCGTGCGCGCGGAGCCCGACAGCTCGCGCTGGACCGTGGTCACGCGCGACGGCCGCGCCACCGTGCGCTACGCCGTGCGCTTCCCCTCCGCCGTCGCCGCGCACACGCCCAACAACCGCAGCTTCCTGCAGCCCACCGGCGGGCTGCTCGACGGGCCCCTCACGTACGTGTACGTGGAAGGGGAGAAGCTCGCGCCGGCGCACGTCACCTTCCAGCTGCCCGACGGCTGGCGCATCGCCACCGGGCTCCGGCCGACGAGCGACCCGCGCACCTTCTTCGCCCCGAGCTACGACGTGCTCGTCGACAGCCCCGTGCTCATGGGCGCGCTGCACGTCTGGCCGTTCACCGTGGACGGCGTGCCGCACCGCGCCGCCTACTGGCCGTCGCCCGCCGCGGTGCCCTTCGACACGACGGCCTTCGTCGCCGCCGTGCGGCGCAGCGTGGAGGGGGCGCGCACCGTCTTCGGCCGGCTGCCGTACCGCGACTACACCTTCCTCTTCATCGACGGCACCGGCGGCGGGCTGGAGCACCTCAACTCCACCTCCATCGGCGTGCGCAGTACGAGCCTCGCGCGCGACCCGCGCGCGTCCACCGGGGTGACGACGCACGAGTTCTTCCACGCCTGGAACGTCAAGCGCCTCCGCCCCGCCCCCCTCGGCCCCTTCGACTACCAGCACCCGGTGCACACCACCGGCCTCTGGTTCGCCGAGGGCGTCACCGACTACTACGCCGACGCCATCGCCCGCCGCGTGGGCTTCGTGGACGAGGCGCGGGCGCGCGACGCGCTGGCGACGAGCATCGAGAGCTACCTGAACAACCCGGCGCACGACCGCGTCTCCCCCGAGCGCTCCAGCTGGACGGCGTGGAACGGCCCGGGCGCCAACGACGGCTACAGCATCTCGTACTACCTGCAGGGTGCCCTGATCGGCGAGCTGCTCGACGTGCAGCTCCGCCAGGCCACCGGGCTGCGGCGCGGCATGGACGACGTGATGCGCCTCATGTTCGCCCGATACGCCGGCGCGCAGGGCTATCGCGGCGAGGACATCGTCCACGCGGTGAACGACGTCTGCGGCTGCGACCTGCACCGGTTCTTCGACCGGCATGTGGCCGGCGCGCAGGAGATCGACTTCGACAGCCTGCTCGCGCCGCTGGGCTGGCGCGTCGTCGCCACGCGCGCCGCGGCGACGACGGACGACGGCGCGCCGGCGCCCGACCTGCGCATCTCCGTCACCGGCTTCGCCGGCATCGGCAGCGCCGGCGGGGTGGCCGGCTCGACGCCCAAGCTCTCCCTCTCGGACCCGACGAGCGCCTGGTACCGCGCCGGCCTCCGCGCCGGGGACGCGGTGCTGCGCGTGAACGACCGTCCCGTCACCGACGGCGACAGCTTCCGCGCGGCCCTCGGCCAGCCCGCCATCGGCAGCCAGGTGCGCGTCACGGTGCGGCGCGACGGGCGCGAGCTCACCGTGCCGGTGACGGTGACCGGCTACGAGCGCGTCGCGGTGCGGCTGGAGGACGTGGCGGAGGTCACGCCGGCGATGCGGGCGATGCGCCGCGCCTGGATGACGGGCACCGCACCGACGAGCGGACGGTGACGCCGGCCGTCCGCGCGGCGGAGCGCGCCGGCGTCTCCTTCCGCCTGGTGGAGTACGCGCACGACCCGGCGGCCGAGTCGTACGGGCTGGAGGCGGCGCGGGCGCTGGGGCTCGATCCGGCGTCGGTGTTCAAGACGCTCATCGTCCGCACCGACGCGGGCCGCCTCGCCGTCGCCCTGGTCCCGGTCTCCGCCACGCTCGACCTGAAGGCGGCCGCGCAGGCGCTGGGCGCGAAGCGCGTCGAGCTGGCGGAGGCACGCGAGGCCGAGCGCGCCACCGGCTACGTGGTGGGCGGCATCAGCCCCCTCGGCCAGCGCCGGACGCTGCCGACGGTGATCGACGCCAGCGCCGGCGCGCTGCCCGTCATCCACGTGAGCGCCGGCCGCCGCGGCCTCGAGCTGGCGCTGGCCCCGGCCGACCTCGTCCGCCTCTGCCGCGCCACCCTGGCACCCGTCGCGCGCGACTGAGACCGCCGAACGGCGAACGGCCTACCGCGGATCCACGCCGCGCGCCTGTGGCGCACGCGGATCGATCGCGGCGCGGGGCCGGCTCCGGTGCGCCGGTGTTGGGGTGGGAACGGCGGGGGGGAGCGGATGCTGCGGAGGAGCACGGATCCTTCGGATCGTTCCTCGCGGCGGCCACGGCTCCGTGCACCGGGGCCGGGACTGAATGGGGGTGGGCTCCTCTCCGCTCACCCCTCCTCGCGCCCGGGCAAACGACAGGGCTCACGCGGAGCCGCGGAGGAGCGCGGAGGCGTGGGGAACGCGATGGTGTGGGGAACGCGATGGCGTGGGGAACGCGATGGCGTGGCTTCCCTCAGCATCCACTCGCATGTTCTTCCATCCTGTTGCTCCTGTTCCTCCTGTCGCCGTGCCGTTCAGCGCACGGCCGCTCGCTGCGCTCGCGCAGACAGGATGACCAGGATGAACAGGATGGACGCGAGACGCGGCGAGGGGTGTTGGGGGAGCGCGGGGCCGGCCGTGTCTCGCCGAGACCGTGCCTGGCCCGCCACGAGGGGGCGTGGACGGACCGCCCCTCCCTCCACCCCAGCTTCTCCGGGCCTGGCGCGAGGCGGGATGGGATGGGTAGTGACCCACCCCCAATCAGTTCCGGCCCTGGCGCACGGAGCCGTGGAAGAGAGCGGAGCGATCCGACGCATCCGGAGCCTCCGAAGCATCCGC
>DASTRO010000171.1:0-8356 GCA_035761165.1 Gemmatimonadaceae bacterium | reverse complement strand
CCCCCGCCCCGCACCTGCGGGAGCCGGCGGACCGGCTCACTTTCGCAGGAACATGCGCTTCACGTACGGCTTGCCGTCGACTTCCAGGCGGTAGATGTAGATGCCGCGTGCCAGCTCGGCGGTCGACCCCTGGGCCTTGCCGTCCCAGTAGGCGACGTAGCGGTCACACGGAAGGAGCACGTTCTCGAGCGGCTGCCCGCTGGCGGTCGGTCCCGACCCTCCCTGCAGCACGGGGATGGCGACGAGCTGCGAGAGGATGTTGTAGATGCGCAACGTCACCCGGTACAACCGGCCCTGTTCCTGACACTGCGGCGGGCCGCCGACGGAGAACGGGATGCGCGTATCGAGATCGAACGGGTTTGGGTAGTTCTGGCCGAGTTCCACCGGTGCCGAGGTGCCCGACGGGGGCTGCGACGGCGACTGCGCGGTGAGAGTTGCCGGCATGAACGCGCCGAGAGCGAGCACCACGACGAGTGCTGCCCAACGAAGCTTCATGTGCCTTCTCCGACGAACGAAGTAGCTGCGGCTCGCAAACTCCTGGGATGAGTGAACGGATGACTCGTTTCGGCGCGAACATACGAGCGCGCTCAGGAGCTGTCAAGCAAGCGTGGTGCCGTCCGCCACCCGCGGTGGTCCCCCCGCCGACGGGCCGCCCAACACGCGCCCGTCGTCCCGCCGCGCGGTGACGCCGACCCGGTCGGCGTGCTCGAGCAGGGGCACGGCCAGCCGGCGCGGCAGCCCCAGCAGCTGGCGCAGCTCGGCGGGGGAGTACGCGACGTCCGGGCGCATCCCCGCCCGCAGGCGCTCCAGTAATCGGTCCACGACCGCCGGCGCGTAGTACCGGTCCGGCCCCACCAGCACCAGATCGCCGCGCCGGGCGAGGAGGTGGAGCAGCGCATCGGCCCGGGGACCGTGTCGCGCCACCAGCTCGGCGACGCGAGGCGGGTCCTCCGCGGCCGCCTCGACCTCGGCCTGGAGGAGCGCGGCCAGCACATCGTCGCCCGTGGCGAGGGTCGGTCGCCAGCCGGCGCGCCGCAGGAGCGCGTCCTGCCGCTCCACCAGGCCCGCGGCGATCGCCTCCGCGACCGCCACCCCCGCCAGCGCCGGCCCGACGCCCAACCGCGACCGCACGGTCTGCAGTGGCGCCCCATCGGCCAGGGGGGCCGCGGCGTGCTCGGCGTCGAGCATCGCGACCAGTCGGTCCCGCATCCCGGCGATCACGGCGGCCGCATAGGCCCGCGACTCGATCAGGCGCCCCCCGGCCGCCTGCACGAGGGCCTCCACGTCCGATGGCCGCACACCGATGCGCACGGCGATCGCCGCCCGCTCGACCGCAGTGGCGCCCGCCTCGGCCAGCACGAGTGCGAGTCGCGTGGCGGCGTCGAGGCCGGCTGCCGGCCACACCCGGGCACGCGCACGACCGGGCTGGGGGTCCGCCACGACACCGCCGCCGATCGTCGTCAGCCGGGAACCGCCCCGGAGCACGAAGCGATCGCCGGCGCGGGCGGCAATCGGCGCGTCGAGCACGATGCGCGTGGCGAACGGCCTCCCCACTCCGCCCGTCCGGCCGGCGACGACGCGCGCCCCCACCTCGCGCGTCGCGTGATGGAGGCGCACGCGGGTTCGCGAGGAGAGGGCCGGGGCGCCGGCCAGCAGCTCGACGTCGGCGCGGAGCACCGTCGAGCACGCCCAGCCGGCGTCCTCCACGAGCACCGTTCCGCGAGGCACCTCCTCGGGCTCCACACTGGCCAGCGCCAGCGCGACGCGCGCACGGGGCGGCGCGCGGTCCACGGGGACGCCGTGGATCTGGACGCCGCGCACCCGCACCCGGCGCCCATCGGGGAGCGCGACGAGCACGGCGTCCCGCCCCACGCTGCCGCTCCACACCGTGCCGGTGACCACCGTGCCCGTCCCGCGGATCGTGAAGGCGCGATCCACCGGCAGCCGGAAGAGGTCCGCCGCGTCCAGCGCCTCAACCTGGTGCGCCTCCTCGGCGAGGGCGGCGCGGAGCGCGTCGAGCCCCTGGCCCGTCGTCACCGCCGTCTCCACGAGCGGGGAGCCGGCGAACGGCGTCGCTGCCAGCAGCTGTGCGACATCGTCGCGCACGAGCGCGCGCCACTCGGCGTCGGCCAGGTCGCACTTGCTGAGGGCGACCACGAGCCGGCGGACGCCCAACAACCGGAGGACATCCAGGTGCTCGCGCGTCTGGGGCATCACCCCCTCGTCGGCGGCGACGACGAGCAGCGCCAGGTCCACGCCCGCCGCGCCGGCGACCATCGTGCGCACGAACGCCTCGTGGCCCGGCACGTCCACCACGCCCAGTGTGCGCCCGTCGGGGAGGCGCAGGGGCGCGAAGCCGAGTTCGATCGTGATGCCGCGGCGTCGCTCCTCGGCCAGGCGGTCGGTGTCCACCCCGGTGAGCGCCCGCACGAGCGCCGTCTTGCCGTGGTCGACGTGCCCGGCCGTGCCGACGATCACCGGCGCTCCCAGTGCTCCCGCTCCCACACCTCGAAGGCGGGCAGGGAGCGCCCCTCGGCCAGGTGGGCCTGCAGGAAGAGCCGGAGCAGGCGCTGATGGGCGGCCACGTCGGCCGGGCCGGCGGTGCCGTGGGCCTCGCCGGCGGTCCAGGCGCGGAGGGCGTCCCGGGCCCGCGGGGGCAGCGCTCGCGCGCCCGGCTCGAGCGCCGCGCAGCGGGCGCAGAGCACGCCGCCGGCGCGGTGGCTGAACGGCGCCGCCACGTCGGGCGCGACCGGCTCGTGGCAGGCCGCGCAGTCATCCACCGCCGGGGCGAAGCCGAGTGCCGCGACCAGGTGCCAGGCACCGGCCAACCCGGCCTCGGGCACCTGGTCCGCGGGCCTCGCGCCGAGTGCGTCCAGCGCATCGGCCAGCGCGTCGTGCGCTGCCGCGTTGGGTGCGTCTCCCACGAACCGGAGCGCGAGCTCGGCCAGCGCGGACGCGGCGGTGAAGCGCGCCAGGTCGGCGCCGAGGGCGTGGCGGGCCCGCAGCGCGTCGAAGCCGGTGAGCGTGTGCAGGTCGCGCCCTGGCCGCATCGCCAGCTGCGCGACCCCGCCGGTGAACAGGTCGAGCGCGGCGCCGAAGCGGCTCCTGGGCCGCCGCGCGCCGCGGGCCAGCGCCGAGACGACGCCGGCCTCGCGGGTGGCCAGCCGGAGGATGCGCGAGCTCTCGAGATAGTCCTGCACGTGGAGGACGATCGCGTCGGTCTCGACGAGCATCGCGCCGCCCCCGCCTCAGCTCTCGCGGCCGTAGCGCACGAGGGCCTCGGTGAGCTGCGCCTTGAGGCCGCCGCGCTGGCGCTCGTACTCCTGGCGCTCCTCCGGCGTGGGGTCGCGCCGCCGCTGGAAGGCGGTATCGAGTGCCGCGATGCGGCGCGCCAGCTCTTCCGGCGGGGGTCCGAGCTCCCCGTTCCAGCCGAGCGGCACCGCCGCCGGCCGGCGCACGCTGCGCCCGAGCGCGAACAGCATCAGCAGGCCGACGCCGAGCAGGATGGCGACGACGTAGATGCGGCGGCTGTCGACGGGCGGCGCCGGCATGCTGATGCGCACCACCCCCGATGCCGGAGCATCGCTCGCCAGGTAGCGGCGGAAGGTGCGCCCCTCGATCTGCACCGTGTCGGACGGGGTCAACGTGGCGCCCGAGGCGCTGCCGGCCTCGCCCTCGAGCAGCACCTCGAGCAGCGGCACCGAGTCGCCCAGCGCCACCGCGATCGGGAAGTCGCCCGCCGGCACGGTGTACGAGAAGCTGAGCTGCTTGATACCCGGCGCGATCGGCGCGAAGACGTGCACACCGGCCGAGTCGGCGCTCACCGCCTGGGGCGAGATCTCGCCGCTGACGAGACGGAAGTCCTGCGCCTGCGGGGGGACGGCCGCCTCCCACGTGGGGCGCTCCGCCGCGCTCACGACGGTGGCGGAGCCGGTGTTGGCGATCTCGAACACCTCGACCACCGGGTGCCGGCGCGTGCTGTCGATCGCCCCGACGATGATGTGCCGCCCACGGAGCTGCAGGTGGTCCGTGGCGCTGGTGGTGTCGTAGACCACAAGCTGCGCCGCGTCCCCGCTCACCCGCCCCGCCGGCAGCGGGGGCGAGAAGTAGGTGATCGTCGCGTAGCGCGCCGCCAGGAAGAAGACGGCCGAGTCGTCGGCGGTGCGCGGATAGCGCAGCAGGTAGTGCCCGGTGGCGTCGGTGCGCACGGAGTCCACGGGGCCCGCCGTGTCGGCGCCGACGCGGTGCAGCGTGACCCAGACGCCGGGCGCCGGGCGCGGCGTCTGCGCGCTGTCCGCGCCCGGGCGCACGACGACACCCTCCACCACCGACGGCGACGCCGGTGGCGCCGCCGGCTGGGCGGTGGCGATGGCCGACGTCGCGAGCAGGACGGCGCCGGCGAGCGCGGCGCGCACCATCATCGTCGGACGGTACCGGCTACGGACTGAACTTGCCGAAGTCTTCAGGGCGCAGGTTCTCCAGGTAGGCCTTGAGCTGCTCGGCATCCATCGCCGCCTCGCCGGCGCGGCGCATGCTCTCCTCGGCTGCCGCGTCGGCCGCCGACGCCTCGTCCTCCTCCTCGCCGCTGGTCAGCTCGGCGATGGTGGTGAGGAGCGACTCCTCGGCGAAGATCGGGGCCGAGAGCCGCAGGGCGATGGCGATGCTGTCCGACGGGCGCGCGTCGATGAGCCGCGTGCTGCCGTCGGCCAGCTGGATGAGCAGCTCGGCGAAGTACGTGCTCTTCTGCACCTTGGTGATCTGGACCCGACGGAGCGTGCCGCCGAGCCCGAGGATCAGCGTCTTGCAGAGATCGTGGGTGAGCGGGCGCTCGCGACGGATCTGGTTGATCTCCATCGCGATCGACTCCGCCTCGGCCTGACCGATCCAGATCGGGAGCAGGCGCGTGCCCCCCTTCTCGCGCAGGATCAGCACGTACGCGTTCGTGGAGCTGTCGCGTCCGAGACGCGAGATCAGCACTTCGACCACCGACTCCTCCTTGCTGCCAGGCGCACGGGCGTCGCGCTCCCCATCGTGCATCGGCCCGCCGCGGGTGCGCGGCGGGCCGCCAGCTTCCATACCGTCCGGCGCGGGAGAAGGTCCGCGCGCCGGCGTGCGCCGCGCCCGGGGCGACGGGGCGCGGCTCAGCGCTGCGCGGCCTCCCGCAGGTCGTCGGCGCGATCGGTGCACTCCCACGGGAAGTACATCATCCCGCCGTTGCCGTCCATGACGCGCTCGGGCGTGCGCCCGAAGTGGCCGTAGGCGGCGGTGCGACGGTAGATCGGCTTCCGCAGGTTGAGCGAGCGGATGATCTCGCCCGGCGTGAGCCGGAAGACCTCGCGCACGGCGCGCGTGATGGCCGCGTCGGGCACGGTGCCCGTGCCGAAGGTCTCCACGCGCACCGACACCGGCTCCGCCACGCCGATGGCGTAGGCGAGCTGCACCTCGCAGCGTCGCGCCAGCCCGGCGGCGACGATGTGCTTGGCCAGCCAGCGCGCGGCGTAGCTCGCCGAGCGGTCCACCTTGGTCGGGTCCTTGCCGCTGAAGGCGCCGCCGCCGTGCCGCCCCATGCCGCCGTACGTGTCGACGATGATCTTGCGCCCCGTGAGGCCGGCGTCGCCCTGCGGGCCGCCGATGACGAAGCGCCCGGTGGGGTTGATGTGGTACGTCATGCCGCTGGCGCGCAGCTCGGGCGGGATGACGGCGTCCACCACCTCGGCGATGATCGCCTCGCGCAGCTCCGCCTGGCCGATGGCCTGGTCGTGCTGCGTGGAGACGACCACCGTCTCGACGGCGACCGGCTGGCCGTCCTCGTAGGCCACGGTCACCTGCGCCTTGCCGTCCGGCCGCAGCCAGGGGAGCACGCCGGACTTGCGCCGCTCGGCGAGGCGCCGCGTCAGCTCGTGGGCGAGCTGGATCGGGAGCGGCATGAGCTCCGGCGTCTCGTCGGTGGCATAGCCGAACATCATCCCCTGGTCGCCCGCGCCGCCCGTGTCCACGCCCTGCGCGATGTCCGGCGACTGGCGGTCGATCGTGCTGAGCACGGCGCAGGTCTTGTGATCGAAGCCGTAGCCCGCGTCGGTGTAGCCGATCTCCTCGATGGTGCGGCGCACGACGTCGGGAATGTGCACGTAGGTGGACGTCGTGATCTCGCCGGCGACGCACGCCAGCCCCGTGGTGACGAGCGTCTCGCAGGCCACGCGCGCCGTCGGGTCGTCGACGAGGATGGCGTCGAGCACGGCGTCGGAGATCTGATCGGCGATCTTGTCCGGATGACCTTCGGTCACCGACTCGGACGTGAAGAGATTGCGCTCGGCCACGGAGGCTACTCGCGGGTGGAGAGGAGGCGGATTGGCGGGGTGCGCGGCGGGCGCGCCGAGGCAAACTTAGGACGTCGGCTGGGGGCCGAGCAAGCCGTCGCGCAGGAAGGGCGCGTCGCCGAAGGCGGCGAGGAGGCGCCGCCGCAGCGCGGCCTCGGCGGCGGCCGCGGACGGGGCCGCGAGCGCGGCGGCGGCCGCCTCGGCGGCGATCTCGGCGCTCACGCCGCGCACCAGCCGCTTGACCAGCGGCACGACGCGCGGTGAGACGCTCAGCTGGCGCAGCCCGAGGCCGAGCAGCACGAAGGCCATCACCGGCTCGGAGGCCATCTCGCCGCACACGCCCACCGGGATGCCGGCCGCATCCGCCTCCTCCGTCACCCGGCGGATCAGCCGCAGCACCGCCGGGTGCAGGGGGGTGAAGCGCGCCGCGAGGTTCACGTTGCCGCGATCCACCGCCAGCGTGTACTGCACGAGATCGTTGGAGCCGATGCTGAAGAAGTCCACCTCGGCGGCGAAGGCGTCGGCCGTGATCGCGGCGGCGGGCGTCTCGATCATCACGCCGAGGGGGACGTCCGCACGATGCGGCACGCCGCGCACCGCCAGCTCGGCCGCCGCCTCGCGCAGCAGCGCGCGCGTCTGGCGCACCTCGTCCACGGTGACGACGAGCGGCAGGAGGATCCGCACGTCGCCGTGGAGGGCGGCGCGGAGGAGGGCGCGCAGCTGCACCTTGAACATCGCCGCCTCGTCCAGGCACATGCGGATGGCGCGCCAGCCGAGGAAGGGGTTGGGCTCCACCGGAAAGCCGCCCACCGGGAGCTTGTCGCCACCGATGTCGAAGGTGCGCAGGACGATCGGCTGGCCGGCGAAGGCGCCGATGACGCGGGCGTAGGCGCGGTACTGCTCCTCCTCGTCGGGCATGGTCGTGCGGCCGACGACGAGGAACTCGGTGCGCATCAGCCCCACACCCTCGGCCCCGCTCGTCGCCGCCAGCTGGGCCTCCTCGGGCAGGTCCACGTTGGCGAGGATGGTGATCCGCACGCCGTCGGTGGTGACCGCCTCGCCGCCGGAGACACGGCGCAGCTCGGCCTCGTCCTCCTCCTCCTGCTGCGCGCGCCGACGGTAGGCCTCCTCCTCCGCCTCGCTGGGATCGATGATGAGCATCCCCGTGGAGCCGTCGAGCACGGCGCGCTCGCGCCCCTGAATGCGCAGCGTGGCGTCGCGCAGCCCGACGACGGCGGGCATGCGGAGCGAGCGCGCGAGGATGGCGACGTGCGAGGTGCGCGTCCCGGCGTCGGTGGCGATCCCGGCGATCGCCTCCGGGTCGAGCTGGACGGTGAGGCTGGGGGTGAGGTCGTGCGTGACGAGGATCGCGCCGGCGCCCTTCGGGACGTCCACCGGGTCGTGGTCCGGCAGCCCGAGGAGGAGGGTGAGGACGCGGATGTGGACGTCCGTGAGGTCGCCGATGCGTTCGCGCACCATGGGGAGCGCGTGCCGCGCGAAGTGCTTCCGCAGCTCGTTCATGCGGACGTCGAAGGCCTTCTCGGCGGCGAGGTTCTGCCGGATGTACGACTCCGTGCCCCCGAGCAGCTCGACGTCCTCGAGCATCGAGAGCTGCACGTCGAAGATGGCCGCCTCCTCGGGTCCGACGCGCCGCTCGGCGCGGGCGCGCACCTGGCGCAGCCGCGCCTTGGCGCCCTCGATCGCCTCGCGGAAGCGGACGAGCTCCGCCTCGATGGCGTCGTCGTCGATGACGCGGTGCGCGACCTCGGGCACCTCCCAGCGCAGGAGGTGCACCGTGCCGAAGACGATCCCCGGCGAGGCCGGAACGCCGCGGAAGGCCGTGAGCATCAGCTCTCGCCGAACTTGGCCGCGATGATCTCGGCCAGCGTGCCGACGGCGTCCTCCTCGTCCGGGCCGTGGGCGCGCAGGGTGAGCGTGGCGCCGCACTCGGCGGCGAGCATCATGACGCCCATGATGCTCTTGCCGTTGACCTCCAGATCGTCGCGGACGATGGTGACCTCGCTGGCGAACTTCGAGGC
>DASTRO010000170.1:0-2798 GCA_035761165.1 Gemmatimonadaceae bacterium | reverse complement strand
TGGGCGTGCGCCGAGAGCGACCGCGCGTGGGCGACCGCGGCACTGGCCGACACGACGGGGGGCGCCGCCGGGGCGGCCAGCAGCGGAGTGGCGACCAGCGCGGCCGCCAGTGGTCCAACGACGCGGCTCCCTGCCATCGGGCACCTCGTGGTGGCGGACGACCCGATGATACGCATCCGTCCGCAGCCTGCGCCAGCGCCGGGCGGTCGCGTCCTGCGCCGCGCCGATGCGCGCGCGGGTGCGCGCGCCGGTGCGCGCGACAGGGCACCTCGGTGGCGGCCGGGGCGTGGCGGTCGTCATCTTTCGTGTCGCGCCGGTGCGCCGGCGCATTGCCCACGCTCCCGCCGCGTTCCCCGTGCCACGCTCCCGTCACACTCCGGCCGTCGTCGCCGGCGCGCTCGGCCTGCTCGCCTCCGGCGGGGCGGCGCGCCCGCTCGCCGCCCAGCCACCGGCGCCCCTCCCGGTGTACGAGTCGCTCAACCCGGCGGTGGCAGCGCGGAGCGGCGTCTACCTGCAGCCGCTGGTGCCGGTGGCGCCCGCCGGCTGGCAGCTGGGTGCGCGGCTCGAGTACGGGAGCGCCATCGAGCGCGCTCTCAACTTCCCGGACCGCTACCTGCTCGACGCCGAGCTCTGGCGCGTGCAGGTGGGGGCACGACGCGACCTGCGCGGCGGCCGTGCCTTCGTGCAGGTGGTGGGTGGGCTGGCCGGGACGCAGGCGGGCTTCGCCGATGCGTTCTTCGAGGACTACCACCGGCTCATCCGGTGGGTGATGGAAGAGCGCGACGCGCGACCGCGCAATGCCTACGGCCACGAGGTCAGCATCCGCGCCCTCGGCGTGGACGAGCGGCGCGCCGCGCGCGCCGTCGCACCCACCGACATCCGCCTCAACGTCGGTGTGCGACACACGGCGCGATCACAGACCGTGCTCTCGCTCACCGCGCCCACGGCGCCGCCGTCGAGCGCCTTCGCGCGCCGGGTGCCCACGGTGAGCCTGCTGCACGCTCGCGACGCGGAGCCGCGCGACGGACTGACGCTGGAGGGCACCGCCGGCGTCGGCTACGCGCCGCGGACGGGGGCGCTGGCGCCACTGCAGCGAACGCTGCTCTACGCGGTGAGCGCCGGCGGCCGGCTCCGCACCACCGGCACGCAGGCGCTCTTCGCGCGCCTCTACTACCACGTCTCCCCCTTCCGCGGCACTGGCTTCCCGGAGCTGGACGTGGGGGAGCTGAGCGTCGACTTCGGCTATCTCTGGCACACCGGCGCCGGCCGCTCGTGGCGCGTCGGCCTCACCGAGGATACACGGCGACGCGACGCCGGGATCGACCTGGTGCTCAGGGTGAGCGTGGAGTGAACGGGCGAGCGACGAGCGCTCAGCGATGAGCGGTCAGCGGAGCAGCCTCTGACGGGCCACTACTGGCCAGCCCGAGCGGCCGTTACGCTGATCGCTGAGCGCTCAGCGCTCGTCGCTCGCCGTCTCACATATTCCCGATCATCGCGTCGGCGAACTCGCTCGTCTTCAGCAGCGTCGCGCCCTCCATCAGGCGCTCGAAGTCGTAGGTCACGCGCTTCTGGCCGATCGTCGCCTCAAGGGAGCGGATGATGAGATCGGCCACCTCGGTCCAGCCGAGGTAGCGGAACATCATCTCACCGGAGAGGATCACCGAGCCCGGGTTCACCTTGTCCTGGCCGGCGTACTTGGGCGCCGTGCCGTGGGTGGCCTCGAAGATGGCGTGGCCGGTGAGATAGTTGATGTTCGCGCCGGGCGCGATGCCGATGCCGCCCACCTGCGCGGCGAGGGCGTCGGAGATGTAGTCGCCGTTCAGGTTGAGCGTGGCGATCACGTCGTACTCGGCCGGGCGGAGGAGGATCTGCTGGAGGAACGCGTCGGCGATCGCGTCCTTCACCACCAGCCCGCCGGGGAGGCGCATCCACGGTCCGCCGTCCAGCGGCTCGGCGCCGTACTCGTCGCGCGCCACCTCGTAGCCCCAGTCACGGAAGCCACCCTCCGTGAACTTCATGATGTTGCCCTTGTGCACCAGCGTGACGCTCTTGCGACCGGTGGCGAGGGCGTACTCGATAGCCGAGCGGACGAGGCGCTTGGTGCCCTCCTCGGAGACGGGCTTGATGCCGATCGCGCTCGTCTCGGGGAAGCGGATCTTCTTCACCCCCATCTCCTCGGTGAGGAAGCGGAGCACCTTCGTCACCTCGGGCGAGCCGGCGGGGTACTCGATGCCGGCGTAGATGTCCTCCGTGTTCTCGCGGAAGATCACCATGTCCACCAGCTGCGGCTCCTTGACGGGCGACGGCACGCCCTGGAACCAGCGGACCGGGCGCACGCAGGCGTAGAGGTCGAGCTGCTGGCGCAGGGCGACGTTGAGCGAGCGGATGCCGCCGCCGACGGGGGTGGTGAGGGGGCCCTTGATGGCGACGAGGTGGTGCGCGATGGCCTTCAGGGTGTCGTCGGGCAGCCAGCTGTCGACGGCGTTCTTGGCCTTCTCGCCGGCCAGCACCTCGAACCAGACGATGCGCCGCTCGCCGCCGTAGGCGCGCTCCACGGCGGCATCGAAGACGCGCTGTGCCGCGCGCCAGATGTCGGGCCCCGTGCCGTCACCCTCGATGAAGGGGATGATCGGCTGGGCGGGGACCTCGAGCCGACCGTCACGGAGCGTGATCGGCTCGCCGGCGGTGGGCGCCGAGAGGGTGTCGTAGGTGGGCGGGCTGGAAGCGGCCATGATGACGCGAGGTGGGGAGTACGAGCGGCGCCGCCGGAGGGGCGGCGCGGAGGGTTGGCGGGGTGG
>DASTRO010000169.1:0-4730 GCA_035761165.1 Gemmatimonadaceae bacterium | reverse complement strand
TCCTCGACAAGAACGGCCACCTGTCGGCCGCGGCCCTGACGCAGCTCACCGAGTCGATCGGGCTCTCGGTTGAGGCGCTCAAGACGTTCTCCAAGGACCTCGACACCCAGCGCACGCTCGCCGAGACGCGCGCCAAGCTCCAGGGCGTCGATGTCTCGGACCCGCTCACCACGCTCGGGATCGACCGCGACCTCCTCGCCAAGATGAACGTTGGGCCGCACCTCGCGCACCTCTTCGACGGGATCGACACGGCCACGGCCGAGGGGCAGGCGGAGCTGCGGAAGCGCTACCTCCAGCTCATTGACGACATCGAGGCAAAGCGGATCGACCCGAGCGAGTTCGGCGACTTCGGCTCGCCCAACGACTTCCTCACGTTCCTGTCGCACGGCGCGGACGCCCTTGCGCAACTCACCGACGCGAGCCGGCAGGCGGCGGGCCAGATGCTCAACGTCCCCACCGTCTTCAAGCTCGGGGCCGCCCGACTCGCCGCCGAGATCCCGGGGCTCGGGCCCAACGGTTTCGCCCCCGGCCAGGGGCCCAACATGGACCCCGGCGCGATCGGGGGCCGGCTCACGGGCGCGGGCTCGCTCCGCGACGTGCTGGAACGCTTCCGGCAGGGGCAGACCCGGACGCCGGATGACCTCCTCGCGAAACTCGACGAGCTCAAGGCGGCCGTGCTGGGGACGAGCGGCACGAGTGGTGGGAGTGCCGCGGGGTTCCGGCGGTTTGCCGACCTCATGGGCGGCGCGCGACCCGGCGCCCCCGTGCCGGGCGCGAACCCGCGGCGTACCGACACCGCGCCGGCGCGGCCGCCGGTGACCATCAACATCGCGCGCGTCGAGATCCCCGTGAACGCCGGCCAGCGCGATGCCAAGACGCTCGCGGCCGAGATCTTTACCGAGCTGCGGCAGAAGGCGCTCGCGCAAGGCGGCGACACGCTCAACATCGGGGGCATCGTCTAACATGGGGTGCGTCTAGCATGGCGGCGGATTTCCTCACCGTGGCCGGGATCCTCGTCCCGGTCCTCACCGACGGCGCCGAGCGCGGCGAGCCCGAGCTGATCGGCGAGGTGGAGCGCATGGCCGACGGCTCCCTCAAATCGACGGTGCAGGGCTACAAGCACGCCTGGCGCTGCACCGTGGGGCCGCTGACCGAAGCGGATGCCAACGCCTTGGAGGCGGCGATCGGCTTCGGGATGACGACCGTGGCCGGTCGGCTCGTGGGCACGCTCACGCCGTTCAGCGCGAACGTGCGCGTCGCCTCGCGCCGCCCGATCGAGGCGGCGAGCGACCCCACGGGCGCGCTCTGGGAACTCGCGCTCGACATCCGGCAGGCATGAGCCCGGCAGGCGTGAGGGCGCGCATGAGGGGCATGGCCCGATGATCCCCATGAGCGAGGCAATCCGCGCCCTCCTGGCGGGGCCGCAGTACCACATCCATGTGCGGGTGGGCGTGCAGCGCGCGGGCACGACGATGGGGGCCGTGCCCGACGTGGTGGACCTCACCCACCGGCTCGTCGAGGGGCAACTGAGTGCCACGATGGACGACGGCGCCCGCCGCTTCAGCGTCACCTTCTGGGCCGGCCGGAACGGGGACCCCGACGGCGACACGCTGCAGCCGCTCGTCGGGGCGAGCGCCTACAACGACCCCTCGCCCCTGCTCTGGGCCGGCAACGCCCTCGAGCTCAAAGTCGCGATCGTCGCCGCCGGCACCACGCCCACGGACGAGGATTTCCGCCGCTGGGAAGTGGGCCGGATCGACGGCGTGAAGGCGGCCGATGCCCAAGGGCGGATCACGGTTTACGGGCGCGACTTCCTCACCGCCGTGCTCTTGGATACCAAGGTGCGGGCGCCCCGCAAGTACGGCGACCCGCCCGAGACGGCCACCGACAACGTCCGCGGCTGGCTCAGTGCCGTGGTGGACGACTGGACGACCATCGACACGCCGGGCCCCCTCTTCGGCACGCAAGCCTGGGTGCCGATGGTCTGGAGCAGTGAGCCCCTCTGGCTCCCGGGCGGGGAGCCGCCCTTTGGGCTCAACGAGTATGCGCAGGACGCGGGGCCCGCGGTCTACGAGGTGTGCCGCACGATCGCGCTCCAGGCGGGCTGGGACTACCGCACGTTCCCCCGGCACCTGGGGCCCACGGATGAGTGGGGCGATCCCCTGCTGGTGCCCGTCCTCTACGATCCCGACCGCACGCGCACCACGCCGGATGCGGTGATCGGCCTCAACGAGTACACCACGATCCGCGAGCTCACGGTCGATGCCTCGGACGTGCGGAACTGGATTCGCGCGCGCACCGGAAAGACGAGCACCCGGGTGCCCATCGAGCGGCTCGACGCGGCGAGCATCACGCAGTACGGGCCGCAGGTCATGGAGTTGGCCGAGTCGCAGATGCCGGGCATCGACAGCGAGGTCGAGGTCGGCAACATGCTCGACTACGCGCTCGCCGATCTCAAGGACCCGTATGCGAGTCACGAGGTGGAGTCGCTCCTCTGGCCCTACGTCGAATTGAACGACCTGCACACCTACCCCGCGCATCCCCGCTACTACGACGCCGACCTCACGATGGCGGTGGTGGGCTACACCCACACGTTCAGTCGCTCCGGGGGGCGCACGACGATGCAGGTGCGCGGGAAGCCGCTGGCCGCGTATCGGCGCTGGCGCGTGGGGGCGCAGCCGCCTGTCCTGGTCTCGACCAATGACCCGCCGCCGGGCGCCGTCGCGAAAGAGGGGACGCTCTGGTGCAAGGTGGACGACCTGAGCTGGCCGGCGTGATCCCCTCCCCATGACCGTCCTCGCGCGCGACACGTTCACCGGGGGCGACACCGCGAACCTCGAGGGCCGCACGCCGGATGGCGGGAGTCCCAGCACGCCGGGGCTCGCCGTCGGCACCTGGCGGCAGCGGTGGCCCTGGGGCTCGCTCGCCATCAGCGGCGGGCTCCTGGTCGAGGGCGAGGACGGCACCCAGAGCGCCTACGCGCTCGAGGGCGTCCCGGGCCTCGACGCGGTCGCGGGCGATCACGGGGTGCGGGTCGTCGGCCGCTTCCCGCGCGCCGACGTGAGCTATGACGAGATCATCGCGATTCTCCGCGCGCACGGCACGCTCGCGGACGGGCGCTCGGGCTATGAGTTCGGGGTCTATAGCGACGGATCGTGGGAACTCTACCGCATCGTGGCCGGGGACTGGCAGTTCGTCCTCTGGGGCTGGCTCGACGCCGTGCCGACGGCGTTCGCCCCCGGGGCGACGGTGGAGATCGTGGGCTGCGCGCGGGGGCCCGTGCTCCGGTGGTGGGTCAACGGCACCCTCGCCCTCTGTCTCGTCGATGGCCAGCTCACGGGTGGGGCGCCCGGCGTCGGCGTCTTCGACGGCAGCGACAGCGCGCGCGGCGTCGAGGTGACGCTGGTCGAGGCCACGACGGGCTGCGCCGACGACGTGGGTGGCACGGACCAGGCCGGGGTCACGGCCGAGAGCCGGCTCACGATGCGCGACGCCTGTCAGGTGGACGTGTGGGCCCGGCTCGCGCCGCGCCGGGTACGCGGGCTGTGGCGCATGGTCAACGGCGCGTTCCGGCCCGTCACGGCGCCCACGAGCTGCGGCGGTACCGGCCCCGGCGACTGCGGCCACCTCCCGGGCGCGCCCCTCTACTCGCTCGTCCTGCCGCCGTACACGGACTACGCCTACGCCCCCGATGGGGCCGACGCGGCGGCCGTGCAGACGACGCTCCCGCCGATCAACGACCCCCCGCCCGACACGCCGGCCGGCACCCAGGTCACGCGCGCGGCCCTCTATCCCGGGGCCCGCATGGCGGCGGCGGACATGGACACCTACGCCGGCAACTACCTGGCCGGTAACTACGGGATGTACACGCCGGGCCGGCTCGCGGGCACGGACGGACTCGCGCCCTACGGGGTGAACAAGCTGCACGACACCCGGTTCGCCACGGTCGAGGGGATCCCCACGCCGGCGGCGGTCTACGGCGTCACGGCCCCGCCCCGGTGGTGGACGGTCGCGCACGGCACGGTCGATCTCGGCTGTCTCGGCACGCTGGATGACGTGCACCTGATCTGGCGCGACCCCGCCATGACCGGCGCGACGCAGACGCTCGAGCACGCCGCGCCGCATGTGTGGGTCGGGGGTGCGGCGGGGGTGGGCCCGGGCGGGGTGCCGATCTGGGCGTACCGGATTCAGGAGCAGCCCTGCTCGGGGAGCGGGAGCCTGCCGACGACGGGCGTCGATTTCCGCCCGCCCGCGACGCCCGACGCTGCGGCCCCGAGCGGGCCCAATGGGCACCCGGGGCAACTGCCGCGGACCGGCATGAGCGGCGGCGCCGGCGGCACGGTGGTGCCGGATGCGAAGTATCTGGCCAACGTCCTCCAGATTCGCACGGTGGACGAGGCGACGGGGCCCGGCGGCGCCCTCGAGCGGCATGTGCGCTACCGCTACGGCGTCATCTACTCGGTGCCCGAGGGCTGCGGGGTCGAGCGCCTCGACTGGACGGACTACATCGAGCGGACATTCGACCTCACGGACTGCGTGCCGGCGACGGGCGACACCGACGCCAGTACGCTCACGGTCGCGGACGTCGATTACTGGCAGGGCCAACACGAGATCTACGCGACGGCCGCCGAGTCGGGCGACGTCTACGTGCTCGACCCCGACACCCGGACCCATCTGCGGACGATCGCGACGACGCTCCCCTATGGGCGGGGGCTCGCGTACAACAGCGC
>DASTRO010000168.1:0-12942 GCA_035761165.1 Gemmatimonadaceae bacterium | reverse complement strand
GACCCGCTGGACCGGCGCGTGGCCTCCACCTACGCCTTCGTGCGCGAGCTGCTGAGCCTCGTGGCGGAGCAGGGGGACGAGATCCGCGCCGCCGAGCGCGCGGCCGACGCCGCGGCGGTGGCCGGCCCGCGCGGCGTGGCCGTGCGCTCCGACTTCCCGGCGACGGCGCCGCCGGAGTGGATCGTGGCCGAGGACATGGCGGCCACGGGCGACACGGCGCGCAGCGCGCCGGGCGTGCGCCGCGGCTTCCGCCGCACGGGGCAGTTCCGCGCCATCCGCATGCCGTCGTTCATCCGCTTCCAGGCGACGCTCGAGCGCGACGCGCCGGCCGGCTGGGTCCTCCCCGCCACGGACACGGCGGCGGTGCGGCTGCTCCGCCTGCACGGCATCGCCGTCTCGCGCCTCACGCAGCCGTGGACGGGCGACGTCGCGGCCTTCCGCATCGACTCGGTGGCCCTGGCGCGCCGCGCCTTCCAGGGGCACCGCGAGGTGACGCTCCTCGGCGACCGGTGGACGACGCGCCGCGAGACGGTGCCGGCGGGGGCCTTCCTGGTGTCGGCGCGTCAGCCACTCTCCCGCCTGGCGACGGTGCTCCTGGCGCCGCGCACGGACGACGGGCTGGTGACGTGGAACGTCTTCGACGCCGAGCTGCGGGCGGGGGGCGAGTTCCCGGTGTGGCAGCTGCGCGGCGCGCTGCCGGGCGCGGTGGAGGCGGTGCCGTAGGCGTTCGGCTGGCCCGCCCCCGGCGCGGTCGGGTATATTTGTCTCCGGCGCCGACGTGAGAGACTCACGCCGGCGCCGCGAGCGTTCGGGGCCCCGCGTCCCGCCAGCGAGACCGCCTTCAGCGACCCGCCACCGCGGCGGCGGGCGAGGATCCATGCTCCGCAAGACCTTCCTCTACCTCTCCAATCAGCAGAAGATCTTCAACTTCGTCCGCCACAACCGGCTCGCGAAGGGCTTCGCGAGCCGCTTCGTGGCGGGGGAGACGGCGGACCAGGCGGTCGCGGCGGTGCGCGCGCTCAACGCGAAGGGGATCACCGCCTCGCTCGACATCCTCGGCGAGAGCGTGCACAACGAGGGGGAGGCGCGCGGCACGGCGCGCGCCTACGTCGCGCTCCTCGAGCGGATCGCGCGCGAGCGGCTGGACAGCAACGTCTCGGTGAAGCTCACCGCCCTCGGCCTCGACGTCTCCGACGAGGTGTGCCTGGCCAACGTGCACGAGGTGCTGCGCTGCGCGCGCGAGCACGGCAACTTCGTGCGCCTGGACATGGAGGGCAGCGCCTACACCGAGCGCACGCTGGAGCTCTTCGAGGAGCACCTGCAGCCCGTCTACCCCGAGAACGTGGGGATCGTGCTGCAGAGCATGCTGCGTCGCACCGCCGGCGACGTCGAGCGCGCCATCGCGCTCAACGCGCGCGTGCGGCTGTGCAAGGGCGCGTACCGCGAGCCACCGGAGGTCGCCTTCCCCGACAAGGCGGACGTGGACGACAGCTACGCGCGCTGCATGCGCCGCCTGATGACCGACGGGAACTACCCGGGGCTGGCGACGCACGACGAGCGGCTCATCGACGCCGCGCAGGCGTTCGCGAAGGCCGAGGGGATCGCGCCCGACCGCTTCGAGTTCCAGATGCTCTACGGCGTGCGGCGCGACCTGCAGGAGCGACTGGTGCGCGACGGCTGGCGGCTGCGCGTCTACGTGCCCTTCGGCACGCAGTGGTACCCGTACCTCATGCGCCGCCTCGCCGAGCGCCCGGCCAACCTCTGGTTCATCACCGGCAGCGTCCTGAAGGAGATGACGGCGCGCCGCCGCTGAGCGGGACCACGCAGCCCGCCGTCCCGCGACGTCCCCCACTGATGCCTGGCCGCCACCTTCCCCCGGACCACTCGCAGGGCGACGAGCGAACACTGGGCGGCTACATGGCGGTGCACGCGCGCCCGGCGGCCTTCGAGGGACCGGACGGCCTGTCGTACAGCGTCGAGATCCTGGCCGACACCACCGGCGACGCGGCGCGGCCGTGGGGCGCCTACCTGCTCTTCCTGCGCTGGCGGCGCATCGGCGAGCGCGGGGTGGAGGGGCACCTGGAGAGCGACTTCCTGGCCTACGGCGCCAGCGAGGCGGAGGCGCGCGCCGCCGTCGGCGCGCTCTCGCTGTGGGAGGTGAAGGCGCTGCTGGACGAGCTGGTGCGCAGCGTGGGCGGCGGCCCGCCGGCGCGCCGCTGGTGGGAGGTGATGCGCGAGGAGGGAGACGAGGAGGGGGAGGATGGCTGAGCGCGCCGTCGTCCTCGAGGGCACCGGCGGCGTCTGGCGCGTGCTCACCGCCGACGGCGACGTCCGCGACGTCTCCCTGCGCGGGCGCCTCAAGAAGTCCAACGCCGGCCGCCGAGCGGACGGCAGCCTGCGCCGCGACACGGTGCGCGCCGGCCTCGAGACGGTAAAGCTGGCCGTCGGCGACGAGGTGCTGGTGGAGCCCGACGAGCGCGGCGACGTCTGGGCGATCGCCGAGATCCTGCCGCGTCGCTCGCGCCTGGCGCGGCGGCGCCCCGGCGGCGGCTTCGGCGAGCGCGTCGTCGTCGCCAACATCGACCAGGTGGTGGTCGTCTTCGCCGCCGCCGAGCCGGAGCCGCACCCGCGCATGATCGACCGCTTCCTCGTCATCGCCGAGGGGAACGCGCTGCCGGCGCGGCTCGTCGTCAACAAGGTGGAGCTGGTGGACGCGGCGGCGACCCGCGAGCGCTTCGCGGGCTACGAGCGGGCCGGCTACCCGGTGCACCTGGTGAGCGCGCGGCAGCGGCTCGGGCTGGACGAGCTGCACGCCGCGCTGGACGGCCGCGTCTCGGCGCTCACCGGCCCGTCGGGCGTCGGCAAGTCGTCGCTCATCAACGCGCTCTATCCGGGGATCGACCTGCGGGTGGGGGAGATCAGCCGCTCGGTGATGAAGGGGCGGCACACCACCGTCGGCGCGCTGCTCACGCCGCTCCCCTCCGCGGGCGGGCGCCCGGCGGGCTTCGTGGCGGACACGCCCGGGCTGCGCGAGGTGGGGCTGTGGGGGCTCCCGGTGCGCGAGCTGGACCGGCTCTTCCCCGAGTTCCGGCCGCACCTCGACCACTGCCGCTTCGCCGACTGCACGCACCGGCAGGAGCCCGACTGCGCGGTGCGTGCCGCCGTGGCCGCGGGGGAGATCAGCGCCGAGCGCTACGACAGCTACCTCAAGCTGCGCGACGAGCTGGCCGAGCTGGAGTCGCAGGGGTGGTGACGCGGGTCCAGGCGCTGCAGGTGCGGGCGCGCCGCGTGTGGGAGCGGCTGATCGAGCGCGTCGCCTTCCACGACTGGGACGAGGGCGCCGTCCTCCTCGCCTTCGGGCTGGCGATCGGCGCCGCCGTGGGGCTCGGCGTGGTCGTCTTCTACCGCATGATCGACCTCGCGTACTACGCCTTCGCCATCTTCCCGGCGCGGCGACTGGACGTGCTGGGGAACGTGCTCTATCGCCCGCTGCTCACCGCCGCGGGGCTCTGGTGCGCCTGGGCCGTGGTGCGCCGCACGCACACGCCCGATGGGCAGAACGTGGCCGACGTGCAGCTCGCCGTGGCGAAGCGGGGCGGGAAGATCCCGCTGCGTCCGGTCGCGGTGCGGACGCTGGCCTCCGCCGTCACCTTGGGCTCGGGTGGCTCGGCCGGGAGCGAGGGACCGGTGGCGGTGCTCGGCGCGGGGCTCGGCTCGTGGCTGGGGCGGCTGTTCAAGTTCCAGACGCGCCACCTCAAGATCCTCGTCGGCTGCGGCGCGGCGGCGGGGATCTCGGGGGCCTTCGGCGCGCCCTTCGCCGGCGCCTTCTTCGCGCTCGAGGAGGTGCTGGGCTCCTTCTCCGTGGGGGCCTTCAGCCCGGTCGTCATCGCGAGCGTGGTCGGCTCGCTCACCGTCCGCGCCTTCCTCGGCGAGGAGGCCGTGATCCGCGTGCCGGCCTACGCCGGCGTGCGATCGTGGGACGTGCTCCTGCTCTACCCGCTGCTCGGCATCGGCTGCGGCGCCGTGTCGGCGCTGTACACGCGGCTCTTCTTCCGCACGGCCGACGCATTCAGGGCGATGCGCGGCCCGGAGTGGCTGCGCCCCGTGGTCGGCGGGCTGGTGGTGGGGCTGCTCGCCCTGACGTCCGTCGCCGTGCTCACGGGCGACGGGCACCTGCGCATCCCGATGGACCAGCTGGCGCGGCTGCCCTGGTACTTCCTGCTCGGCATCACGGCGGCCAAGATCGGCATGACGACGGTGACGCTCGGCGCCGGCGGCTCGGGGGGCGTCTTCACGCCCACGCTCCTCATCGGGGCGACGCTGGGCACGGGGCTGGGCGCGGTGCTCCACGCGGCGGCGCCGGCGAGCACGGTGGACCCGGTGACGTGGGGGCTGGTGGGGATGGCCGGGCTGGTGGCCGGCGCGACGCGGGCGCCGATCACCGCCATCTTCATCGTCTTCGAGATCACCGACGACTACGGCCTGGTGCTGCCGCTGATGCTCGTCTCGGTGCTGGCCTACCTGAGCTCGCGGCACCTGGCGCCGTACGGGCTCTACGACGGCTGGCTGGAGCGGCGCGGCGAGCACCTGGCGCACGGCGCCGACCGCGCGCTGATGGAGCGCATCCAGGTGCACGAGGCGGTGGACGAGCGCGCCGTCACCGTCGCGCCCGACGCGCCGCTGGCCGCGCTGGTGGCGGCCACCGGACGCGCCCGTCTGCACGCGCTGCCGGTGGTGGACGAGGACGGCACGCTCTTCGGCGTCATCAGCTATCCCGACCTGCGCGAGGCGATGCTGGATCGGGGCGACCTCGCGGGGGTGCTGGTGGCGATGGACCTGGCCGAGCCCACCGAGACGGCGTCGCCGCATCAGGTGCTGCGCGACGCGCTGCGGGTGATGAACGCCCGCGCCCGCGACGCGCTGCCGGTGGTGGACCCGGCCACGAACCGCTACGTGGGGATGCTGAGCCGCGCCGACCTGCTGGCGGCCTACGAGCGGGAGCTGCTGGAAGAGGTGTGAGGAGGGCAGCGAACAGCGATCAGCGAACAGCGGTCAGCGTAACACCCTCAGGCCGGCCGGCCAGGACTGGCCTCCCGAGCGGCCGTCACGCTGACCGCTGACCGCGCTTCGCTGATCGCTCGCCGTTCCACACCCAGCGCGCCTCCTGGCGCACCGCGCGCACGATCGCGCGGCCGACGAGCGCGATCGGCGAGCAGCCGCCGAAGACGGCGGCGATGGCGTAGAGGGTGCGCGGGGAGAAGCGCGTGCCGTGGTCGATGGCGTAGATCGGCTCCCACCACTGCGGGCGCAGCTTGGCCTTGAAGCGGTCCAGCCCGTCGAAGTTGTAGAAGCGGCGGCCGTGCGCGCGCACCCAGCGCAGCGTGAGGCGCAGCCAGAGCGGCATCGGCGGGGCGGGGATGCCGGCGCGCTGCGACAGCGGCGCGAGGCCGAGCGTGGCGTACTCCGCGCCGGCCTCGGCCAGCGCCGCCATGGCCGCGGCGACGAGCAGCTCGTTGGTGCCGTTGGGCGCGGCGTGGCCGCGGACGATCTGCTCCACCAGCCAGCCGCGCCGCGCCGGCACCGGTGAGGCGACGAGGAAGGCGACCGGCACGTCCGCGCGCTCCGCCACGAAGATGCGGCGGTCCCACAGCCGGCCGAGCGTGTCCGGCTCGACGAGGAAGCGCAGCGGCGGCAGCCCGCGGCCGGCCAGCCACTCGCGCAGGCAGCGCTCGAGCGCCGGGTCGTCGGTGGCGCGCGCCGCCGGCCACTCGTGCACCTCGACGCCCTTGTTGCGCGCGCGGTTGAGCTGCGCGCGCAGGGAGGCGTGGGCGGCCACGCGGCCGGCGAAGTCCCCGGGCACCCAGCACGGCTGTGCGCCGAGCAGGACGCTGGCGCGGTCCGGCCGCTCGCCGAGGAGGGTCTCGAGCCGGTGGCCGGCGGCGAAGTAGCAGGTGCGCTGGCCAGCCGCGCGGCGGTCCGCCTCGAACGCCGCCACCACGTCGGCCAGGCGGTCCCCGGCGCAGACCGGCGCGCCGGCGACGACGGCCACGCCGTCGTGCGCATTGTAGGCCACCACCGCATCGCCCGGGCGGTCCAGCCAGAGCTCGAGGCCGGGATTCACGATCTGGTAGGCCGTGGCGTTCCAGCCGTAGCGCAGCACGAGCTCGCGCGCCCGCAGCACGTCGGGCGGAACGCCGGACGGGACGTCGCGCGGGGGCCCCCCCCCGACTGAGACGATCGCCCCCGGCCGCTCGTCTGGCGTCATCGCGTCCGCGCCTCCCGTACCCGCCGACCGCCCCGCCCGTGCCGCGCCGTGCCGAGGCCGTCGCGCCGGCTGCCGGCACCCGCTAGCCTCAGAGCGCCCACGCGCGGCGAGCGGTCGCGCGCGCGCCGCACCCCCCGCCCATGCGTCCGAGCCTCACCATGCCGGCCCCCACGTCCGCCGTCCTCCGTACCGTCCTCCTCCTCCTCGGGTCCAACGTCTTCATGACGTTCGCCTGGTATGGCCATCTCCGGAACCTCGGGCATCGTGCCTGGTACGTGGCGGCGGTGGCCAGCTGGGGGATCGCCCTCTTCGAGTACCTGCTGCAGGTGCCGGCCAACCGCATCGGCTTCACCGCGCTCACGCTGCCGCAGCTCAAGCTCCTGCAGGAAGTGATCACGCTCGCCGTCTTCGCACCCTTCGCCGTGCTGTACATGAAGCAGTCGTTGCGCCTCGACCACCTCTGGGCGGCCCTCTGCCTGGTGGGCGCGGTCTACTTCACCTTCCGCGAGCACGTTCCACGCTAGACCACACCGCGCTCCCGAGCGCGTGACCCCGGCTGCTCGACGCGCGCCTCACCCGGCTTCCACCGCCCGTCGGAGCTGCGCGACATCGAACGGCTTGACGAGCACCGCCTGCACGGCGCACCCGTCCGTCACGTCGGGCGCCACGCGCACGCCCAGCGCCTGCTGTGCGTCGTCCGGGTCCCCGGTGGTGGTGACGACGACGCGCGCGCCGGCGCAGCCGGCGTTCGCGCGCAGGCGCGCGAGCAGGGCGCCGTCGGCGGCGTCGCGGTCCACGAGGAGGACGTCGCAGCCGTTGCGCGTGGCCAGGCGCAGCGCCTGGTCGCCGTCGCGCGCCACCAGCACGGCGTGGCCGCGCGCACCCAGGAAGCGGGCGACGAACTGCGCGTCGTCGCCCGCGCGGTCCAGCACGAGCACGTCGAGGGCACGCGGCGCGGTGGCGTCGTCCGGCATGGGCGGCGGCTCCGCGACGTCGGGCGGCGGGGCGGCGGGCAGGGCGACCCGAAAGCGCGCCCCGGGCCCGCCGCCGCGTTCCAGGTCCACCGCGCCGCCGTGGTCGGTCACCAGCCGGTGCACCACGGCGAGTCCCAGCCCCGTCCCCTCGCTCGCCGCCTTGCGCGTGTAGAACGGGTCCCAGATGTAGGGCAGGTCGGCCTCGGCGACGCCGGGGCCGTTGTCGGCCACCTCCAGCAGCGCCAGCCCCTCGCGTCGCAGCGTGCGGACGACGATGCGCGGCGGCACGCCACGCGGCACGTCCCGGTCGGCGGCACCCTCCAGGCTCTCGGCGGCGTTGGCGAGGAGGTTGAGCACCACCTGCTCGAGCTGTGCCGTGTCGCCCATCACCTCCACCGGCCCCGGCGTGAGCTCCAGCGAGAGCTGGACGCCGGAGGTCTCCAGGGCGTAGCGGCGCGACTGCGCGATGTAGCTGGCGACCGCGTTGAGGTCCACGCGTTGCCGCTCGCCCACGTTCTGCCGGCGCGAGAAGGTGAGCAGGTCGCGCACGATGGCCGCAGCGCGGCGCGCCTCGTGCTCGATCGTCTCCACCGCCTCCCGGTCCTCGCCCCGCAGCCGCGTGCCGCGCAGCAGCAGCTGGGCGAAGCCGCAGATGGCCGCGAGGGGATTGTTCAGCTCGTGCGCCGTGCCGGCGAGCATGCGCCCCAGGCTGGCCAGCCGCTGCGTGCGGCGCAGTAGCTCGTCGCGGCGGCGCTGCTCGGTGACGTCCTCGACGAACGCCTCGTACGCGCGTGGCCGTCCCGCGTCGTCTCGGACGGCGCGGGCGGCCAGCCGCACGTCCAGGAAGGTGCCGCCCCCGCGCGCCCAGCGCGCCTCCACCCAGCCGGGCGTGTCGTCGCCCACCGACGCGGCGGTGCTGGCGCGCACGACGGCCAGCACGGCCTCGGGCAGCCGCGCCCCGCACAGCGCCGCCGCGTCGGGCTGCCCGAGCAGCGCCGCCAGCACCTCGTTCGCCTCGGTGATCTCGCCCTCGTGCGTCGCGCGGAAGACGCCGTACCCCGCGCGCGCGACGAGCAGCCGCAGGCGCACCTCCGACTCGCGCAGCGCCGACTCGGCGCGCACGCGCTTGGTGACGTCGCGGGCCACGGTGCAGATGCCGATGCGCCGCCCGTGGCCGTCCACCAGCGGTCCGCCGTCGGACTCGAGCCACAGCCACCGCCCATCCGCGTGCCGCATGCGGAAGAGGAAGGTGCGGCGCTCGCCGGCGAGCATCGCCGCCACCGCCTCCTCCACGAGCGGTCGCTCGTCGGGGTGCACCGGCGCCCGGTGCATGGCGATCAGCGCCTCCGGCGCGTAGCCGAGCACCAGCCGCGCCGAGGGGCTCACGTAGGAGAGCCGCCGCGACTCGTCGAAGACGCAGGTGAGGTCGACGACGTTCTCGGTGACGAGGCGATGGAGCTCGGCGTCGCGCGCCGCGCGCCGGGCGCCGCGCAGCGCCAGCGCGAGCCCCGCGGCGAGCGCCAGCGCCGCGCCGGCGACGAGCCACGGCACGAGCGGGAGGGAGGGCGGCATGGGGAGGGACTGCAGCTTCACCCCGGGACGGGGTGGGGCGCAAGGAGGGGGGAGCGATGAGCGATGAGCGATGAGCGACCCGCGCACCCCTCGGGACGCCAGGACTGGCTGGCCCGAGGCCCCTGCTCGTCACTCATCGCTCGTCGCTCATCGCTCCTACTTCACCTCCCCGACCCGGAGCATCACCACGCTCTCCCCCACGCGGCCCAGTCCCTTCGTCGCGTGCGGGTCCGTCATGTCCGGCTCGTGCGCGGCCGCCGCCGCGGCCGCCGCGGGGCTCTGCTCGGCCCAGAGGATGCTGAGGCGGCGGTCGTGCAGCGCCAGCACCGGGAAGGTGGCCGAGCGACCGGGCTCGCTCACCGGCATCGCGTCGCCGAACGTCCGGCCGCCGTCCTGCGAGAGGCGGAGCAGGATGCGCGGCGTCCGCACCGTGCCGTCGTCCCAGACCACGGCCACGCGCTCGTCGCGGCCGAGGGCGAGCTGCACGTGCGCCGGGCGCGAGACGTCGGCCACCCCGAGCGCCACCGGCGCGCCGAAGGTGCGGCCGCCGTCGTCCGAACGCGCGTACCAGACGCCCGCCGCGCCGGGCTTCCCCGTCCACCACGCCGCATGCAGCCGGCCCGCGGCGTCCACGGCCAGCGACGGGCCGGCGTGCGGGCAGCCGTCGAAGTGCCAGTCGTCGGCGTGGACGCGCACCGGCGCGCTCCAGGTGGCGCCATGATCGTCGGAGCGGGCCACCACGATGTCGCGGATGCCGCCGGCGAGCACGCTCCGCCAGGCCAGGTAGACCGTGCCGTCGGTGCCGGCGGCGATCGCCGTGCGGCAGCAGGGACAGCTCTCGCCCGTCTCGACGCGCACGTTGGGCGCCCAGCTGCGGCCGCCATCGGTGGAGTGCGTGACGAAGGTGGCGCTCTTCCCCTCGCGCCCGTCCAGCCAGGCCACGTACACCGTGCCGTCCGGCGCGGCGTGCAGCGCGTGGAAGTTGTGCGAGCCGAACACCGCGTCGTCGGTGACGCGCGCCGGCGCGCTCCAGCTGCGGCCGTGGTCCGCCGAGCGGACGTAGCGGAGCGCACTCTCCGGGAAGCGCTTCCCCGGCACGACGCGGCTCACCACGTAGACCGCGTGCAGCGTGCCGTCGGCCCCGTAGGCCAGCTTGGGTGGGGACTCGCCGTGCGGCTCGATGGGGCCGAGCGGGTCTCGCAGCTCCACCGGCGGGGCGTCGCCGGTCGCGACGTAGAGTCGGCCGTCGCTGCCGCCGTCCGGCGCGGAGATCCAGGCCACGGTGCGCGCGCCGTCCGGTGCGACGGCGACGATCGGCGCCGCGCCCACCTGCGTCGGTGCGCTCACCGGGGTCGCGTCGTCCAGGCGCACGCCACCGCGGCAGGCCGTGCTCGCGAGCAGGGCGGCGGTCAGCACGCCCGCCGCGCGCCTGCCGGCCCGCGTGCCCGTCCGCGCGCCGGTCCGCGCGTCGGTCCGCGCGTCGGTCATCGGGAGAGTGGTCATGTCAGCGGCTCCACGTGTACTTCACGCCGGCGTAGAGGGCGCGCGGCGTGCCGGGGGTGAGCTGCGTCTGCTGGAAGGGATCCCACGCCGCCAGCTCGGCGTAGCGGCGCCCGAGCAGGTTCACGCCGCGCGCGAACAGCTCCACGTCGTAGCGTGGCACCATCACGCTCACGGAGGCATCGAGCAGCTCGTGGCCGCCGTAGCCGTGCGTGTTCCCCGGGTCCATCGCGTAGCGCCCGGTGTGGCTCCACTCCAGCGTCAGGCGCCCGCCGCGGAGCAGCGGCGCCGTGTAGGTCAGCAGCACGCTCCCGAGGTCGCGTGGCGCGGCCTCGATCCGGTTGCCGCTGTAGTCCACCGCCGGGCGCGGCGGCGTGTCGCCGCTGGCCGGCTGTGCCGCCTGCGGCGTCCAGCTCGTGTAGCGCTGCGACGCCACCGACCAGCTGGCGTCCAGCCGCAGCTGCGGCGTCACGGCGAGGCCCAGGCTCCCCTCGACGCCGCGATGCCGCGTCTCGCCGGCGTTGGTGGCGACGCGCTGGTCTTCCGCCGTCACGAAGGTGAGGATGTCGTCCGCGATGCGCATGTCGTAGGCCGAGAGCTGGAACACCGCACGCACGCCGAGCTGGCCACGCACGCCCACCTCGTAGCTGTCCACCCGCACCGGCTTCAGGTCCACCGTGTGCTCGGCCGAGTTCTGCTGGAAGAGCTGGTTCTGCGACGGCGCGCGGAATCCGTGGCGGTACGAGGCGAAGAGGCTCGTCCCGCGGCCCACGTCGTACGTGAGCCCGAGCTTGGGACTCAGGTGGCGGTAGTGCACCGTGGTGCTCGCGGGGCGACGGTGCGCGCCCGTCGCCAGCGGCGTCAGGTGGTTGTCGTAGACGTAGCCGCTCACGTCGTAGCGCAGCCCGGCGTCCACGCGCAGCCGCGGCGTGGGGGAGAGCTGGAGCTGCGCGTACGGCGAGAGCTGGCGGTAGGTGACGTCGTAGTCGTAGTGCGTCTCGCCCGGCGTGTAGCTCGCGTAGATGCGCTCCGCGCCGGTGGCCGTGGTGACGGCCTGGCGGGCCATGAAGCTCCCCGGGCTGTAGTCCACGTCCGCGCCGGCGACCACGCGCGCCCGCAGCGGCTCGACGTCGTGGCGCACCCTGGCCAGCAGCCCGACGCTGGAGTTCTCCATGTCCCACACCTGCGGGTCGTACGACAGCTGCCACTGCGGGAGCAGGTCGAGCACGTCGTAGCGCACGTACGGGGTGACGCTCCACAGCGTGCGGCCGCGCTCCAGCTCCACCGCGCCCGACGCGCGCAGCGCCTGCACGGTGCGGAAGGCGATCGGCGCGCGGTTGAGCGCCGGGGTGGCGTCGAACTGCGCGGGCGAGAGGGCCGGGACGTCCTGCTGGTGGACGTCGGTGCCGGTCACCACCGTGCGCATCGTCAATCCGTCGGCCGTGAAGTGGTCCCAGCGCAGGGTGCCGCTGCGGCGCGTGAAGGGGGCGTCGTCCTTCCAGTTGTCGCTGTGCGTGAGGTTGAGGTCCGCGCGCAGCCCGTGCTGGCCGCGCGTGAAGCCGCCGCTCGCCAGCAGCCGCTCGTAGCCGAAGGCGCCGCCCTCCACGCTCACCTCGGCGCTCGGCGTCGCGGGCGCGGGGCGGGTGAGGACGTTCACCACGCCGCCGATGGCGTCGCTGCCGTAGAGTGCCGTGCCGGGGCCCTTCAGCACCTCGACCCCGGCCGCCTGCGGGAGGTTCACCTCGTACAGCGCGTTGTGGTTGAAGAAGCCCGTCGAGCGCGTCGGGACGCCGTCCTCCAGGTACAGGTAGACGGGCTTGGTGGTGATGGGCTGGCGGATGGCCAGGCTGTGCCCCTCGCCGCTGAGCACGGAGACGTGCACACCGGCGAGGCGGTTCATGACGTCCGCCGGGTGGCTCGGGCGGGCGGCGCGCAGCTCGGCGCCGTCGAGCACGTCGATGGTGGCCGAGGACTCGGCGCGGCGCTGCCGCTCGCGCGTCGCGCTCACCACGGTGGGTGCGAGGACCACGGCCTGCTCGGCCAGGCGCAGGGTGACGAGGACGCTGTCGCCGGCAGGGACCGTGACGGCCTGCCGCAGCGTGCCGCGGCCGGCGCGCTGGGCGACGAGGGTGTGCGCGCCGGCCGGCACGGCGCCGATCCGGAAGCGCCCCTCGGCGTCGCTGAGGGCGCCGCGCGTGGTGCCCTCCACGCGCACGGTGACGTCGGCGAGCGGCGCGCCGGTGGCGGCGGCGACGACGCGGCCGGCGACGACGCCGTCGGGCGGCTGCGCGCCGAGGGCGGGCGGCGCGGCCGCGAGGAGGAGCGCGGCCAGGCGGACGGCCGCGCGGGAAGGTCTGGAGGTCATGTCGAACGGCGCCCTCGGGGGCGCGAGCACGGGTCGCGAATGGGCCTCCGGCCGGCGATGGTGCGTGCGCGGCGAAGGCGGGTCGTCCGGGTGGGCCGTCGCTCGCCGCGGCGGGCGGCCGGCACGGTCCGCCCTTCATGCGCGGAATGCCGGCGAACTCGCTCACCGGCCGGCGGCCGGGGCGATGAGGCGCGTACTGGCGAGAGACGGCGGCGCCGCGGCCTGGCTGGCCGGGCGGCGCGGGCGCTCCGAGGAGCGCCTCAGAC
>DASTRO010000167.1:0-18124 GCA_035761165.1 Gemmatimonadaceae bacterium | reverse complement strand
CACGCCCATGCAGTGGACCGGCGGCTGGAACGCGGGCTTCTCCGCCGCCGATGCCGCCGCGCTCTACTTCCCGATCATCGTGGACCCGCCCTACGGCTTCCAGGGCGTGAACGTCATGGCGCAGGAGCGCACGCAGACCTCGCTCCTCCGCTGGATGCGCCGCATCATCAAGGTGCGCCAGCAGCATCAGGCGTTCGGCCGCGGCGGCATGGAGATGCTCCTCCCGGAGAACCGCGGCGTCCTCGCCTTCCTGCGCACCCACGGCGACGAGGTCATCCTCTGCGTCAACAACCTCTCGCGCTTCGTGCAGCCGGTGGAGATCAATCTCCAGCGCTTCTGCGACTGGACCCCCGTGGAGATGATCGGCAACATCGAGTTCCCGGTGATCACCGAGCGGCCGTACTTCCTCAGCCTCGGCCCCCACACCTTCTACTGGTTCCGCCTGGAGCGCCCCGCCGACGCGCGCGGCGCGGGCGGAGGGGAGTGATGGCCGGCGCCGACCCCGCGCGCGCCCTCGCCCGCGAGGCGCTGGCCGCCATCCCGGGCGAGCGCCTGGCGCGCTGGCTCGCCGGCCGCCGCTGGTTCGGCGCCAAGGGGCGCGCGCCGCGCGCGGCCCGCATCGGCCGCGTCATCCCGCTCCCCTGGCCCGGCGGTCCCTTCGCCCTCGCGGTGCTGGAGGTGGAGTTGGGCGAGGGCGTCGTGTGGCGCTATCAGCTGCCGCTCGTGGGGAGGGGCGAGGGGCGAGGGGCGAGGGGCGAGAATGCGGGGTCAGGGGCCGGGGATCGGGGACGAGACACTCATGCCGACGTACTGCGCGAGTCGGATGGAGTCGTGATCGTCGATGCGACGGAGGACGAGGCGTTCCGCGCGGCGCTGCTCGAGGCGATGCTGCGGGGCGAGACGGTCGAGGGGGACGGTGTGCGCCTGGTGTTCGAGTCCGTCGCCCCTCGCCCCTCGTCCCTCGCCCCTCGCCCCTCCCGCCTCGGCGCGGCCGAGCAGAGCAACAGCTCCATCATCTACGGCGACGCGGCCATCCTGAAGCTCTTCCGCCGGCTCGAGCCTGGCGAGAACCCGGATGTGGAGATCGCGCGCTTCCTCACCACGCGCACCGACTTCCGCAACACGCCGGAGCTCCTCGGCGTGGCGCGGCTGGAGGAGGGCGGGGAGCGAGCGGTAGCCGCGATGCTCAGCCGCTACGTCCCCTCCACCGGCGACGCCTGGTCGCACGCGCTCGAGCGCGCGCGCGCGTACCTCCGCGCCCCGGGAACGGCGGAGCCGCCCGATCCGTTCGCCGCCGAGGCGCGGGAGCTGGGGCGCGTGACACGCGCGCTGCACGAGGCGCTCGCCTCGGACGAGAACGACCCCGCCTTCGCCCCCACCTACGCCGGCGACGCCGACGTGGAGCGGTGGGCTGACGGCGCGCGCGAGATGATGACGGGCGCGCTCGACCTCCTCGCCACGCGCGTGCGCGCGCTCGACGCAAGGTCGCGTGCCCCCGCGCAGGCGCTCCTCGGCCGTCGTGCGGCGCTGCTGCGGCGGCTGGACGAGATCGCCGACGAGGTGGCAGACGAGGTCACCGAGCACGGCGACGCCGGGCTCCTCGTGCGCCACCATGGCGACTTCCATCTCGGGCAGGTGCTGCGGACCACCGGCGGCGACTGGATGATCATCGACTTCGAGGGGGAGCCCGCGCGCTCGCTCGAGGAGCGCCGCGCGCGCCACAGCCCGCTGCGCGACGTCGCGGGGATGATGCGCTCCTTCGCCTACGCCGCCGCCACCGCCGCGGGCGAGGTCGCCGGCACCGCCGTGAACCCCACGGTGGAGGTGCGCGCCGCCCGCTGGGAGCGCGACGCCCGCGCCGCGTTCCTCGACGGCTACATGCACCGTGTGGACGACGACGAGCCCGACACCCTCCTCCCCGACACGCCGCAGGGGAGCGAGGCGCTGCTCACCCTCTTCGAGATCGAGAAGATCTTCTACGAGCTGAGCTACGAGCTGAACAACCGACCCACCTGGGCCTGGATCCCGCTGCGGGGGATCGCGAAGCTCTTCTGAAGCCGCTGGCTCGGCCGCGCCGCGCGATCGTTCAGAGCCTCATTGGCTCGATCGTGAACCGGCCGAGGAAGTTGACGAAGTGCCCGCCGTGATCGCGCAGCAGTAGCTCCGCGCGCTCCCGCCGCTCGTCGGTCGGCGCGTGCACCACGACCACGAAGCGGCCGTGGTCGAGCGCCGTCGCGTACCGGTCCTTCACGGCCGTCTCGTCGTCAGGCATCCCGATGCGCTTCACCAGCCGCATCGCGAGCCCGGTGAGTCCGCTCCGTCCCGTGGCGTGCTCCAGCCGCTCGGCCGCGGCCTGGCCGTGCAGGACATCGATCTCGGAGCGGAGGAATCCGCCGCTCGTCAGCGCTTCGACGGCAGCTTCGACCTGGTCCACATCGTCCACGACACCGACCACCGAGTTCTCGGGATAATCGACTGGCTCATCGGCGCGCTCGCTGGGGCGGGGGGTCTTCTCCGGATTCGTTGAAGGCTCGGACATCGGCGCTCCGGCGTGGAGGGGTGGACAGCGATGGGAACGGTGGAGGCAGCAATTTGCGGTCCCCACTCCCGCGTCGCGGCCGGCCGCGCGCCGGGCTCGATGCGCCCGCGCGGCACGGTGGCGGCGGACTACCGCGGGAAGTACGACAGCCCCGCGAGCGCCCCGATGCGCGTGGCCTTGTTGTCGAAGCCGTAGCCGACGTTGGCCTCGAAGCGAAGCGCGAGGTCGCGCCGCCAGGGGACCTTCGCGCCGAGCCCCACGCCCGCGCTGAACTCGCTGTCGCTCCCGCCGCCGCTGAAGCCGGTGACGCCCACGAAGGGACGGATGTACGGCGGGATGACGCGGGCGACCTCGCCCCCCGTGCCCTCGTTCTCGACGGCGATGGGGCGGAAGTGGAAGAGCGTCCCGAGCTCGAGGTCGTAGGTGAAGACCCCGGTCACGCCCTCGACCTTGTGATAGCCGAGGCCGAGCGACGGCTCGACGGAGATGCGCGAGCCCGGCCGGAAGAAGCCCGCACGGAAGCGCGAGCCCGGGAGCGTGATGGACACCGACGACGTGTGGCCCAGGCCGAAGACGGCCCCCGCATCGATCCCGAGCTCGACGCGGCGCTGCGCGGCGGCCGGCGAGGTGGCGACGAGCAGGACGAGCACGACGAGCGAGGCAGGACGAAGAATGGATCGCATCTGGGCCTTCCATGAGGACGGGGATCGAGCTCTCCGCTCGCGGGGCGACGGCGAGCCGCAAGGAGAGTTCCCCGCTCCCGGGCGACCGATGGTTCGCCGGTGCGCGCGGCGGTGAGCGCGATGCGCGTTACGCGCGCGATGACGGGCCTGCGCCGGAAATTGCGGTGTAGCAGCGCCGCCGTACCGGTCGGAGAGCTGAGATGGCGAACGTTTCTCGACGCGCATTCCTCCAGGGCGCCGGTGCCGTCGCGGTCGCGCTCACCGTGCCCGGGTGCGATCGCCTGACGAGGCAGGTCGAGGGCAGACGCGCGAGCTACTCGTTCTTCAGCGCGGACGAGGCGGCCTTCATCGAGCCGGCCGTGGCGCGGCTGATCCCGGCCGACGAGCTGGGGCCCGGGGCGCTCGAGGCCGACGTGCCGGTCTTCATCGATCGTCAGCTCGCGGGCGCCTGGGGCGCCGGCGCCGGGCTCTATCGGGCAGGCCCCTGGCGGGCCGGGCAGCCGGGACAGGGCTATCAGCTGCCCTTCACGCCGGCCGAGCTGTTCCGCAAGGCGCTGCGGGCGATCCACGAGGAGCTGGCCAGGACCGCGCCGGATAGTTTCGGCGCCCTCCCGACGGCGGACCAGGATGCCTACCTGCAGGCGCTGGAGAAGGGTGGCCGGGACCTGGGCGGCGTGCCCTCGGAGGAGTTCTTCGCGTCGCTGCTGGAGCTGACCGTCGAGGGCTTCTTCTCCGACCCGGTGTACGGGGGCAACCGGGACATGGTGGGCTGGAAGCTGGTCGGCTTCCCCGGCGCCTACGCCAACTACTACGAGTTCGTGGACCAGCACGGGGTCGCCTTCCGCCGCCCGCCGGTGAGCCTGGGCCAGGGCGCCGGCGAGGTGGGTTGAGCATGTCCAATCGCCGCGACGAGGTGGATGCCGTGCTGATCGGCGTCGGGCTGGTGGGCACGGTGCTGGGCCGCGAGCTCACGAAGGCGGGCCTCAGGGTGGTGGGACTGGAGCGGGGCGAGCCGCGGAACACGGTGCCGGACTTCCAGGGACCCGCGATGCACGACGAGCTGCGCTACGCCGTGCGCCTGGCGCTGATGCAGGACGCCAGCCGGGAGACCGTCACCTTCCGCCATTCGCCCAGGGACACGGCGCTGCCCGTCCGCCGCTGGGCCAGCTTCCTCCCCGGCACCGGACTGGGTGGGGCCCTGGTGCACTGGAACGGGCAGATGTTCCGCTTCCAGGACCACGACTTCCGGATGCGCAGCCACACCATCGAGCGCTACGGCAAGGACTTCCTGGCACCGGAGCTGGCCATCCAAGACTGGGGCGTCACCGCCGCCGAGCTGGAGCCCTACTTCGACCGCTTCGAGTACCTGCTCGGGGTGAGCGGCAAAGCCGGCAACATACAGGGGCGCAAGATTCCCGGCGGCAACGTCTTCGAGGACCCGCGCTCGCGGGACTACCCCACGCCGCCGCAGAAGGAGCCCTACGGCTCGGCCCTCTTTCGCAGGGCCGCCCTGGAGCTCGGCTACCACCCGTACCCGCAGCCCTCGGCCAACCTCAGCCAGCCGTACACCAACCCCGAGGGGATGCGCCTGAACAGCTGCGTCTTCTGCGGCTTCTGCGAGCGCTTCGGCTGCGAGCACTTCGCCAAGTCGTCGCCGCAGACCGTGCTGCTGCCGCGGCTGCTCGCGGACCCCAACTTCGAGCTTCGCACCGGCTGCCAGGTGCTGCGCATCAACCTGGACGACACTCGCCGGCGCGCCACGGGGGTGACCTACATCGATCCGCGCGGAGTGGAGGTCGAGCAGCCGGCGACGCTGGTCATCCTCGGCGCCTACTCCTACAACAATGTTCGCCTGCTCCTGCTCTCGGGCATCGGCGAGCCCTACGACCCGCGGACCGGCAAGGGTGTGGTGGGACGCAACTACGCCTACCAGACCATGAGCTACCCGCAGGTGTTCTACGACGAGAGCGTCAACATCAACCCCTTCATGCGCTCCGGGGCCAACGGCACCATGATCGCCGACTTCGCCGGAGACAACTTCGACCACGGTCCGCTGGGCTTCGTGGGCGGGGCCTACATCGGCGAGATCATGACGAACGGCCGGCCCATCGGCTTTCACCCCACGCCGCCCGGCACTCCGTCCTGGGGGAGCAAGTGGAAGCGGGCGGTGGCGCGCCACTACAACCACACCTCCACCGTCAACGTCCACGGCAGCTCGGTGGCCACCCGCTACAACTACCTCGACCTGGACCCGACCTACAAGGACGCCTGGGGGCTGCCGCTGCTGCGGATGACCTTCGACTTCCCCGAGAACGATCTCAGGATGTCCGCCTTCTGCACCGAGAAGACCGTGGAGATCGCGCGCATCATGGGCGGGCAGCTGGTGGCCGGCTCGCCGCGCACGCGGCCCTACGACGTCACCGAGTACCAGACCACTCACAACACCGGCGGCGCCATCATGGGCACCGACCCCGCCACGAGCGTGGTGAACCGCTACCTGCAGAGCTGGGACGTGCCCAATCTGTTCGTCATCGGCGCCTGCGCCTATCCGCAGAACGCCTCCTACAACCCCACCGGCACTCTCGGGGCGCTGACCTACTGGGCGGCCGACGCCATCGTCACGCGCTACCTGAAGGCGCCCGGCCCGCTGGTGAGCGCATGAGAGCCGCGGTGGCGGCCGGCCTGTCGGTCCTGCTCGCCACCGCGGCCGCGGCCCAGCCGGCCCCGCCCTCGGGCTCGCCCCCGACGGAGGTGCCGCCGGTCGCGCAGCAGTGCGTCGCCTGCCACCGCGGCCGCGGGCAGGGGAACCCCGCCGCCGGCTTCCCGCGCATCGCCGCCCAGCCTGAGTACTACCTGGCCAAGCAGCTGCGCGACTACGCCAGCGGCCGGCGGCGCCACCCGGTCATGGAGTCCATGGCACGGGCGCTCTCCGAGCAGGACATCACCACCCTCGCCACCTTCTTCTCCCGGCAGGAAGCGCCCGCCACGCCCGCCCCCCGGGGCCCGGAGCGGGGGCGGGTTCTGGCCGCCATGGGCGATGCCCGGCGCCAGGTGCAGGGCTGCGCCAACTGCCACGGGCCGGACGGCGGCGGCCAGCCGCCGGCGATTCCCTACCTGGCCGGGCTCGACGCCCGATACCTGGCCAGCGCCATCGACGCCTGGAAGAGCGGCGCCCGCCGCAACGACGGCGGCGGCCAGATGCTCACCGTGGCCCGGGCGCTGAGCGCCGAGGACATCGCCGCGGTGACGGCCCATTACGCCGGGCTGAAGCCGCCGGCGCCGCCGCCGTCCGGCCTGGTGCGGCTGGTGCGGCCGCGCTTGTCCGGCGGCCCGGCGCCGATGGCATCCCAGTCGGCCGGGGCGGCGATCGCGGGCGCGGAGCAGGGGGCCACCAGCGGCGGCGCCACCCACGGCAGAGGCGCCAGCGGGCCGGAGACGCGAGTGCCGCCGGAGGGGGGCCCGGCGCCCGTCGAGGCAGGCGAGCCGAGTGTGGTCGCCGCGCCATCCAGGCCGCCAACGGTCGGAGACCCGGCGCGAGGACGGGCCATCGTCGCCAGCGGTCGCTACGGCTGCGTGGCGTGCCACAGCATTCCCGGCATCCGCGGGGCGAACGGCGTGGTCGGCCCGCCGCTGGGCCGCATGGCGGAACGTGGCTTCATCGCCGGGCAGCTGCCGAACCGGCGCGACGTGCTCGCCGCCTTTCTGCTGGATCCGCCCGCGCTCGTGCCGAGCACCGGGATGCCCGACACGGGTCTGAGCCGTGAGGAGGCGCTTCACATCGCGGCGTATCTGTACACGCTGGAGCGGTAGGATGACGCGAGGCCGCAGGCGCTTCACGTCCTGGTCGGTCGTCCTGCTCGCGGGCTGCGCCGGGCGGCAGTCGGCGCTGGACCCCGCGGGCCCGGCCGCCGCCTCCATCCACCGGCTCGGGGTCTGGATGTACGTGGGGGCGACGCTCGTCGTGCTGCTCGTGACCGTGCTGGCGGTCATGCCCTTCCTGCGCCCGCGCGAGCGGCCGGTGAATCGCAGGCTCTTCCTGTGGGGCGGCGGCGTCGCGCTGCCGTTCCTCACGCTGACGGCGCTCGTGCCGTACGTGATGACTGTCGGCCATGGGACGCGCGCCGCCACGGCGCCCGGCCGGCTCTCGGTGGACGTCACCGGCTCGCTCTACTGGTGGGAGATGTCGTACCGCCGAACGGACGGCGCGCCGTCGGCCATCTCGGCGAACGAGCTGCGCCTGCCGGCCGGCGAGCCCGTCGAGCTCTTCCTCCGCGCGAACGACGTCATCCACAGCTTCTGGGTCCCGAGCCTCGCCGGCAAGACCGACATGATCCCCGGCCGCGTGAACCGCATGGTGATCCAGGGGGACCGCCCGGGCATCTACCGTGGCCAGTGCGCCGAGTACTGCGGCCGGCAGCACGCGCACATGGCGTTCGACGTGATCGTCATGCCGCGGGCGGAGTTCGATGCCTGGCTCGCGCGGCTGGCGCGGCCCGTCCGCGAGCCGGCGACGCCGCAGCTGCGCGCGGGGCGGGAGCTGTTCGTCGATCTCGGCTGCGGCGCCTGCCACGCCGTGCGCGGCCTCACCGAGGGGCGGCGCGGGCCTGATCTCACGCAGGTCGGCGCGCGGCGGAGCATCGGCGCCGGCACCCTCCCGGGCGACGTCGGCAACATCGCCGGCTGGATCGCCAGCGCGCAGCACCTCAAGCCAGGCAACGCCATGCCGTCCTACGACCAGCTCGCGGGACCGCAGCTGCGCGCGCTCGCGGCCTATCTGGAGTCGTTGAGATGACCGCCCCGTTCGACGATACCGTGACGACGAGGCCACCCGCGCGGGCGCCGGACGCCGCGCCGCGGCACCTGCGGCAGTCGGAGGGCCCCGACGGCGACGAGCGGCTCCGCGTCGCGTGGGCGAAGCCGCGGCGGTTCGGGCTCCTCACCGAGGTGAACAACACGGTGGTCGGCGTGCTCTACATCGCCACGGGGTTCCTGTTCTTCCTCGGGGCCGGCGTGCTCGCGCTGCTCATGCGTGTCCAGCTCGCGGTGCCGGGCAACACCTTCCTCGGCGCCGGCACGTACAACCAGCTCTTCACGATGCACGGCACGGTGATGATGTTCCTATGCGCCGTGCCGATCGTGGAGGCGGTCGCCGTGCTGCTGCTGCCGAACATGCTCGGCGCGCGCGACATGCCGTTCCCGCGGCTCTCGGCGTTCGGCTACTGGTGCTATGCCTTCGGCGGCGTGCTCGTGTTCTCCAGCCTGTTCTTCGGCGTCGCGCCCGACGGCGGCTGGTTCATGTACCCGCCGCTCTCCAGCTCCACGTACTCGCCCGGGCTCAACACCGAGTTCTGGATCCTCGGACTCGGCTTCGTCGAGATCTCCGCGGTGGCGGCGGCCGTCGAGCTCATCGTCGGCATCCTCCGGACGCGCGCGCCCGGCATGACGTTAGGCAGGATGCCCATCTTCGCCTGGTACATGCTGGTCACCGCCGGCATGATCATGATCGGCATGCCGATGGTGATCGCCGCCGACGTCCTGCTCGAGCTGGAGCGGGCGTTCGGGATGCCCTTCTACGACGCCACCCGGGGCGGCGACCCGGTCCTCTGGCAGCACCTGTTCTGGCTCTTCGGCCACCCCGAGGTCTACATCATCTTCCTGCCGGCCGCCGGCATGGTCTCGATGATCCTGCCGACCTTCACCCGGACGCGGCTCGTCGGCTACGCCTGGGTCGCGCTGGCGGCGATCTCGGTCGGCTTCCTCAGCTTCGGGCTGTGGGTGCACCACATGTACGCCACCGGGCTGCCCCTGCTGTCGCTCTCGTTCTTCTCGGCGGCCAGCACGGCGATCGCGATCCCGATGGGCGTGCAGGTGTTCGCCTGGCTCGCGACGCTCTGGGACGGCAAGCCGGTGCTGCGCGTGCCCCTGCTGTTCGTCCTCGGCTTCCTCATCATCTTCGTCATCGGCGGCGTCACCGGCGTGATGGTGGCGGCCGTGCCCTACGACTGGCAGGTGCACGACAGCTACTTCGTCGTCGCGCACTTCCACTACGTGCTCATCGGCGGGATGGTCTTCCCGCTCTTCGCGGCGCTGTACTACTGGTCGCCGCTCGTGACCCACCGGATGCTCTCCGAGCGGCTCGGGCGATGGGCCTTCTGGCTCATGTTCGTCGGCTTCAACGCCGCGTTCCTGCCCATGCACTTCACGGGGCTCCGCGGGATGCCGCGGCGCGTGTACACCTACGCCGGCGATCTCGGGTGGAACGGGCTGAACCTCGTCAGCTCGGTGTTCTCGTTCGTCTTCGCGGCGGGCGTGCTTGTGGTCGTCTACGACTTCGTGCGGCACCTGCGGACGGGAGCGAAGGCGGGACACGATCCGTGGAACGCGCCGTCGCTCGAGTGGCTCTCGGGGCTCGCGCCCCACGGCTTCCGCAGCCTCGTCCCGGTCACGTCGCGCTACCCGCTGTGGGAGCAGCAGGAGCTGCCGGGCGACATCGTCGCCGGACGCGGCTACCTGCCCGACGCCCCCACGCGCGAGCGCGAGACGCTGGTCTCGACGCCCGTCGGCGGCGTGCCGGAGCAGATCCTCCGCCTGCCCGGACCTGGCTGGACTGCGTTCGGCGCCGCCCTCGCCACGGCGGTCGTGTTCACGGCGATGACCCTCAGGCTCGCGGCCGTCGGCGTGGTCGCCGGCGTGGCCGCCACCGCCGCCATCCTGTCGTGGCTCTGGTCGATGGACCGGGCGCTCCCGCGCGAGCCGGCCGACGCCGGCCGGGGCACCGTCCTGCCGCTCTACAGCGCGGGCAGCAGCAGCGTCGGCTGGTGGGGGATGGCGGTGTGCCTCATCTCGGACGCCGCTGTCGTGGCGTCGTTCATGTTCGCCTATCTCTTCCTCTGGACGGCGCGGCCGGCCCTCTGGCCCCCCGCCTGGGCGCCACTCCCGGGCTTCATCGAGCCCGCGGCGATCGCGGCCGCCACCGTCGGCGCCTGGCTGCTCTTCGAGTTGGCCGAGCGGCGCAACCGGCGCGATCACCGGCTCGCGACGGCGCTCTGCCTCGTTGCGTCCGCCCTGTTCGCGGGCGGCGCGCTGGTGATGGGCTGGCGTTGGCTCGACGGCGCCGGCCTCTCGGCGACCGGCCACAGCTACGGCGCGGCGGTGTGGCTGCTGCTCGGCTACATCGCCCTGCACCTCGCCATGGGCATCGCGATGGCGCTCTGGTGCCTCGCGCGCCTCGCCCTCGGAATGATCGATTCCTGGCGGTGCCTCACGCTGCGCATCTGCCTGCTCTGGTGGCGGTTCACGGTGCCGGCCGCGGTGCTCACGGTGGCCCTCGTCGCCGGGTTCCCCCATGTCGTCGCCTAGCGTGCCGCCGCCCGGCGTGTCCTCGCCTGACGTCGCCGCCGCGCGCGCGGAGGAGCCCCAGGACGCGCGCGAGAACGCGGCGGGCGTGCGGGCGCTGCTCGACACGGCGTTCGGGTACTTCGTGTGGGCGGCCCACTTCCTCGTCGTCTACATCGCGACGGCGGTGTCCTGCCAGTTGGGGCTCGGCACCGCCGGGGCGCGCACCCGGACGACCTTCCTCGCCGTGCTCGCGCTCGTGACCGTGGCGGCGGTCGCCATCGTCGCGCTGCACACGGTGCGCCGCTACCGGCGGCAACGCGAGCTGCCCGAACGGCGCTTCCGCATGGCGGTCACGATCGGCAACGACGCGATCGCGGCCGTCGCCATCGCGTGGCAGCTGCTCGCCATCGCGCTCGTGCCGCTGTGCGCGTAGCGCCCGACGATGCGGCGCACGAGCGCTCCGGAGTGCGTCGCACCGGTGACGCCGGCTCGCGGCCGCGTGGAGCGTGGGAACGGACGGCCGCGGTGGCCCGCGCCACGGCAGGGCGCTTCGTGCGCCACCGGATGCCGATGTACGCCGCCGCGCTGGCATACCGCGGCGTGCTGTCGCTCTTCCCGTTCCTGCTGCTCGTCATCGGTGTCGCGCGCGTCGCCGGACTCCGCCCGGTGCTGGAGTGGCTCATGACACGCGCCGCCGAGGGCGACCGCCCCGCGCTCCAGGGAGCGCTCGTGCAGTGGATCGGCGCACAGCTGCAGGCGCCATCGGGTGGCGGCCTGCTCTCGGTAGGCGCGCTGACCGCCTACTGGTCGGTGTCCGGCGGCGTGCGCGCGCTTGGCGAGGCGCTGCGCGCCGCGGCCGAGGTGACGAAGCCGCCCTCCGCTCCGGCGTGGCGCCGGCTCCTGGCCTCCATCGCCGTCGCGCCCGTGCTGGTGGTGATGGTGGTCGCGGCTGCCGCGTCACTCCTGGTGACGACGCGGGCGATCGCGACGGTGGCCGGGTGGCTCGGCCTGGATGCCGAGCGCACGGCGGGGCTGGCCTGGCTGCGCGTCCCGGCGGTGCTGCTCCTCATCGCGCTGCTCATCGCCGCCGCGTATCGATTCCTGCCCGGCGGCGACCAGTCGTGGCGCGGCATCCTGCCGGGCGCCGTGCTGGCGGCAGTGAGCTGGACGGTGATGTCGCTCGTCTTCTCCGTCGCGCTGTCCACCGTGCTGGATTACGGCGCGACCTATGGCAGCTTCGGCGCGGCGATCACCCTCCTCGTCTACCTCCAGCTCTCCGCCGCCGTGGTGCTCGCGGGGGCCGAGCTGAACGCGGTGCTCGCCGCGCGCCGCGGCACGCGACGCGGTGGCGCGGCGCGGGTGCCGACCTTGCAAGATCCCGCCACGCCATGAGGGACGGATCACCTGCGCAGGAGGGCACGGATGGCACCACCGATGATGCTCGACTGGAACGGCTACCAGCGACAGGTGCTCGCCCAGGTCGCCGAGATCGGGCGGAGCAGCCCTGGCACGGTGCGCGGCTACCGGGAGCTCGGCGACGCGGGGAGCAGGAAGGACCTGCTCGGCGCCAAGACGCGCGAGCTCATCGCGCTCGCCGTCGCCGTGACGCGGCAGTGCGATGGCTGCATCGTCATCCATACGGACGCGGCTCTCAAGCACGGCGCGACGCGCGACGAGATCGCCGAGGCGCTCGGCGTCGCGATCGCCGTCAACGCCGGCGCGGCGCTCATCTATTCGGCGCGGGTGATGGACGCGTACGCCGCGAAGGCCGCCCACGATGACCCGCGCGACCAGGAGCGGATCCCATGACCCCGAACACGACGGCACCCGCCGATGCCACGCTGGCCGGCCTCGACCGCCTGCTTCCCGACCTGCAGTCGCTCTACACCGACATTCACTCCCACCCCGAGCTCTCCATGCAGGAGACGAGGACGGCGGGTATCGCGGCCGAGCGCCTCCGCGCCGCCGGCTACGACGTCACCACCGGCGTGGGGAAGACCGGGGTCGTCGGTCTCCTGCGCAACGGCGACGGCCCGACCGTCATGCTGCGCGCCGACATGGACGCGCTGCCGGTTCGGGAGGCCACCGGACTCCCCTACGCGAGCACGGTCACGGCCACCGACCGCGAGGGGAAGACCGTGCCGGTGATGCACGCCTGCGGCCACGACATGCACGTCACCTGGCTGGCGGGCGCCACCACCCTGCTCGCGCAGGCTCGCGCCGCGTGGCGGGGCACGCTGATGGCCGTCTTCCAGCCGGCGGAGGAGACGGGGCAGGGCGCCCGGGCGATGATCGACGACGGACTCTTCCAGCGCTTCCCCAAGCCCGAGGTGGTGCTCGGCCAGCACGTGATGCCCAGCCCCGCGGGGGTCATCAGCTCGCGCGAGGGTGTCGTCACCTCGGCGGGCGACAGTCTGCAGATCCGGCTGTTCGGGCGCGGAGCGCACGGCTCGATGCCGCAGGCCAGCATCGACCCCGTGGTGATGGCCGCGGCCACGGTGATGCGCTTGCAGACCATCGTCTCCCGCGAGATCGCGGCGACGGACGCCGTCGTGGTCACCATCGGTGCCCTGCAGGCCGGCACGAAGGAGAACGTCATCCCCGACGAGGCGCTCATCAAGCTCAACGTGCGCACCTTCGACGAGGACGTCCGCAAGCGCGTGCTCGCCGCCATCGAGCGGATCGTCAATGCCGAAGCGGCCGCGTCAGGCGCACCGAAGCCGCCGGAGATCACGACACTCGACCACTACGACCTGGTGAAGAACGATCCGGCGGCGACCAGGCGCGTCGCCGAGGCCTTCCGCGAGCACTTCTCCGCCGACCGGGTGGTGAAGACCGCTCCCACCACGGCGAGCGAGGACTTCGGATCGTTCGGCGCCGAGTGGCATTCCCCGGCGGTCTTCTGGTTCGTCGGCGGGACCGACCCCGGCCTGTACGCGAAGGCGAAGGCGGATGGGCGCCTGGGCGAGCTCCCCACGAATCACAACCCGCGCTTCGCGCCGGTCATCCACCCCACGCTCGAGACGGGCGTGCAGGCGATGGTGGTCGCCGCGCTGGCCTGGCTGGCGGTGTAGTCCCATGCGCCCACCACAGTACGTCGATGTCGCCACCCTCGTGCTGGTGCTCGACCTGTGCGGCACCTTCGTCTTCGCGCTGAGCGGGGCGATGGCCGGCATCAAGCACCGGCTCGACCTCTTCGGCGTGCTCGTGCTGTCGTTCACCGCCGCCAACGTCGGCGGGATCACCCGGGACCTGCTGATCGGCGCGACCCCGCCGCCGGGCATCGCCGACTGGCGGTACATCGCCGTCTCCATCCTCGCCGGCCTGGCCACGCTCCGCTGGGGACCGATCATCGACCGCATGCGGGAATCGGTGCAGATCCTCGACGCCGGCGGGCTCGCGCTCTTCGCCGTGTCCGGCGCGCAGAAGGCGCTCGCCTTTCACCTCGGCCCGGTCACGGCGGTGCTGCTCGGCATGCTGACCGGGATCGGCGGCGGCATGGCGCGCGACGTCCTGGCGGGGGAGGTCCCCTCGGTGCTGCGCGGCGACGTCTACGCGGTCGCCGCCATGGCCGGCGCCGCGGTGGTCGTCGCCGGCCGCATGGTGCAGCTGCCGTCCGCGATGGTCACCATCGGGGGCGCCGTCCTCTGCTTCGCGCTCCGCCTCATGGCGATCCGGCGCGGCTGGCAGCTGCCCGTCGCCTACCGCGGCGAGCGGCAGGGCGCGGCGCCGCGCCCTCCGGTCGAAGCGCCTGACGACGGCGCGAGGCGGCGTTAGGCGCGCGCGGGTCCGCCGTCTACTCGCTCGGTCCGATCCGCCGCATCGACGACACGAGGTCGGAAGCGCGGTCGGGGGCCGCGGGCGCGGCCGCCGGGACGCCGCTCTCCTCGGGAGCGCCGTCCCGCTCCGCCGCCTGGATGTCGGTGCGGTCCAGCACCCCGGCCAGCGGATCGCCGCGCTCGAGCCCCTCGATGGGCGCCCCCGAGATGTAGGCGGCGCGCGCGAGGAGCTGGGAGGCGACGGACAGGCTCAGGAGCATGAACAGGATGGTGAGCACGCCGGTCATCGGCCGCGCGACGCCGGTGACCAGCACGCCCAGCACGACGAGGCTCGAGCCGATGCCCCCCGCCTTCGTCGCGGCGTGCATCCGCTGGAACACGTCGGGCATGCGCGCCACGCCGATGCTCGCGATGACGATGAAGGCCGTGCCCCCGGCGAGCAGCACCGTCGCCACCGCGGCGCGGATCACCGGCCCCCTCGCCTGCGCTCGAGGAACGCCGCGAAGGCGCAGGTGGACGCGAAGTTGATCAGCGCGACCCCGAGGCCGACGTCGAGGAACGCGCCGCGGCCGGTCGCCAGCGCCGTCAGCGCCGCGATGGACACCACGACGGCGGTGAGCATGTCCAGGGCGACGAAGCGGTTCGCGTAGCCCGGGCCGCGGAGCATGCGCCAGGCGGTGAGCGCGAGCGACAGCGCGAGCACGGCGATGAGCACCGGCGCCACCACCGGCAGAGCGAGCATCGTCATCGAGTAGTCTCCTGGCCCTCGAGCTGGAGGATCCGCCGCTCGTAGAGCGCCTTCATGTCGGCGGCGCGCGCCCGCGTGTCCGGCGCGTCGAGGAAGTGCACGTAGAGCGTGCGCCGGTCGTCGGCGACGTGCAGGCAGGTGGAGCCCGGCGTCGCCGACACGAGGTAGGCGAAGAGCGCCACGCCCCACTCGGTGCGCGCATCCACCGGGACGGCGACGATCGCCGGCTGGTTCCGCCGGTGCGGCGCGAGGACGATCCGCGCCACCGCCAGCGACGCCGCGACCAGGTCGTATGCGAAGATGCCGAACAGCGACAGCGCGGCCCGGAGCCGCCGGACCGGGCTCACGGCGCCCTCCGCGCCAGCCCGACGGACTGCGACTCGTGAGGCGGCACCCGGTCGGAGGTCAGCTGCCGCGCCGCGGCGCGGGAGAGACGAACCGCCGGCTCGATGGCCAGCCCCAGACCCATGGTGCACGCCGCCAGGAGCCCCACCGCGGCGATCATCGCCGGCGGAATGCGACGCGGGGTCTCTCCCGCGCGGCGACGCGGCCGCCAGAACGCCCGCGTCCACAGAGTGCTCATCGAGTACAGCGTGAGGAATCCCGTCACCAGCGCCACCACGGCCAGCCACCACGACCAGGGCACCTCGGCGCGGAAGGCCGCGTCGATCACCAGCGCCTTGGCCCAGAAGCCCGACAGCGGAGGGATGCCGGAGATCGAGAGCGCGAGCACGGCGAAGAGCGAGGAGAAGAACGGGTGCTCGCGGATCAGGCCGCCGACGACGCGCAGGTCGTAGCCGCGCCCGGCCCGCGCCATCGCGCCGGCGCCGAGGAAGAGCCCCGTCTGGACGAGCATCGTGTGCATCGTGTAGAAGATGGCCGCGGCGGCGCCGAGCCAGGAGGCCAGCGCGAGCCCCATCACCAGGTAGGCCACCTGCCCCGTGACGTGGAACGCCAGCAGCCGCCGCACGTCCACCTGTCCGATGGCGGCGAGCACGCTCACGAGCATCGTCGCGGCGGCGAGGAGCGCGAGCAGCGCCGGCACTCCCGGCACCGCCGCAGCCCCGGTGCCGACTCTGAACACCAGGACGAAGATGCGGAGGCAGGCGTAGAAGGCGACCTTCGTGAGCAGCCCCGCGAGCGCCGCGGCCACGCTGATCGGCGCCGTGTGGTACGAGGCCGGCAGCCAGAAGAAGAGCGGGAACAGCCCCGCCTTCAGCGTCAGCCCGGCGAGCAGCAGATACGCCGACGTGGTGAGGGTCACCGAGGGCGCGCGGCCGGCGAGGATGGCCGAGAGGTGGCCCATGTCGAGCGTCCCCGTCTCGCCGTAGAGGAGACCGATGCCGACGAGGATGAACGTCGCCCCCATCATGCTCATCGCCGCGTAGCGGAGCGCGCCGTCGATCTGCGCGCGCCGCCGGTCGAGCGTGATGAGGCCGACGGCGGTGACGAGCATCAGCTCGAACCAGACGTACAGGTTGAAGATGTCGCCGGTGAGGAAGGCGCCGTTCACCGCCGCGAGCATGCCGAGGAAGAGCGGGTCGAAGCCGGCCCGCCGCCTCCGGCCGCGGATGTCCGCGCGCGCGAAGATGGCGACCGCGAGCGCCACGACACCCGCGGTCGCGCACAGCGCCGCGCCCAGCGCGTCGGCGACGAAGGTGATCCCGAACGGCGCGCCCCACCCGCCGAACGCCATCACGAGCGTCTCGCCGCGCGCGGCGCGCGCCAGCAGCGCGATCGCCGCGATGAGCGTCAGCCCGACCGCCGCCTCCATCACGCCGCGCTGCAGCGCGGGCCGGCGGCGGAGGAGCAGGGTGAGCGCGGCGGCGCCGAGCGGGATCGCGACGGGCCACACCGCGAGACCGTCCCGCAGCGCGTCAGCGATCATCGTCAGGCACCGGGGCGAGAGGGTCGCCGAGGTCGCGCGCGGAGTGGACCTCATCGCTCCGCAGCGTGCCGTTGCCGCCGTATGCGCGCAGCGCGAGCGCCGCGAGGATCACCGTGAGCGCGAAGCCGATCACGATCGCGGTGAGCACCAGTGCCTGGGGCAGCGGGTCCGCCGACTCGCCCAGGCGCTCGGCGCCGTCCGGGATCAGCGGCGGCTGGGCCGAGCGGATGCGCCCCGCCTGGAAGATCATGAGGTTCACGGCCGTGCCCAGCAGCGACAGGCCGAGCACCACGCGCATGATGTGGCGCGACAGGATCATGTAGACCGCGCAGCCGAACAGCCCCGCGGCGACGAACGCGAGGAGGACGCTCATGGCTCCCCCTCCCGCGACAGGCCGAAGAAGAAGGCGAGCACGGTCCCGAGCACCGCCAGGTACACGCCGAGGTCGAAGAGCAGGGTGGTGCCCTGCTTGATCGGCACGCCGAGCAGCTCCGCCTCGAGCCACACGTGCCGCAGGAAGTCGCCGTACACCGCCAGCCCGGGCAGGCCGCTCGCGGCCGCGAGCAGGAGGCCCGCGCCGGCCAGCGCCAGCGGGTGCCAGCGCAGCCGCGCGCGCGCCCGGGCCAGCCCCTGGGCGAGCCCGATGATGGCGAAGGCCAGCGCCGCCATGAGACCGCCCACGAACCCGCCGCCGATCTGGTTGTGACCGCGCAGCAGGACGACCACGGACAGCGCGGCGAGCAGCCAGAAGAACACCGGGCTGGCGAAGACGAGGGCGAACGGCGCGCGCCCGGCGCCGGCCCCGGAGCGCCTCCGAAAGCCCAGGCGCGGCCCGAGCAGCGACCAGGCGATGACGGACGCGAGCGCGATCACCGTGGTCTCGCCCAACGTGTCGAAGCCGCGGAAGTCCACGAGGATGACGTTCACGATGTTGCGTCCGCCGCCATCGGGCAACGCATGCTGCACGTAAAACGGCGAAATTCTGCCTTCCGCGGAGGGGCGAGTGAGGATGGCGTAAACGAGCCCCGCCATACCGGTGCCGGAGATTGCGGCGAGCACGATGTCCCGCGCACGGCGGGAGCGCGCGCGAAGCGTGCGCCGCTGCGGATCATCGATTTCCAGGCGCTTCGGCAGCCAGCGCAGCCCGAG
>DASTRO010000166.1:0-14688 GCA_035761165.1 Gemmatimonadaceae bacterium | reverse complement strand
TGCCGAGGTCGATCGCGTCGAGCCCCTCGACGAGCTCGACGACCTCGTTCTTGTTCCAGGCGTAGTTGAAGCTCGTCGTCCACTCGAAGCTGTTGTCCAGCCGGACGGGGACGAGCGTCAGCAAGGCCTCGACGCCCCGATTGTCCATGCGGCCGGCGTTGATCGCCCGCGCGCTGAAGCCGGTGGTGGGCGAGACGTCGATGTTGAAGATCTGGTCGCGCGTGGACTTGGTGTAGTACGTCGCGTCGAACGAGGCGCGGCCGTCGAAGAGCCCGAGCTCGAGGCCCACCTCGCTCGCCTTCGTGATCTCCGGCTTCAGCCGGGCGTTCGCGATGACGTTGCTGAGCGTGAACTGCGGCAGACCGCCGAACTGGCTCGACACGCCGCTGTACGTCGTCGCCAGCGAGTAGGGGGACGCGTCGTTCCCCACCTGGGCGATCGAGCCGCGCACCCGGGCGAAGCTGAGCACCGGATTGCCGCGCAGCGCGGGGATCGCCTCGGTGAGCACCACCGACGTGCTGAGCGAGGGATAGAAGTACGAGTTGTTGTCCGCGGGCAGCGTCGACGACCAGTCGTTCCGCCCGGTGGCCTCCACCGTCAGCCAGTTCTGCCAGGTGACGGCGGCCGAGCCGAGCAGCGAGTTCACCCGCCGGCGCTCGAGGTTCTGATCCAGCTCCGGCGTGATGGCCGCGTTGGTGACGTTGTAGATGCCCGGCGCCGAGATCCCCTCCGTCGACGCCGACCGCGAGCTGAAGCGCCGGTAGAGCTGACTGCCGCCGATGAGCCCCTGGAAGGTGAGCCCCGGCAGCAGCTCGCGATTCGCCTGCAGGAACAGGTCGAAATTGTTGGTCCGGCTGTAGTCGTTGATGAGGACGAAGCCGCCGGAGTAGGCAGGGTCGGCGTAATTGATGTTGCCCGCCGCGTAGTTCCGGTCGATGTCGTAGGTGTACACGTCGCCGCCGGCGCGCGCGGTCGCGCTCAGCCAGTCGGTGAGGTCGTAGGTCGCCGTCAGCGAGCCGATGAACCGGTCGCGCGTGTCCTGCTCCGGATTCTCGTGCTGCAGCCAGTACGGGTTGTTGTGGAAGTTGTAGTTCCAGTTGAACTCGCGTCCCGGGGGGCCGTTGTTGACCTCGCTCCCCTGCGCATACCGCCGGAGGGCGTCGCCGTCCACCTGCCGGCCGAACCAGATGAACTGCTCCAGGATGCCGGTGTTGTAGCCGACGCCCGGCCGGTTCTCGCCGACGTTGCGGATGTAGTTCAGCGAGCCGGTGGCGTTGAGCCGGTCGGTGACGCGCACCTGCCCACTGAGGAGCGCCGAGGTCTTCGTGAACGTGTTGTTCGGGATGTAGCCCTCGACGTTGTCGCGCCCCAGCGAGAGGCGCGCGCTGACACGGTCGGTGCCGCCGCTCACCGCGAGCGTCGACGAGAGCGTGCCCCCGGTCTGGAAGAAGTCCTTCACGTTGTTCGGGTGTGCCACCCACGGCGTCGCCTCGCCGGGCGCGGTGAACTGGGAACAGGGCGCATTCTGGTCGTAGACCAGCACGTCCGCGTCCGGATCGACCCACTGGCAGCCGTGCGTGCGCCCGTCGAGCCGCGGTCCCCAGCTCTGGTCGAGACCGTCCGAGCCGGCCTGGCCACCGCCGGCGCCATCGACGAACTCGAACGTCCCGCTCACCCCCTGCCCGTACAGGTTCTGATAGTCGGGGAGGATGGACGGCTGGTCGAACGTGTAGGAGAGGTTGAGCTCCGTGCGGATGGCACCGGCACGGGCCCGCTTGGTCGTGATGATGACCGCACCGTTGGCCGCCCGCGAGCCATAGATCGCCGCAGCGTTCGGCCCCTTGAGGATGGTCATCGTCTCGATGTCATCCGGGTTCAGGTCGTTGATCGCGCTGCCGAGATCGAGCCCGCCATCCGGGTCGCCGCCGCGACCGGTGTTCGAGATCGGAATCCCGTCGACGACGAAGAGCGGCGTGTTGGTGCCGGTCAGCGAGCTGGCGCCGCGGATCACGATGTGCTGCGAGCCGCCCTGCGTCCCCGAGCCGGTGATCTGCACGCCCGCCACCTTGCCCTGGATCTGGTTGACCACGCTCTGGGATTCGGTCCGGTTGAGCTCCTCGGTGCTCAGCCGGGTGACCGAGGTCCCGAGCTCGCTGCCCGTGCGATCGAGACCGAGCGCGGTGACCGTGACGCTGGCGAGCCGCGTCGGGGCGGCCCGGAGGGTGAAGTTCTGCGTGATCGCGGCCCCCGGAGCCAGCGTGATCACGGCGGTGTCCTGCAGGAAGCCGATGCGGCGGGCGATGAGCGTGCCGCTGCCGGTCGCGCGGTCGGCGGGCACGACGAAGCGGTACCGCCCGTCGGTCCCGGTCGACGCGCCGATGTTGAGCTGCTGGACGAAGACCTGCACGGCGGGCAGCGGATTGCCGCCCTCGTCGGTGACCTGCCCGGCGATGGTCGCCGGCTGCTGCGTCAGGGCCGCGGCGGGCGCCAGGGCGCTCGCGGCGATCGCAGCGGAGAGGAGTGCTCCGAAGCGGATCATGTGAAAGACGCTGGGGTGAGCGGCCCAGAGGGCGCGCGTGGGAGACGCCCGGCCGGGCGTCGGTTGTGGAGCCGGTGCCGGACGGCCGCGGAGGACGGCAGCCGGCCACGGGCGCACGCATCGCGTGCGCGAACCGGGATCGGAAGGAATTGGGTCAGAGGGTACCTCCGGCGGCTGGAAGGACCGCCGTGGCCCTGGCACACGCCGAGACTTCCCACTGCGGGGACGTCCGGTGGCCCGGGACCTCCGACGGCCCGGAACGTCCGGTCGCCCGGGAGGTGTGGTGCTCCCCGAGGGCACGACCGGAACTCACAGCCGCGACACCAGCGCCGGTGCCGCTCGGCTGAACGCCCGCCACGCTCCCTGCGTCCAGAGCGGGCACATGACGCCGCGCGCCCGAGCGGCCGGCGCGGCGGGGCGTCCTCCCGCGATCACTCGAGGGTCACGGGTACCAGGAAGCTATCCCGCCGCGCTGTCCGCTGACAAGGCGGGCGCGAACATATTGCGTACAGATCACGTACGAACCTGACACCGTACTTACATTGGAACCGGACGACCTGCGGCCTCGCGAGTCGACCAGCGATCGGCACCGTCGGAAGCCGAGCCGCACTCGTCTCCACGACGCCGGGTCGGCCCGTCGGCCGGCCGGAGCGCGCGTTTCAGGCTGATTTGTATGCACAAAGCTGGCCAGTAGTTCGGACCGTGTAAGTGCGACTGCAGGAGTGACAGACGCCGACAGGGCCGGACGGTGACTGGAAGTCACCGTCCGGCCCTGTCGGCCTCGTACCCGTCCCGGGACGTCACGGCGGCGCCACTCGCGCCGACGCCGGCCTGCTGGCCGGCCGATCCGACCTCGTGGCTCCGCCGTCCTACCCGGGGTGGCTCAGAACTTCACCGTCGGCGCCTCCCGGTCGGCCTCGTTCGTCACCTCGAAGTACGTCCGCGGCTCGGCGCCCGTCATCTTCGCCGTCAGGTTCTGCGGGAAGCGGCGGATGTAGCTGTTGTACCGCTGCACGGCCTGGTTGTAGTCGGTCCGCGCCGTCGCGATCCGGTTCTCCGTCCCTACGAGCTCGTCCTGCAGGCGCAGGAAATTCTCGTTCGAGCGCAGCTCCGGATACGCCTCGACCACCACGTTGATCGCCCGCGTCAGCTGGGCGTCCGCCTGCGCCAGCTCCGCGGCGTCCGTACCGCCCGGGCGCTCGAGCGCGCTCACCAGCCCCGCGCGAGCCCGGGTGACGTTGGTCAGCACCTCGCTCTCCTGCTTCGCGAACCCCTTCACCGTCTCCACCAGATTCGGCACCAGGTCGGCCCGCCGCTTCAGCGTCACCTCGATCTGCGCCTTGGCCGCGTCCACCTGCTCCTCGTACGTCTGGATCGTGTTGTAGCCGCACCCGCTGACGGGCGCGAGCGCCAGCATCAGCACCACGGCAAGTCCACTGCGTCGCATGGTCGGCTCCTGTTCGATGGGCTCGGGAGTCGAGAGGGTGCGGCGCCCGCTCCCGCGTTCGGCGCGCCGCTGTCGGTGATCGGGTGGCCGCGCGGGCCGCGCGCTCAGCTGGCGCGCGGAGACGGTCGCACCTGATCGAGGTGCGCCACCAGCCGCTCGAGGCTCGTCAGATAGCCGTCGAGGACTGCGTGCACCTCGCCCGGCGTGATGCGCTGCCGACCCCGCCGGTGCTCCAGCACCCGCACGAACGGGCTCACGTCCACGCCCGTGCGGAAGGCCAGCTCCGCGCACGTCCCCGCGGCGTCGGCCGACGGGCGGACGCCGTGCACCCGCACCGCGCCGCGGAAGACCGTCAGGAACGCCGGGAAGCTCGCCACCAGCAGCTCCACCCGCCGCTCCGCGTCGCCGCCGGTCGCCAGCACGCCGCGCCGCAGTTGCAGCAGCGTCGCCATCGCCTCGCGCTCCACCGCCAGCCGCAGGTCCTCCGGGTCCACCTCGATGCCGTCCGCCGGCAGCGCGCCGTGCAGCGCGCGGTGCTGGTCGAGGATGTCGGCGTACTCCAGCGGAAAGACGTCGACGCTCGAGCGCCACTCGGCCATCGTCAGCACCAGCGGCGCCGGATGGCCGCCGCCGCGCACCCACGCCTCGATGTGGGCGCCGGCGCTCTCCAGCGCCTCCAGTGGCAGGGAGTCCACCAGCACCAGCGTGTGCACGTCCGCGGGCGCCACCGGCTCGTCGCCCGCCGCGGCACCGTAGACGACCACCGCGCGCAGCGCCGGGCCGAAGGCGTCGCGAAGCGCCGCGACGAGCGAGTCCGTGGTCATCTCCGCCATCGCGCTCCCTCGCATCGGGTCACCAGCTCGAGCCACCGCCCCCCCCGCCGAAGCCTCCACCGCCACCGAAGCCACCGAAGCCGCCTCCGCCGAAGCCGCCCCCGCCCAGACCGCCACCGAAGCCCCCACCGAAGCCGCCGCGTCCGCCGCGGTGCATGCTGGAGCCCAGGAGGATCCACGGGAGCGCCCCGCCGATGCCGCCATGATGCCGCCGCCCACGCCGCCCGAAGCTGCTCACGATCAGGATCAGCACGACGAAGATGATCGGCGCCAGCGGGATGCCGCGCGCCGGCGCGCGCCGGCGCTGCGTTGCCACCTGCGGCGCCTGCACCGCCTGGTCGAGGTCGAACCCGAACTCCTGCGCGAACTCCTGCGCCACCCGGTAGGTGACCAGCTCCGTGCCGCCGCTGTAGTCGCGGCGCGCGAAGAGCGGCGTCGCCTCGCGGCAGATCGAGCCCGCATCGGAGTCGAGGAGGAAGCCCTCGGTGCCGCGGCCGGTGGACACCCAGCAGCGGCCGCGCCCGTCGCTCGCCGTCTCCTTGGGCACGATGAGCACCACCGCGCCCGCGTTGCGCGCACTGTCGCCGATCGCCCCCTGCGCCCCCACGCCCCACTGCCGCCCGATCTCCAGCGCCACGTCCGACACGGCGCGCCCGTCGAGATCGGTCAGCGTCACCACGGCGATCTCGCCGCCCGACGCGTCGCGCACCCCCTGCGCGATCGCCGTCAGGGTGCGCTCGGCCTCCGGCGACAGGACGTCGGCGAAGTCGTTGACGTAGCCGGTGGGTCGCGGGACCTGGAGCCCCGGCACCTGGAGCCAGAGCAGCAGGCCGGCGGCAACGGCGAGGAATGGGTTCACGTCGGGTGCGACTCCAGGCAGAGTGGGCACGGCGCGATCGCGACGGTACGCGCGGGCCGAGGTCGTCCGTATCGGAGTGTATCTACGCCGACCGACACCTGGAAGTGTCGCGCCACCACCGCGCGGACGGTTATCATTCGACGGATGCTCCACGTTGCCAGGGACGCTCCACGTCGCGCATCACGCCCATCGACGCACCGGACGACGCGCGGCCGGCCCACCGGCGACACGCCCGCCGCGCTCCACACCACGACCCCGCCATGTCCTTCCTTCGCGTGCTCCGCCCGCTCGCCGCGCTCGCCGCGCTCGCCTGCAGCAGTGGCGAGAGCGCGCCGGCCAACGCGCCCGCCGCCACCGTCGCCGCCAGCGCGCCCGCGGACAGCGCGCTGGATCCGGCGGTCGCCCGCGCCGACTCCTCCCGGATCCAGGGGAGCGCCACGGCACCCGTCTGGGTGCTCGAGGTCAGCGACTACCAGTGTCCGTTCTGCAAGCGCTGGCACGACGAGACGTATCCGCAGCTCGTGCGCGAGTACGTGAACACCGGCAAGATCCGCCTCGCCTACGTGAACTTCCCGCTCACGTCCATGCATCCGCATGCGCAACTCGCGGCCGAGGCGGCGATGTGCGCCGGCAGCCAGGGAAAGTACTGGCCGTATCATGACGGGCTCTTCGCCACACAGGAGCGGTGGGAGGGACTCCCCGACGCCCGCGCCGTCTTCGACTCGCTGGCCACGGCAGCCGGCCTCGACTCGGCCGCCTTCGCGACCTGCCTGTCGAGTCACGCGATGCGCGAGATCGTCGCGGCCGACCAGGCGCGCATGGAGCAGGCAGGCGTGCGAGCCACACCGACCTTCTTCATCGGCAACACCAAGCTCGAGGGCGCGCAGCCCATCGAGGCGTTCCGCCAGGCGATCGATGCCGCGCTGAGCGACTCGACGTCGGCGCCGCCGGCCGGCCGACCCTGAGCCGGGGCACGCCGCGCGCCCACGCGATGGACGCGCTCGCGCGGCTGCTCTACGCCGCCGCCGGCCAGGCGGCCCGAGGTGCCGCCGCCGCCACCCCATCCGGTGGGGGCAAGCTGCTGCGTGCCGTGGCCGCGCGCCGCGGCATCCGCGCCCGCTATGCCGCCTGGGCGCGCGAGCGGCGCGACCCGTCCCGTCCCCTGCTCTGGATGCATGCGCCGAGCGTCGGGGAGGGGCTGCAGGCGCGCCCCGTGCTCGAGCGCTTCCGCCAGCGCCGCCCCGAGCTCCAGCTGGCCTACACGCACTTCTCGCCCAGCGCCGAGCGCTTCGCGCGCGGGCTGGACGTGGATTTCGCCGACTATCTCCCTTTCGACACGGCCGCCGATGCGCGCCACGCGCTCGACGCGCTTCGTCCCTCGGCGCTCGTCTTCAGCAAGCTGGACGTGTGGCCGATGCTCTCGACGGCGGCACACCGTCGCGGGATCCCTCTCGGCCTGGTGAGCGCGACGCTCGCCGCCGGCTCCTCGCGCTCCCGGGGCGTCGCGGCGCGGCTGCTCCGGCAGGCGTACGCGGCGCTCGACCTCGTCGGTGCGATCGACGAGGCCGACGCGCGCCGACTGGTGGCGCTGGGCGTGCGCGAGCACGCGATCACGGTCACGGGCGACACCCGCTACGACCAGGTGTGGGCGCGCGCGCAGGCCGCCGATCGCACCGGCCCGCTGCTCGCGCCCCTGGCGAGCGACCGCCCGACGCTGGTGGCCGGCTCCACCTGGCCGGCCGACGAGCGAGCGCTGCTGCCCGCCTGGGTCGTGCTGCGCCGCCAGCTCCGCGGTGCGCGGCTGGTGATCGCCCCGCACGAGCCGACCTCCGCCCACCTCACGCCGGTCGAGCGGTGGGCGAGCGACACGGGCCTCCGCCTCGCGCGCCTCGACGCGGCCGACGCCACCGCGGCCGACGTCATCCTGGTCGACCGCGTGGGCGTGCTCGGCGACCTCTACGCACTGGCCGACGTCGCGTTCGTCGGCGGGGGCTTCCACGCCGCCGGGCTGCACTCCGTGCTCGAGCCCGCGGCGTTCGGGGCCCCGGTTCTCTTCGGCCCGCGCCACACGAACAGCCGCGACGCCGGCATCCTGATCGCCGCCGGTGGCGCGGTCGCCGCCGTCGACGCGTCCGCGCTCGCCACCGCGCTCATCGCCTGGCTCGGCGACCTGCCCACCGCGGCCGCCGCTGGAGCCGCCGCCCGCACCGTCGTGGAGTCCGGCCTCGGCGCAGCGGAACGGTCGTACGCCCTGGTCGAGCAGCTACTGAACGCGCGCGGTTAGCCGCTGCGGCGGGTGAGCGGTCGCGCGTAGCGCCGGCGAGCCTGGGACCCGGGACCCGGGACCCGCGCTCGATGGGCTGGCAGGGCGGTGTGTCCTGCTCAGCGCGATTTTCGCGACGCGTCCGCCGCACCCGCCTTCCACGGCAACTCTGCCGACAGCCCGGGCGCGCGTGCTCGGCGTCGTGCCCCGGTCGATCCGCGCCCTCCGCGTGGCCCGCTACTGCCGTTCCGTCGTTCCCGTGGCGCGCTGAGCGTCACCCCGGGTGGGCCGCCGCCGGCTGCTCGTCCCGGATGCCGCGGCCGTCGTCCCGCGGCCGGTGGATGTAGAAGCCCTGCACCAGGTGCACCCCGAGCGCCCGCACCGTCTCGAACTCCTCGGCGCGCTCCACTCCCTCCGCGATCACCATGGCCTGCTGGTCGTTCGCGAAGCGCACCATCGTCTCCACCAGGTTCTGCTTGATGAAGTTCGTGTCGATCGCGTTGATGAGCGAGATGTCCAGCTTGATGAAGTCCGGCTCGAGATTCGCGATCGAGCCGAGGCCGGCGTAGCCGCTCCCCGCGTCGTCCACGGCGAAGCGGTAGCCGCGCTCGCGGAAGGCCCGGAGCCGCTCGCGGAACTTGGGGTAGTCCTTGATGGCCGTCCGCTCGGTGATCTCGATGACCACGCAGCCCGGCTCGGACACCTCCAGCGCCTCCTCGGTGAACGCCGGATCGGCGAAGTCGTGCGGGTCGACGTTCAGGAAGAGGAGCTGCCCCTTGCCGAGCCTGGCGCGCATCCCCTCGATCGCGCGGGCGCGGCAGAGGCGGCTCAGCTCCCAGACCAGGTCCGCCTCCTCGGCCACCTCGAACATGACCTCCGGGCTGCGCAGGCTGCGCATCGACCCGCGCGCCAGCGCCTCGTAGCCGAACACCTCCCCGGTCGTGGCGCGCACGATCGGGTGGTAGTCGACGTAGACCAGCTGATCGCGCAGGCTGGTGCGAAGGTCGTCCACCTTGCGCGCCCGCTCGCGCTCCTCGATCCCCTTGGCCGCGTTGGCGGCCTCGCGGATGCCGCGGTAGATGAGACGCTGGAGGCGGATCTTGGGGTTGTAGTAGACGTGCGCTCGCCCGACGTAGATGTCGAACAGCGCCGCCACCTCCTCGCCGTGGGCCGCCTCGATGCGCGCTGCCACGTGCCGCTCCAGGGCGCCGACGATCTCGGTGATCTCCGCGTCGCTCGTCGCCGCACGGTTGGCCGGCGGCACGTGGAAGAGCACGAAGTCGTCGTCGTTGATGTGGCTCACCATCATGCGCGAGGCACGGAGCGCGCCGTGCGCCAGGAACTCGCGCACGGCGCCGGCGGTCGTCTCGAGTACCGCGTCCAGCTTCTCCCACCCGTAGATCTCCTCGATCTTCGAGTAGCGGACGAAGTTGAAGTACAGCACCACGAGCTCGCCGCGCTCCTTGAACGGCGCGCGGCACCGCTCGATCATCACCGGCAGCGTGGGGAGCCCGGTGAGCGCGTCGTAGAGCATGTGCTCGTACTCGACACGCTCCACGCGCTCGGCGAGCACGGCCCCGCTGAGGGCGGCCCGGGCCAGCGCCGTGCGGACGCGCGCCGCGATCTCGTCCGCGGGGGCAGGCGTGCGGTACCACTCGTCGGCCCGCAACTCCACGGCGCGCCGCCGCGCCGTCTCGTCGGCGCAGCCCACGATGACCGGCACCCCCCGCGCGTGCGCCCGCTCGAAGATGTCGCGCAGCGCGTTCGGGTTCGCCGTCGCGGTGAGCACGGCGCGCACCCCGTCGGCACTCTCCACGGCATGGAGCAGCTCGTCGCCGAACAGCCGGCGCAGCCGCCAGGCGTCCAGCAGCGCGACCGCCTCCGTCACGGAGGGGTCGTCACTGTCGGTCAGCAGCAGGGATTGCGCGGGCACGGTGAAGGGGCCAGGAACCGGAGGGCAGTGGGAAGAGGGAGCAGGAGCGTCCGGAGGCCGTCCCTGCTCCCTCTTCCCACTGCCTCGGGAATCCGCCTCACCCAGCGGTGGCCAGCATCGCCGCGTTGCGCTCCACGGTGGCGGCCAGTCGCCGCAGGTCGAACGGCTTCTCGACGTAGTCGTCGGCGCCGGTCTCCAGCGCCTGGCGCTTGTCGTCCCACTCGTCGAGCGCTGTCACCATGATGATCCGGATGTCCCGCCCGAGCGAGGGGTGCTGCTTCATCAGCCGACACACCTCCCACCCGTCGCGCCCCGGCATCATCACGTCCAGCAGCACGAGCCGCGGGCGCATCCGCTCGAAGAGCGCGAGCGCCTCGTCTCCATCGTGGGCCACGGCGATCGGATAGCCGCGCACCTCGAGGTACTCGCGGATGATCTCGGTATTGTCCGGATTGTCGTCGACCACCAGGATCGGCGGATGCGCACGGTCGCTCATCGGGGCGGCTCGGGAATGTGCTACGCCCCGAGCCGGGGCAAGATGCAGACCAGAGGACGGGGGCAGAGTGGGAGGGAATGGTACGCCGGGCCGTGGTCGGATGGTGCGGGCACCACCGGGTCACGTCATCGTGATACCGGGGGGGCCCCCCGCGCCAGTGCCCATCGCCCGGCCGCTCCCTTCCCCTCACTAGCGCCGAAGTCCGACCGGCCGCCAGGCGAGTCCGAAGCCGATCGCGTCCGCGTCGTCGTCGCCGAAGAGGAAGGTGCCGCGCAGCGAGAGCCGGGGCGACACCTCGAAGTCGACGCCGAGATCGAAGGCGACCCCGAGATCGGTGTCCGAGTCCCCGTCGTCGCCGCACTCGCTGCAGTACTGGAGTGCGACGCGCGGGTGCAGGTACGGCGTGATCGCCAGCGGGCCGTCGAGCGGGAAGCGGTGGCCGACCGAGACCCCCACCGGGACCTCGAGGGCGAACGCGTCGCCGATGATCGAATTCGCGCCCAGCGTCAGCAGCAGGTCGAGGGGCATGTCGGTGCTGGAACGAGCGAGCTGCCGGGCGTAGAAGCCGCCGAGCAGGAGCTGTACGTCCGCGTCCTCGGCCTCGGGGTCCGCCACGCCCACGTCCAGCGAGAGCTGCGACACCGGAGACCATCCCTCACGCCACTGGAAGAGCAGGCTCGTGATGTCGTCGCCGTCCGCCACCGCGACGTTGTACTCCCGATCGACGGTGCGCGGCGGCTGGAACGACGGGTAGAAGGTCTGCGCGCCGGCCGTGACGCCGGGCGCGAGGAGGGCCGCGCCGAAGGCGACGGCGGCGAGGCGCGAGCGAAGGGGCGAACGGATCATGTACGAGGTTCCTCCGTGCGGATCGGGGCGTGCGCCGGCCGTGGGCGGCCGGCGCCCTTATCCTATCGCGCTCGGGTCTGCGACGCGAGTCGCTCGCGCCGCGGGCCTCGGCGACGGTGGCCAGCGATCGCCGGCCAGCTCCGCCCGGACGGCCGGATGGATCCTGCCTCGCCCCGCGCCGGCGACTTCCCGGGCGCGGGCCATGACGCCGGCGGGTCGATGGTGCGGCCTCGGAGCGCGGCGGCCACGCCGGCCGGAACGCGTGCGGGGCAGGCTCACTCCCAGAGTGAGCCTGCCCCGCACGTCGGACACGTCGCCGGCCAGAGCGGCCGGCTCGCGCCGAGGCCGTGATCAGTACGCGATCAGTTCCCCCCCGTACCCGTGGGCGGCGCGGGGATCTTGTCCACGAAGAACACCACGCCCGGATTGGCGTACGCCGTTCGGATCGACCCCGAGGAGCCAGCTGCCGCGGGGCAGTTGGCGACCGTGATCGCACCCGTGACGGTGGGACAGGCCTTCGGGAAGACGTACGCCGAGAGGGCGCTCCCCCCCACCGTCGCGCCGGCGAGGGCACCGATGCCGTCGGCCTCCGGCTCGCCTTCGGGAGCATCCGCGCCCCAGAGCGTCGCCGGGGCGCCGTCCGCCGCGGTCTGGACCGCGACGGCCTCGGGAGCGCGGGTCACGTACGCACCCGCGGTGAGCGACGCCAGGTTGTCCCAGGTGGGCGCGCCGGTCGGGGCGGTTTCGGCGTCCGCCGTCAGCCAGCCGTCCACGCTCGCCGGCGTGAGCCCGGGGGCGCTGGCGTTCACCAGGCGCAACGCGACCTCCCCTTCGGCGGGCGTCACGTCGTCATTGATCGTGACGAACGCCACCGAATCGGTCGCGCCGGTCCGCTGTCCCGGCACGAGCAGCAGCGTGACGTTCTTGTTCGCCTCGATCGTGATCGTGGTGTCGAGCAGGATCCTCGACGCCTCGGCGATGTTCGAGTCCGCCGGGAAGACCCGGATGTGCCTGGCCTTCGCCTCGGTGGCCTGATGGACCGTCGCCGCCCGGAAGCGGAGGCCGTAGCTGCCGCCGTTGACCGAGTTGGCGGACCAGAGCAGCTGGTCGACCATCCGGATGGTCACCGGCTTCATGTCCGGCACGGCATTGATGAACCGCACGCCGCCCAGCGGCGGGCGGGAGTTGATCGTGACGCTGTCGTCGTCGCTACACGCCACGACGGCGAGCGTCGCGACGGGAAGCAACAGGAGACGAGAAAGTCGCATGGAGAATGGTTCCCTGAAGTCCGTGAAGTAGTAGACGGTGGCGCCACGCCGGCCGAGCAACCATGGCCGGCATGACGCGCCACATCACTGTTGGCCGCCGCCGCCTGGAGGTTCGTGCACCTTTCCGAGGGAGCCGGACCCGAACAGATCGGTCGTGAGCGCGAAGGTGAGGACGGCCGCAGCCACCCCCAGGCCGACGGCCCACGTCCGGCTGCGCGAGAACTGCCGCATGCGGGCGCGGCCGACGAGATCCGTCCGCAGGGAGAGCGGCTCGCCCGACCAGCGATTGGTCTGGCCGTTCAGGTAGCGCACCGATTCGACGCGCAGCACGTACGAGCTGTCGCTGCTCGCCTCCACGATGCCCTGGATCTGCTCCGCCGACGGGCCGATGCTGTCCCCGAGGGCCAGGCGGCCCCGGTCGTTGAGGTCCACCACGAGCGTCGTCCCCGGCTGCGGCGGCCCGGCGACGGGCACCTGGGTGTAGCAGCCGGAGAGCGACGCCACGGCGGTCAGCAGCAGCGCCGTCCACCCGCGCACGGCCCGGCCCGGCGCGAGCGCCGGGCGGGCTGCGGGATGATCGTGGTGCAGGTTCGTCACCTCAGAATCCGTAGGTCCCGCGCGGCGCCTGCCACGGCGAGTTGTAGAACGGCTTCTCACGTGACTGCATCTCCTGGAACGGCACCGGCCACATGTACGTGGTGCCTTCCGCCAGGTCGCCCCAGCCACGCGAGTCGAGGAACCACTGCGCGTAGCCGGTCATCGCGGTCTCCATCCGCTTCTCCCACTTCATCGCCTCGAACAGGTCGCCGCACTTGACGCCCGTGGCCACCATCTCGGCCGTCACCGTCTCCGGGTCGGGGATCAGCGGCACGCAGCTGATCGGGCTGCTCGAGTGGAGCGGTGCCGGGCCCGTCGCGCTCGTGAAGGGCGCAAGGCCGTGCTGCGTCCGCGAGGCGTTGACCAGCGGCAGGGCCTCGGTCGCCCGGCCGAGGCGGATGAGCGCCTCCGCGGCCAGCATGTCGATCTCCGTCTTCGCCATCCAGACCCACGGGCCGGTCTCGTTCTCGCGCCGGTAGTTCCGGAAGCGCGCGAAGTCGTACGGCGAGTTGGCCCACTCCGCACCAGGCGTGTCGTCGCCGGCGTCGCGGTTGTTGAAGTAGACGTCCGGCAGCACGTCACTCGAGCTCGGCGAGTTCTCCTGCTGTGTCGCGCGATCGGCGCCGGCCGGGAATCGCGTGTCCGGCGTGTGGATCAGGAACTGGGCCTTGCTGCCGATCGGCTGCGCCAGCCACGTGCGATAGTTGCCGCTCGTGTCGGCCATGCCGATGATCGGGGGCGGCATCATGTGCCAACCCGAGTACACCGCGAGCTGGTCCAGCCAGTCCACCCCCCAGCCCTCGTTGTCGTTGAGGTCGAGGACGACACCGATGCTATCCGCGAGCCCGGTGATGCCGTTCTGGGCGTCGGCCAGCACCAGGTTCCAGTCCACCAGCGCCGAACCTTCGGCGCCGGGGGCCAGCGTGCCCTGCGCCCGCTCCGCCGGGGTGCGCGCCACACCCGCGCGCAGCCGCGCGCGCGTCGAGCGCACGATGCGAACGAAGTCGTCGCGCGTGACGTTGTTGTCGCCGGTGAGCCGGAGCCAGCTGTCGTCGAGGTCGTCGAAGTCGCCCGACTCGGCGACCAGGATCGCCGTGTCGAGCTGCGCGAGCGCCGTCGTCATCGCCTCCGCGTAGCCCACCAGCGGCGGGATCGCTTCGGCCGCGATCGAGTCGGCGGAGCCGTACGCGACCGTCGGCGTGGCGACCGAGTCGTACATCAGCGCCAGCTCGCCGTTGGCCAGGCCGAGCGTGAAGTAGCCGAAGGCCTTGGCACGATTGTTCGCCCCCTCCGAGCCCAGGCTGCTGCCCTGCTCGTTGATCAGCCGGTCGAGGGCGGCGAGGCCGTTGGCGATCTGGCGGCCGCGCTTCGAGAGCTCGGCGAAGTCGCGCTGGTTGCCGGCGGCGGTCTGGTTTCCGGGGACGTTGTCCACCGGGATGCGCGGGATGGTCGCGCGCAGGTTCATGCCGAAGTTGGCCACCGAGCCGTAGCTCTCGAAGGAGAGCACCAGCGACTGGACCCAGAGCATGTCGCCGGTGACGCCGTGCGTGGCACCCAGGATCTGGGCGAACGACGTGCGCAGGATCGCCTCGATCCCGTCGGGCGTC
>DASTRO010000165.1:0-53210 GCA_035761165.1 Gemmatimonadaceae bacterium | reverse complement strand
CCTACGCCATCCGGCTGCGCGTGCCGCTGGTGCAGCTGCCGGGCGACACGGCGTGGGGGTGGGACGCGAAGGCGCCGTTCGCGCTGGCCGAGTCGTGGCTGGGCACCGCGCTGAGCGACGACGACTCGCCGGCCGCGCTGGTGCGGCGCTATCTCGCCGCCTTCGGCCCGGCCACCCCCACTGACGCCGCGTGCTGGCTCGGCCTGCGCGGGCTGCGCGCCACCTTCGACGCGCTGCGCCCCGAGCTGATGACCTTCCGCGACGAGCGCGGCCGCGAGCTGTTCGACCTGCCCGACGCGCCGCGTCCGGACGGCGACGTGGACGCGCCGGTGCGCTTCCTCCCCGAGTTCGACAACCTCGTCCTCGGCCACGACGACCGCACGCGCGTGGTGGCGCCGGAGCACCGACCGTACCTGTTCACCAGGAACCTGCTCGTGCCGGCGACGTTCCTCGTGGACGGCGTGGTGGCCGGCACGTGGACGAGCACGTGCAAGCGCGGCGTGGCGACGCTGACGCTCACGCCGTTCGGCAAGCTCACGAAGCCGGTGCAGCGCGAGCTGCGCGACGAGGGGCTGGCGCTGCTGCGCTTCGTGGAGGAGGGGGCGAAGGACCACGTGATCGCGTTCGACGCGCCCGCCGCCTAACCCCCCGCGGCCGGGCTGGTCGCGCCCGCCTCGGCGGTGGGTGCGGGCCGGCGGCGCGGCTGCGGCGCCACGGGCATCCCCTCCGCCATGCGCTCCAGCCCACCCACCACCACCAGCTCGCCGGGGCTGACGCCGCCCACGATCTCGACGACGCCCTGCGCGCGCGCGCCGAGCTGCACCACGCGCCGGCTCGCCCTGCCGTCCACCACGGCCCACACGACGTTCGCGGTGCGCAGCGGCTGCACGGCGTCCTCGGGCACCACGACCGCGTCGGCGCGCGTCGCGGTGGCCAGCCGGGCCTCGACGAACATTCCGGGGCGCAGCAGGCGGTCCGCGTTGGGAGCGCGCGCCTTCACGACGATCGTGCGGTTCGCGTCCTGCACCACGGGGTCGATGAAGTCCACCCGCGCGCGGAAGAGCCGCTCGGGCTGCGCCGCGACGGTGAACTCGATCGTCTGCCCCGGGCGCAGCCGCAGCGCGTGGCGCTCCGGCACCTCGATCACCGCGCGCTGCGGATCCACGGTCTGGAGCGTGAGCAGCGGCGTGGCGGTGGTGACGTAGTCGCCGGCGCTCACGAAGCGCTGCCCCACCACGCCGGCGAACGGCGCGTGGACGGTGGTGCGCGCGATCTGCAGCTCGAGCAGCGCCAGCGCCGCGTCGGCCACGCGCGCCGCGGCCTCGGCCCGCTCCAGGTCCGCCGGCGCCGAGGCGTTCTCGGCGCGCAGCCGGTGCACCCGCGCGAGCTGCTGGTGCGCCAGGTCGCGGTCGGCACGTGCGCGCTCGGCCTGGGCGCGCAGCACCGCGTCGTCGATGCGGACCAGCGGGGTGCCGGCGGCCACCACCTGCCCCTCCCGGAAGAGGAGCCGGGTGACGCGCCCCTCCTGGTCCGGCCGCAGCTCCACCGCCTGCACGGCCTCGATCCGCCCGGTCGCGCGCACCGCGTCGACCACGGTGTCGCGGCGCGCGGTGTCGACGTCCACGGGCATGGGCGGCATGGACGCGGCCGGCCCCGCCCCCGCGCCCGCCGGCGCATCGCCCATGCGCGCGCGCGCCACCGTGCCGGCCACCAGGAGCGCGAGCGTCAGGATCGCGGCCGTGATGGCCCAGCGCCGCCGCGGCCGCAGCCGCCCCGGCGCACTCGGCGTCGATTCCCGGGGTTCCATGCTCATCGTCCGTCGTCTCGCTGGTCGTGGGGAACGGGTTCGCCTGCTTCCAGCAGGCGCCGGCCGAGCAGCGCCTCGATGCGGGCCAGCGCGAGCCGCGCCGCGTAGCGCGCCTGCACCAGCGCCGCGTCGGCCTCGCTCAGCGCCACCTGCGCCTCCAGCAGGTCCAGGATGGTGGTGGCACCCTCGCGGTAGCGGATGCGCTGCACGCGATAGTTCTCGGCCGCCGCGGCCACGCCCACCCGCGCCAGCTCGATCCCCGTGCGCGCGGTGCCGTAGCCGTGGTAGGCCTCGGCCATCCTCTCGGCGGCGGCGCGCTCGCGCTCCTGCCGCTCGGCGCGGGCCACGTCGCGCTCCACCCCCGCCCGCGCCACCGCCAGCTCGCGCTGGCCGCCATTCCAGATCGGCAGCGAGAGGGTGATGCCGAGCTGCGTGCGCCGGAGCGCGCTCGGGAAGAGCTCCGCGTCGTAGGCGCCGGTGGTCGCGCTCAGCACGATCGCGGGGAGGTACCCCTCGCGCTCGGCGAGCAGGACGGCGTCGGCGCGCCGCTCGGCGGCGCGTGCGGCCTGGATCTCCGGCCCGCGCGTGCGCAGCTCCGTCACCGCCTCGTCCAGCGTCAGCGGCAGCGCGGGCGGCATCGCCGAGTCCACCGGCTCGGCCTCCGCCGGCCCGGCCAGGCCGATCCGCCGGCCCAGCCGCAGCCGCGACGTGGTGAGCGCGGAGTCGCGGCGCAGGAGCTCGAGCCGGGCGCGGTTCGCCTCCAGCAGCAGTTGCAGGGAGTCCGGCGCGATCGCCTCGCCCGCCACCACGCGTGCACGCGCCACGCCGAGCTGCTCCTCGGCGCGCCGCAGCCGGTCGGCCGCCACGCGCGAGAGCTCCCGGTCGGCGAGCACGGCGAAGTAGGCCTCGTCCGCCGCCATCGCGGCGCGGTAGCGCACCGCCGTCTCGCTCGCCTCGGCGCTGGCCAGCGCGGCGCCGGCGCGCCGGAGCTCGCCGAGCTTGCCGGCGCCGAGCAGCGTGTAGCTGGCCTGCAGCGTGGCGCTGGTGGCGTTCGGGCTGATCTCCCCGGTGCCGAAGTTGAAGAACGGGTCCGAGAAGTGGAGGTAGCTCACGTCGGCCGTGACGCCCGGCGTGAAGAGGTCGATGCGCGCGGTGCGACGCTCCCACGCCGCGGTCTCCACGCCGCCGCGCGCGGCCACCGCGGCGGCGTCCACCGTGGTGGCGCGGTGCCGGGCCTCCGCCAGCGTGACGCGCGGGAGGTCGCCGGCCGCCGCCTGCCCCGGCAGCGGCGCGGGGACCGCCAGGCCGCCCAGCGCCAGCGGCAGCAGCGCGAGCAGCGGGAGCAGCGCGAGCGGCACGGCCGGTCGGTGCGACCTGGTCATGGGGCCTCCGTGCGCGTGGTCATGGACGCCGTCGCGCGGGAGGGAACGGGCGACGGGTAGTCGCCGGCGATCACGAGCGGCCCGCCCGCCAGCGCCGCCGCGCGCCGGCCGCGCACGCGCTCCAGCACCACGAACACGGCCGGCACGAGGAAGAGCGTGAGCAGCGTGGACACCAGCAGGCCGCCGATGATCGCGTAGCCCAGCGGCCGCCGGCTGCCGGCGCCCGCGCCGAGGCCGAGCGCGATCGGCAGCGCGCCGAAGATGGCCGCGACGGAGGTCATGAGGATGGGGCGGAGGCGGATGCGCCCCGCCTCGCGCATCGCGGCCACCGCGTCGTGCCCCCGCGCGCGCAGGTCGCTGGCGTAGGTGACGAGCAGGATCGAGTTCTTCGCCACCAGGCCGATGAGCAGGATCATCCCGATCTGGCTGTACACGTTCATCGTGGAGCCGGCCAGCCAGAGCGCGGCCAGCGCGCCGGTGACCGCCAGCGGCACGGCGAGGAGCACGGTGAACGGGTGCACCAGCGACTCGAACTGCGCCGCCAGCACCATGAAGACGAAGATCAGCGCCAGCGCGAAGGCGGCGTACAGCGCGCCGCCGCTCTCGCGGAACTCGCGCGACTCGCCGGCCAGCTCCACCGTGCTCCCCGCCGGGAGCACCGCGGCCGCGGCCGCGTTCAGCGAGTCCAGCGCCTGGCCCAGCGTGAAGCCCGGCGCCATGCTGGCCGAGAGTGTGAACGAGCGCACCCGGTCGTAGTGGTTGAGCTGGCGCGGCCCGATGCGTTCCTCCACCCGCGTCACCGCGTCCAGCGGCACGAGCGCGCCGTCGCGGCCGCGCACCTGCAGGCCGGCGATGTCGGAGGGCGTCGCGCGCTCCGCGGCGTCGAGCCGCAGGATGACGTCGTAGAGCTCGTTGTCCGAGGTGAAGCGCGCGACGTCGCGTCCGCCGAGCAGCGTCTGCAGCGTGGTCGCGATGTCGCGCGCCGGCACGCCCAGGTCCTCGGCGCGGTCGCGGTCGAGCGTCACCACCAGCTCCGGGCGCGTGACGCGCAGGTCGGTGTCCACGTTCAGCAGCCCCGGGATGCGGCTCGCCCGCGCCACCAGCGAGTCCATCCCCTGCACCAGCGCCTCGAAGTCGCGGTGCTGCACGACGAACTGCACGGGAGGCCCGAAGCCGCCGAAGGCCGGCGGGTTGATGGCGAAGGCGAGGACGCCCGGCACCGCGAAGTAGGGCCCCTGCACCGCGCCGATGATGTCCTGCGCCGAGCGCTCGCGCTCGTCCCAGTCGTCCAGGATCACGCCGACGAAGGCGGAGTTGGGCGGGCCGCCGAAGCCGATCACGGCGAAGGTGGAGCGCACGCCCTCGGCGCCCTCCGCGATCGCCTCGATCTGGCGGACGTAGTCGTCCGTGTAGGCCACCGTCGCCCCTTCCGGCGCGACGACGAAGGTGAAGAAGAAGCCGCGGTCCTCCGGCGGCACGAACTCGCGCTCCAGGCCGAGGAAGAGCAGCACCGCGCTGGCCGTGAGCGCCACGCCGGCGGCGATCACCAGGAACGGCCGGGCCAGCGCGCGCGCGAGCAGGCGCCCGTAGCGCGCCGTGACGCGGTCGAGCGCGGCGCCCACCACGCGCGAGAAGCGCGACTCGCGCGCCGGCACGCGCAGGATCCTGGCCGAGAGCATCGGCGTGAGGGTGAGCGCGATGACGCCGGAGACCAGCACGGCGCCGCCCACCGCCACCCCGAACTCGTTGAACAGCCGCCCCGTCGCCCCGGTGAGGAAGAGCAGCGGCGAGAAGACCGCGAGCAGCGCGATGGTGGTCGCGATCACCGCCGTCGTGATCTCGCGCGTTCCCTCGATGGCCGCCGTCTCGGGGTCGCGGTGGTGCTCCTCCTGGTGCCGGTAGGCGTTCTCCAGCACGATGATCGCGTCGTCCACCACGATCCCGATCGCCAGGATCAGCCCGAGCAGGGTGAAGGTGTTGATCGAGTAGCCCAGCGCGGCGAGGATCGCGAAGGTGGCGACGATCGACACCGGGATCGCGAGCGCGGGGATGATCGTCGCGCGCAGCGTGCGCAGGAAGACGAAGATGATGAGGATCACCAGGCCGGCCGTGAGCAGCAGCGTCTCCTGCGCCTCCTGGATGGAGCGGCGGATGAAGATCGAGCCGTCGAACGCCATGTTCAGCGTGACGCCGGGCGGGAGCGCCGCCTGCACCGCCGGCAGCTCGGCGTGCACCGCCTCGGCCACGTCGATGACGTTCGCCTTGGACTGCCGCACGACGCCGATGAACACCGCGTCGGTCTGCGCGTAGCGCGTCACCGAGCGCTCGTCCTCGGGGCCCGGCTCCACGCGCGCGACGTCGCCCAGGCGGACGAGCCGCTGGCCGCCGCTCGCGACGGTGAGCGCGGCGAACTCCTCGGGGGTGCGCATCTCGCCCAGGTAGCGCACCGAGAACTCGCGCCGCGCCGACTCGATGCGCCCCGCCGGGATCTCGACGCTGCGCGTGCGGATGGCGGTCTCCACGTCCTGCGGCGTGAGACCGCGCGCCGCCAGCTCGCGCGGCGAGAGCCAGACGCGCATCGCGAAGCGCCGCTCGCCGTAGATCGGCGCGCCGCTCACGCCGGGGATCGTCTGCAGCCGCGGCTTGATGCGGCGGTCGGCGATGTCCGACAGCTCCATCAGCCCGTAGCTGCTGGAGGTGAGCGCCAGGAACATGATCGGGAAGGCGTCCGCCTCCTGCTTGGCGACGACCGGCTCCTCGATGTCCTCCGGCAGCAGCCCGCGCACGCGCGCCACCTTGTCGCGCACGTCCTGCGCGGCCGCCTCGATGCCGCGGTCCAGGTTGAACTCGAGCGTGATCGTGCTGAGCTGCTCCTGGCTGGCGCTCGTCATCGCGCGCAGCCCCTCCACGCTCGACAGCTCCTCCTCGAGCACGTCGGTCACGGCGGACTCGACCACCTGCGGGCTGGCGCCCGGCAGCAGCACCGTGACCGAGACGATCGGCGGGTCGGCGTCCGGGAACTCCCGCACCGGCAGCCGGGTGTAGCCGATGAGCCCCACGAGCACCAGGCCCAGGCTGACCATGCTGGACAGCACCGGCCGGCGGATGAACGTCGCGGCGAGCTGCATCCGGAGCTCCGCGTCGAGAGCACGGCGGACCGCGCGGGCGGCGTGCCCGAAGATACGCCGAATGGGCCAGACGATAGGATGCGGCGATCGGATGTGCAAGCATGCTCGGCCGACGCTGCGGCCGACCTCGCAGCGCACGCCAACGTGCGCCGGCGCGCGCCGCCACCGTCGCCCCGCCGCCGCCCGTCGCGAACGTCTTGACATGTTGACATGTGTCACACACGTACACATGCTGCGCACATGAACCGCATGATCCAGATCCGCAACGTGCCCGATCGCCTGCACCGGAAGCTGAAGATGCGCGCCGCGGAGGCGGGGATGTCGCTGACCGACTACCTGCTGGCGGAGATCCGACGCATCGCGGAGCGGCCGACGCCGGAGGAGATGCGGACGCGCCTCCTCGAGCAGCGCTCGGCGGTGGAGCCCGGCGAGCCGATCGTGGCGGCCGTGCGCGCGGAGCGCGAGCGCGCGTGATCGTGCTGGACGCGTCGGCTGCGCTGGAGCTGCTGCTGCGCGGCCCGGCCGCGGCCGCGATCGCCGCGCGGGTGTTCCGTCCGCGCGAGTCGCTGCACGCGCCGCAGCTGCTGGATCTCGAGGTGGCCCAGGTCGTCCGGCGCTACTGGCTGGCGGGCGACCTGAGCGCCGACCGCGGACGCGAGGCGTTGACGGATCTGGCCGACCTGCCGCTGGAGCGGTATCCGCACGAGCCGCTGCTCTCCCGCATCTGGGCGCTGCGGCACAACGCCACCGCGTACGACGCCGCCTACCTCGCTCTCGCCGAGGCGCTGGGCGCGCCGCTGCTCACGCGCGATGCGCGCCTGGCGTCGGTCCCCGGCGTCGCCGCCGAGGTCGACGTGGTGTGACGTTCGTGCGCTCGCCTCAGCGCACCGCCGCGTACCAGCGCAGCGCCGCGCCCATGCCGCGGAACCCCGCCTCGCGCAGCGCCGCGGCGTGCGGTGAGGCGGCCGCGCGCTCGCCGTCGATCGTCTCCACCACCACGTCGCGCCGCCGCGCGTGTGTGGCCCGGGCGGAGAGCCGCTCGGCCACCAGCCGCGCCGCCTCGCGCACCTCGGCCGGCCCGGCGTCCTCGCGCACGCGGAGGCGCCGCCCGTGCGACTCGGCCACCAGCACGATGCGCCCGCCGCGCGTGGCGACGAGCGCGCCGGGGCCGCGCGGGCGCGCCAGCGGATCCACCGGCGCGTCCGCGGCCAGGGGCAGCGCGTGCGCGTTGGCCGGGTCGCTGGCGGCGAGGACGATCACCGGCTCGTCGTCCGCGGCGGGCGCGCGCAGCAGCTCCACCGCCTCCGGCAGCGCGAACTGCGCGCCCGCCAGGCCGGCCACGAAGTAGCCGCGCCGCACCTCGCTGCGGAACTCCAGCCGCTTGAGCTCGTGGTAGATGGCGCGCCACCCCACCGCCGGCCGCTCGCGCCGCCACCAGTCGCGCGACACGATGCCGTAGCGGGCCAGCCACTGCCGCGCCACCTGCTCGGCCAGCTCCGCCTCGTCGGCCTCGGGGCCCAACAGCCCCGGGGTGTGGACGAGCGACCAGCGGCCGCCCCAGCCGGGCGCCTCCTCGCGGTCCGGACGGCGCCAGCGGGCCAGCTGCCGCGGGTTCACGCGGCGCTGCACCACCGGGCGGCTCGGCGTGAACCCCGCCGGCAGCCAGCGCGTGGGGTCGGGCTCGTCGCGCCGCTTCACGGGAAAGACGGGGCGCCAGCGCAGCACGTCGCGCAGCGCCTCCACGGTGTCGTTGGTCACCAGGCCGGCGGCCACCAGCTCGCGCAGCGCGTCGCGCAGCCGCTGCGGGCCCAGCGCGGTGGCCGCCGCCAGCTCCGCGGTGAACGACGCGCCCTGCGCGCGCAGCGCGCCGAGCACCGTGCGCGCCGCGTCGCCCAGCCCGGCCTCGTCCGCCGGCGGCGCGAGCCAGAGCCGCCCCGTGCCGCGCGCGAAGAAGCGGAGCGCGCCCGGCGTGCGCGCCGGCGCGCCACCGGCGTCGGCGCGCGGCACCACGGCCCAGGCCAGCGCGCCGGAGGCGGCCAACCGGCCCAGCGCGTCCGGCTCGTAGCGCTCCACGCGCGCCGGCAGGTAGTCGCGCTCCCACGCCTCGGCCGGCCGCGCCAGTCCTTCGAGCTGCGCCATCGCCTCGGCCACGCCGTCGGCGCCGGCCAGGCGCGTGTCGGGCGCCACGTGCTGCCAGCGCTGCAGGAAGCGCGCGTGCGCGGCGGGCGGCACTGCCTCGATCGCCTGCCGGGCGCGCGCCAGCTCGCGCCGCCGCGCCTGCTCCAGCAGCCGGCGCGAGCACCAGCGTGGCGTCGTGCGGTCGCCGCCGAAGCTGCCGCGCACCAGCGTGCCGGCGCGCTCCCACTCTTCCATCCGGTGCAGGGTCCAGCGCGGCGGGAAGGCATAGCGCGCGCGCACCTCGTCCTGCGAGACCGGGCCGGCCAGGGCGAGCCAGCGCGCCAGGATCTCGCGCCGCGCGGCGCGCCGCTCCAGCGCCACCACGCGCAGCGGCTCGGGGATCGCCGCGGCGGCCGGCGTCGGCACGAGGTCCACGCCCGCCTCCACCGTGCCCACCGCGTCGGCGCCGAACGCCGCCGCGTAGCGCGCGTACGCGTCCACCAACAGGAAGCGCCGCGCCGGTCCCTTCGCCGTGGGCAGCGTCACGGCGACGAGTCGGCCGCCGGCCAGCAGGTCGGCCACCGGGTCGCCGCGGCGCCACTCGGCGGGGGGCGCGACGCGCGCCGCCAGCTCCTCGCGCGTGAGGTCGCCGGCGCGGTCCACGAGCAGCGCCAGCTCGTCGGCGTCGCGCGCCTGGCGGCCGGCCGCGGTGCCGCGCCGCCGCGCCAGCAGCTCGTCGAGCACGGCCAGCGTCGCGTCGTCCGCCCCCTCGCCCCCCATCAGCTCGTCGAGCAGCGCCCGGTCCAGCGAGAGGAGCGTGGCACGCTGCTCGGCCCGCGGCGTATCGTCACCGTACATCCAATCGATGACGAAGCCGAACTGCAGCGACGCGGCGAAGGGGCTCGGCAGCTCCGTGCGCACCACGCGCACCGTGAGCGCGCCTCGCGCCACCCGCTCCAGCACGTCGCGCAGCGCGGCCATGTCGAAGGCGTCCTGCAGCACGTCGCGGTACGTCTCGACGACGATCGGGAAGGACGGGAACGCGCGCACCGCCTCCAGCAGGTCCGCCGCCTTGAGCCGCTGCAGCCAGAGCGGCATGCGCCGGCGCGGGCTGCCGCGCGGCAGCAGCAGCGCGCGCGCCGCGTTCATGCGGAAGCGCGCGCCGAAGAGCGACGACTGCCCCACCTCCTCCAGCACCAGCCGCTCGGCGTCGTCGGGTCCGAGCGTGCGGATCACGTCCACCGGCGGCGCGCCGCCCATGTCCGGCAGCCGCAGCATGAGGCCGTCGTCGGTGGTCTGCACCTGCACGTCCACGCCCAGCCGCTCGCGCATGCGCCGGGCGAGCGCCATCCCCCACGGCGCGTTCACCCGCCCGCCGAAGGGGGCGTGCAGCACCAGGCGCACCGAGCCCACCTCGTCGCGGAAGTGCTCCAGCACCAGCGCGCGGTCGTCCGGCACCGCGCCGGTCACGGCGCGCTGCGCCTGCACGTACTCGGCGAGCGAGCGCACGGTGGGCTCGTCGGCGTGGTACGCCTGCTGGAGCGCCTCCAGGTCGGCGCGCGTGCGCGCGTCGTCCAGCGCGCGGCGCAGCGCGCCGACGCGCGGCGTGAGGTGCGCCGAGCGCGCCATGAACTCGCCGTGCCAGAAGGGCATCCGCGCCGGCGCGCCGGGCGCCGGCACCACCACCACGCGGTCGTGCTCGATGCTCCGGATGCGCCAGGTGGAGGAGCCGAGCTGGAAGGCGTCGCCGACGCGCGACTCGTGCACGAACTCCTCGTCCAGCTCGCCGAGCCGCGTGCGGTCCGGCAGGTTCACGGTGTAGAGGCCGCGGTCGGGGATCGTGCCGCCGGAGATCGTCGCCACCAGCCGCGCGCCGCGCGTCGGCGAGAGGCGGTCGGTGACGCGGTCCCAGACCACGCGCGCGTCCAGCTCCGCCGCCACGTCCGACGGATACTTGCCGGCCAGCATCGCCAGCACCTCGTCGAACGCGGCCCGCCCGAGCGCGTGGTACGGGTAGGCGCGGCGGACGAAGCCGTACAGCGCGTCCGCCGTCCACTCGGGCGCGTCGGAGGCCACCATCGCCACGACGAGCTGGGCGAGCACGTCGAGCGCGTTCTGCACGACGCGCGTGGGCTCCACGTCGCCGTCCCGCATGGCGGCGACGATGGCCAGCTGCTCCAGCGCGTCGTCGCGGAAGGTGGGGACGAAGACGCCGCGGCTGGCCGCGCCCAGCGTGTGGCCGGCGCGGCCCACGCGCTGCAGCGCGCTGGCCACGCGCTTGGGGCTCTGCAGCTGGACCACGAGATCCACCGAGCCGACGTCGATCCCCAGCTCCAGCGAGCTGGTGGTGACGAGCGCACGCAGCTCGCCGGCCTTGAGCCGCTCCTCGAGCAGCAGGCGCCGCTCGCGCGAGAGCGAGCCGTGATAGGGGAGCGCGATCTCCTCGCCGGCCAGCTGGTTGACGCGCGCCGCCATGCGCTCGGCCTGCGCGCGGTTGTTGACGAAGACGAGCGTCGTGCGCGCCTCGCGGATCTGCCGCAGGACGAGCGGTGCGACCGACGTCCAGATCGTCCCGTCCACGTGCGCCAGGTCGTCCACCGGCGAGACGACGCGCGTCTCCAGGCGCTTCACGAGGCCGCAGTCCACGATCTCCACCGGGCGGAAGCGGGGGACGCCATCCGCCGCCGGGGCGTCACAGCCGCCGAGAAAGCGCGCGATCTCGTCCAGCGGCCGCTGCGTGGCGGAGAGCCCGATGCGCTGCGGCGGCGCGTCGGGGGCGAGCGCGGCCAGGCGCTCCAGCGTCAGCGCCAGGTGCGCGCCGCGCTTGGTGCCGGCCACGGCGTGGATCTCGTCCACGATCACCGCGCGCAGCGCGCTGAAGATGGTGCGCCCGCGCACGCTGGTGAGCAGCAGGTGCAGCGACTCGGGCGTGGTGATGAGGACGTGCGGCGTCCTGCGCAGCATCCGCGCGCGCGCCGAGGCGGGGGTGTCGCCGGTGCGCACGGCGACGCGCAGCTCGGGGAAGCGCTCGCCGGCGCGCGCGAAGCGCTCCGTCAGCTCGGCCAGCGGGCGCTCGAGGTTCCGGTGGACGTCGTTGTTGAGCGCCTTGAGCGGCGAGACGTAGAGCAGGTGCACGGCGTTCGCCAGCGGGGCGGCGAGCCCCTCGGTGACGAGCGCGTTCAGCTCCCAGAGGAAGGCGGCGAGCGTCTTGCCGGTGCCGGTGGGGGCGAGGATGAGCGTGTCGTGGCCGGCGGCGATGACCGGCCAGCCGGCGCGCTGCGGGGCCGACGGCTCGCCGACGCGCTCGGTGAACCAGGCGCGGACGAGGGGGTGGAACGGGGCGAGGGGGTCGGCGGCCATCGGCGCGGGACGGGAGCGGGCCATCTACGCGGCGGCGTCCTCGCCCGCCGTCACTCCGCCCGCGGCAGCGTCAGCACGAACGTCGCGCCCGCGCCCGCCGTGCTCTCCGCCCGCAGGTCGCCGCCCATCGCCCGCGCCAGCTCCCGGCTGATCGACAGTCCCAGCCCGGTGCCCGCCGCGCGCGCCCCGCGCCCGGGATCCACCTGCACGAACGGCTCGAAGATCGCCTCCAGCTTGTCGGCCGGGATGCCGCGGCCGGTGTCGGCGACGCGAAGCGCGACGTCGCTCCCGACCGAGGCACCGCTGACGCGGATCTCGCCGCCGCGCGGGGTGAACTTCACCGCGTTGGAGAGGAGGTTGAGCAGGATCTGCACGAGCTTCTCCCGGTCCGCGCGGACGGCGAGCGCCGGATCGCCCGTGCGGCAGTCGCAGCGCAGCTCGCACTCGGCGATCTGTGGCGCCACCAGCTCGGTCACCTCGGCGAGCACGTCGTCCACCGGCACGGCGGTGATGGCGTACTGCAGCCGCCCCGACTCCAGCTTGGCGAAGTTCAGGATGTCGGTGATGAGCCCCAGCAGGTGCCGCGCACTGCGCCGGATGCGCGCCAGGTCGGCCGCCTGCGTCTCGGTGAGCGGGCCGCGGAGCCCGTCGGCCAGCAGCTGCACGTAGCCCAGGATGGCGTTGAGCGGCGTGCGCAGCTCGTGGCTCATGGCCGCCAGGAACTCCGACTTGGCGCGGTTCGCGCGCGCCGCGGCGTCGGTCTGCCGGGCCAGCTCGTCGTTGGTGGCGCGCAGCTCCTCGTTGGTCGCCTCCAGCTCCTCCGCCTGCGCTTCCAGCTCGACTGCCTGCTGCTGCAGCTGCTCGCGCGCCGCGGCCACCTCGCGGAAGAGCCGCGCGTTCTCCATCGCCTGCCCGGCCCGGCGGGCGAGCTCCTCGGCCAGGGCGAGGTCGTGCGCCGTGTACTGCCGCGCCGAGTCGGCGGTGACGAAGGTCAGTGCGCCGCCCACCCCCTCGCGCAGCACCAGCGGCACCACCATGTACGACCGCAGGCCGAGCGCGCGCACCAGCGCCAGCTGCTCGGCGTCGCGCGTGGCGGCGGCGAGCAGCTCGTCGGTGATCTCGCTCCCCAGCTCGCTGCGGCCGGTGCGCACGACGTGCGGCACCCCCACCGGCGCGTCGCTCGGCGATGGATAGCGGCGTGCCAGCTCCTCGGCGAGCGCCACCTTGGCCGGGTCGCGGTGCGCGGTCACCAGCCGTCGCAGCGAGCCGTCGCTCTCCAGCAGGTCCACGGCGTACCAGTCGGCCAGCGCCGGGACGACGAGCGAGGTCAGCGTGCGGAGTGTGGTCTCGTAGTCGAGCGACGAGCCGAGCAGCGCGCTCGCCTCGAGCAGCAGCCGCTCGCGCGCCTCCCGCTGCCGGGCCTCGGTGAGGTCGCGCAGGTAGGCGGTGAAGGTCGGCGGCCCCGGCAGGGGGACGCGCGTGATCGTGAGCTCCACCGGGAACTCGGAGCCGTCGGCGCGCATGGCCGCGAGCTCGAGCCGGTGGTCGAGCACGCGCGGCTGGCCGGTGGCCAGGTAGCGCGCCATCCCGGCGCGATGCGCCGCGCGCAGCGACGGCGGCACGATGAGCTCCACCATCGGCTGGCCGAGGACGTCGGCGCGCCGGTAGCCGAAGGTGCGCTCGGCCGCCGGGTTGAACTCGAGGAAGCGCCCCTCCGCATCGATCGTGACGATGCAGTCGAGCGCGGTCTGCAACACCGCCGCGTTGCGCGCCTGCGCACGGCGCTCCTCCTCCACCAGCCGCTTGCGGGCGACGAACTGCCCCACCTGCAGTCCGATGCCGTCGACGGCCTCGAGGAGCGTGCGGTCGGGCGGCAGGATCTCGGGCCCCAGCACCTCGACGACGCCGAGCAGCACGTCCTCGGCGCACACCGGGAAGGCGAAGGCGCCGTGCAGCCCGACCCGCGCGGCCACCCGCCGCCGGGGGAGCCCGTCGTCGGACGGGACGTCGGTGACCCAGCAGGGCGCGCCCGTGTCCCACACCCGTCCCGGCAGTCCGACACCGCTCGGCATCGTCGTGCCGCGCGTGGCCGCCGCGAAGGCCTCGAGCGTCGCGTCCGGGGCATGCCAGACGACCGCCGGCCGCAGCACCGCCGCGGGGGCGTCCACCGTCCAGTAGGTGGCGAAGCGCCAGCCGAGGTGCGTGCCGAGCGCCTCGAGCACGCGCGGCAGCGCCGCCTCCTCGGTGTCGGAGGCGGCGAGCGCGCGGCTCACCGCGTACTGCACGGCGAACTGCCGCAGGAGCGCCGCGTACGCGCCGTCGGGATCGGGCGGCGCGGGGGTGTCCCCGTTGCCGCCGGCGATCCCTGCTGCGTCCGTGGGCGGCGGGTTCGTCTCGCCCGCCGTGCCGCGCTGGTCCACTACGTCGTGCCTCGCGGAAGGGATGGATTCTGAAGGTGGCGACCTGACGCCGGCGTGCCAACCGCCCCACCCCGGCCGTCGCCGGGCGGGCGCGCGCCGGATGGGCGTGGACGCCCCGCCGTCCCGATGCCAGTGTCGGGCCGCCGTGAGGCGGCGCGCCTCACTCCGGCGGGCCGCTCCGCCGCGTCAGCCGCAGGTCCACGATCAGCGGCCGGTGGTCGGAGCCGAGGTCCGGCCCCGCCACCGCCCGCGTGGCGCGCCACGCGTCGTCGTACAGCACGTGGTCGATGCGGACGCGGATCCAGCCGTTGTACTTCGTCATCCCGAAGCCGGTGCCGACGCGCGAGAAGGCGTCCGTCAGCCCGCCCCAGTGCCGGCGGAAGATGCGGCTCTCCACCGGCGTGTTGAAGTCGCCGAGGACGAGCCGCGGCGCATCGCCGGCGCGCACGAAGCGGCTGGCCAGCGTGGACTCGACGTCGCGCTCCTCCGTGTTCAGGCGCAGCCGCGTCGCGTCGTCGGTGGCCATCAGCGCCTCGAAGCCCTTGCGCGGCGTCTCGAGGTGCAGGTTGGTGACGTCGACCGCCCCCCACGGCGTCTGCAGCGTGTAGCGCACGACGTAGCCGGCGCCCCCCACCGCGGGATGGCTGCGGCGGATGGTGGCGAGCGCGCTCCGGTCCATCACCACCGTGTCGCGGATGGGGAAGCGGCTGAGCAGGCAGAGGCCGCTCGTGTCGTGCTCGTACCAGCCGCGCACGGCGCGCGCCGCGCGGATGAGCGGGTCGCTGCACTCCTGGAAGGCGACGACGTCCGCCTCCCAGCCGACGAGCAGCTCCGGCAGCATCGGCGCCACGGTGGCGCCCCCCTCGGCATTGAAGGTGACGACGCGCACCGGCGCGCCCGCCGGCTCGCCCAGCCAGCGACGCCAGCCGGTGCGGAAGCCCATCACGGGGCCGAGCGTGACGAGCGCGGCGAGCAGCAGCGGCCCGAGCGAGGCGCGGCGCAGCACCAGCGCGGCGGGGACGAGGAGGGCGAGCGGGAGGAGGAAGACCCAGCGTCCCATGAAGAGCAGCACCGTCGCCGGCCACCAGACGTCCCCCAGCCCCCACATGAGGAGCGCGACGAGGCAGACGGCGGCCAGGTAGCCCCACGACAGCCACCGGACGGCGCGCGCCGCGAGGCCGCGCGCGCCGCGCGGTTGGCGGCGCCCCACGGCGACGATCCTCCCGCCGGCCGCTCCGCCGCCCGCTCCACCGGCCGGTGTGGCGTCGGCCTTCGGTCGGCGCGGCACGCGCACGCGCCGCCGCGTGCGGACGCGTTCGCCCCGCGCCCCGCGGTCGGACGGGGGCGGCTCGGCGGCCGCCGGCGCGGGCGGGTCGAGCGCGACCACGCGCTGGCAGCGGCGGCAGCGCACCCGTCGGCCGAGGCTGCGCTCGTCGGCGTGGAAGGTCTCGCCGCACTCGCAGTGGACGGTGAACGTCGGCATCGGCGGAAGTTACGCGACCGGCGCCGGGATCGCGCGTGGCGATCGCCGGCGCCATCGGGCGCGAGGGCTGCGTGGCCGGGTCACCGCGTGACGAGACGGTAGGCGTTGGCGAGCGCGCCGCGGTTGCGGATCTCGAGCCGGTGGTTGCCGTTCTCGCGCGGGCGCCATTCGAGCACGCAGAGGTCGCCCGCCTCCTCGCTGCGCGCGACGACGCGTCCGCTCGGCGCGGCCACGACGCAGTCCAGGTTGGTGTGGCCGTCGCCGACCACGCGCACCCGCGCCGCGCCGCCGCGCCGGAAGCAGATCTCCCACCGGTCGGTGGCGTTGGCGGCGACGCGCTCGAACATGTCGAGATGGCCGAAGCAGAGCCCGCGCGCCGCGCCGGTGGAAGCGGCGACGTCGGCCGGGGCGCTGCGGAAGCCGGCGAGCAGCACGACGACGAGCAGCGCGGTGGCGACGGCGGCGGCGACGCGCCCGTGCGGGAAGGGCGGGATGGCGCGCGGGTCGCGGGCGGCGTCGCGGATGGCGTCGCGGGCGGCGTCGCGACGCGCGGCGCGGGGCTGGGCAGTCGTCGCGTGGAAGGCGAGGCGGGTCGACATGACGACCTCCTGTCTGGGGCCGGCGTCTGCCGGGCGGGCGTGCCCGACGTGCGACGGGCGGCGCGGTGAGCGGTGAGCGGTGCGGGTGTGCAGGTGTGCAGGTGTGCAGGTGTGCGGGTGTGCGGGTGTGCGGGTGTGCGATCGGTCCGGGCGGTGCGGTCGGCGGCGGTGGCCGGTGTGCGGTGCCGGGTGTGTCGTGCGCGTTCGCGGCGTGCTCCGGCGGCTCACCACCGCCGGTGGTCGAGTGCCCGCCACAGCCGTCCACGCACCGGCCGCCGCTCGGCGCGCGCGATCGCCGCGCCGAGCTCCGCCGCGGTGGCGAAGCGCGCGGTGGGGAGCGGGGCGAGCGCGCGCGTCACCACCGCATCCACCTCGGGGGAGAGCTCGGGGCGCAGCGCGCTCGGGCGTGGCGGCCGCTCGCGCAGGCGGCGGCAGAGCACCACGTCGTCCCGTCCATGGAACGGGGGCTGGCCGGTGAGCATCTCGTGGAGCACGCAGCCCAGCGCGTAGACGTCCGTGCGCCCGTCGATGGCGGCGTCGCCGGCCGACTGCTCGGGGCTCATGTAGATCGGCGTCCCGACGAGCAGCCCGGTGGTGGTGAGGCGTGCCTCCGTGAACGTGCTCAGCGGATAGGCGATGCCGAAGTCGACGAGCACCGGGTGCCCGTCGGAGAAGAGGACGTTGGCCGGCTTCACGTCGCGGTGCACGATGTCGCGCGCGTGCGTGTAGTGCAGCGCAGCGGCCAGCTCGCGGGCGATGCGCAGCGCCGTCGAGACGGGGAGGGCTCCCCCGCGGAGGAGATCGCGCAGCGACCCGCCGTCCAGGTAGGGCATCGTGTAGTACTCGTCGCCGCCCGCGGCGTGGCCGGCGGCGAGCACGGCGACGATGTTGGGGTGCTGCAGCCGGGCGGTGACGGCGATCTCCCGGCGGAACCGCGCGCGGTCGTGCGGCTGCGCCCGGTCGCCGAGGAGCGCCTTGACGACGATCGAGCGACCGAGCGCCGCGTCGCGGCTCAGGAAGACGCGGCACGCACCGCCACCGCCCAGCTCTCGCTCCGCCGGGAAGCGGGCGGGAAGCCGCGGCTCACGATGGTGGTCGGGCGTGGGGCGGGGCCACGGCCAGGGCGACGCGGGGCGCATCGCCCATGGCACCATCGGCATGATCTGCACTGCGCTCGCAGGGTTCATCGGGCGGGCTCCGGGACGGGTGGACGGAGGGGGCTCGCGCGGCCGGTGCGGTCACTCGACCATGCACTCGCACTCGCGTCGCTGCGGATCCGGGTAGTCCGCGCTCCACACGTCGGGGCGGAGCCGCGCCGTGAAGCAGAAGTGCTGCAGGTTGTCGAAGGAGGCGTAGAGGCGCGCGATCTCGACGTAGGGCTCGCACCGATCGGCCGGCAGCGTCGGCCCGAGGATCACCCCCTGCTTCCCGGACTCCTTCGGCGGCTCCGCGGTCGGCAGGTCGGTGCAGCCGGCGAGGAGCGCGGCGACGGCGAGGGCGGCGCTGCCGACGAGCGCAGGGTGGGGGTGGCGGATGATGGCGGACATGGTCGTCTCCGGCCTGGGCGCTCGATGGGATCGTCGAGCCCGAGGGCGCGCGCGGGGTGCGGCGCTCGGGAGGGAATCTCCGGCGGGCCGGTTCCGCGGCCGTGAACGCCGCGTGGGCGGGTCGTGTTTGTCGCGTGCCTTTGACGTTCCGCTGCCGTTCCGCTGGCGTTCCGCGGGCGCGGGCGCGGGCGCGGGCGCGGGGCATGCGGGGACGAGACGCGGCGCGGGGGGCCCCCCCGAACCACACGATGCCACCCGCCTCCCGGCGTCGCGTCACCAGCTCGTCGCACGCCGTTCCCGAACGACCCGGCCCCGTCCACGCCCGCTTTCCGACGCTCCGGCCGGCGCGTAGCTTGGGCCGCGCCCGGGCGCCACCGCCCGGGCGCCACCGCCCGGGGCGCCCATCCGGGTGGCGCACGACGGGGCACCACCGGCACGCCGTGGTACGGGAGGCCGCGGATGATCGAGCTCCGGCTGTTGGGCGGGGTGGACCTCGCCGGCGTGGCGCACGAGCGCGCGCAGGCGCTGCTGGCGCAGTCGAAGAGCGTCGCCGTGCTCGTCTACCTCGCGCTCGCCTCGCCGCCCGCCTTCCACCGGCGCGACCGGCTGGTGGGGCTGCTCTGGCCCGAGCTCGACCAGGAGCACGCGCGCGCCGCGCTGCGCAAGGCCATCCACCTGCTGCGCCGCGCGCTGGGGGACGACGTGCTGGTGGCACGCGGCGACGAGGACGTCGGGCTGGCGTCCGGCGCGGTCTGGTGCGACGCGCTCGCCCTCCGTGAGGCGGTGGACGCCGGGCGTTACGCGCAGGCGCTGGAGCTGTACCGCCGCGGCGAGCTGCTGCCGGGCTTCTTCGTGCCGCAGGCGGGCGACTTCGAGGACTGGCTGGACCGCGAGCGCACCGACCTGCGCGACCGCGCGGCGGCGGCCGCGTGGGGGCTGGCGGCGCACTGCGAGTCGGCCGGGGAGCTCACGGTGGCCGACCGGTGGGCGCGCCGGGCTGCGGAGCTGGCGCCCACCGACGAGCGCGTGCTGCGCCGCGTGATGGCCATGCTCGACCGGCTCGGCGACCGGGCGGGCGCGGTGCACGTGTACGAGGACTTCGCGCGCCGGCTGAAGCGGGAGCACGGCGCCGAGCCGTCGGCGGAGACGCGAGGGCTGCTGGGCGAGATCCGGGCTCGGTGACGGGGGCCGGCGGGGATGCGCCGCTCTCCCCCATCACGCTGCTGCCCAACGTCGAGTCGGCTTTCGTCATTCTCCCTTCCGCCCTACCATAGGGCCGGCGAGTCGCATGCTGGCGGCCCTCTCCGGTCCGTGAATGACGCACGACGTGCACTCCGCGCTCCCCTCCACGGCTCCGGCGTCGCTCGGACCGTATCGTCTCCTCGAGTTGCTGGGGAGCGGGGGGATGGGGCGGGTCTACCTCGCCGAGCTGATCGAGGACCGCCCGTTCGCGCCACGCGGGGCGCGCGTCGCCCTCAAGCTGCTCCATCCCATCCTCCTCGGCCACGAGACCAGCGAGCGCCGCTTCGCGCTCGAGGCCGAGATCGGGGCGCGGGTGCGACATCCGTGCGTCGTGCGGACGTACGAGTCCGGCGTGGCCGACGCCGGGGGCGGACGGAGCCACTACCTGGCGCTCGAGTACGTCGAGGGGACCACGCTCCGCCGGCTCGTGGACGAGCTGGGGACGCTCCCGGAGGCGCTGCTGCGCGCCATCGGCGCCCAGGCGGCGCGGGGGCTGAGCGCGATCCACGCGGCGGGCGTCGTGCACCGCGACCTGAAGCCGGAGAACGTCCTCATCACCCCCGACCACCAGGTGAAGGTGATGGACCTGGGGATCGCGCAGCTCGCCGAGCAGGCCACGCGCCTGACGCGAACGGGGATGTTCGTCGGGACCTTCACCTACTCGGCGCCCGAGTATCTCTCCGGCCGAGGGGTCGGGCCCGCGTCCGACCTCTACTCGCTGGGCGTGGTGCTCTACGAGGCCGCCGCCGGCACGCAGCCGTTCGCGGCGGGTGATTTCGCGACCGTGATGTGGCGGCACCTGCAGCACGTGCCGCCCAGGCTCGGCGCGGTGGACCCGCGATTCACCCCGCTCTTCGAGGAGACCGTCGCGCGCCTGCTGGAGAAGGATCCGGCGCGTCGCTTCGCCTCCGCCGACGAGCTGGCCACGGTGCTGGAGGAGGGCGAGCGCTCGGCGTGGTGGCGCACCGATGGCGAGGCGCTCTGCCGCGCCTCGCCGCGCGTCGAGCGCGGGCGCATCCCGGTGGCCCGCGACACGCCGTTCGTGGGCCGCGCCGAGGCGATGACGCTCCTCCGCCGCTCGCAGCAGGAGACCGCCGCCCGGCTGGGCGGGCGGGTCGTCCTGCTCGAAGGCGAGACCGGCATCGGCAAGAGCCGGCTGGTGGACGAGTTCATCCGCGCGCTGCGGGCAGAGCAGCAGGACGTCGTCGTCCTGTACGGCGCGTTCTCGCCAGGGGCGGGTGGACTCGAGGGGCTGGTGCAGGCCGTGGTGGACCACCTCGGGACGGCGGCGCTCGACGGCCGGCTCGCCGCCCTGCTTCCCACGCCGATCGTGCCGGGCGCCGACGCCGCGTCGCGCGTGTCCGCCGGCCCGAGCCGGGTGGAGCGGCCGTCGGACGAGACGGTGCACGGCGTCTTCCTCGAGGTCGTCCAGTCGCTGAGCGAGCACCACCCGCTCGTGTGGGTCGTCGACGACCTGCACTTCGCGTCGGCCGACGGTCAGCGCCTCGTGCTCGCCCTGGCGCGCCAGCTGCGGCGGCAGCCCTTCCTCCTCGTCGTCACGGCACGGCCGGATCCGGGTCGTGACCCGCTGGAGCACCTCGCGCGGCTCGAGGGCGCGCGCCGCCTGCGCCTCGAGCGGCTCGGCGTGGACGACGTCGTGCGGATCGTCGCCGCCCGCACCGGCCGCCAGAGCGTGGCCGAGGACGTGGGCGCGGTGATCGCCGAGCGGACCGATGGCAATCCGCTCTTCGTGGTGGAGTTCCTCAAGGAGCTCGAGGAGACGGGTCGGCTGCACGGCCTGGTCGAGAGCGCCGCGGCGGTGCGCCGGGAGCTGGGACACGCCACGACGCCCGCCTCGGTGCGCGAGCTGATGCTCGCCCGGCTGCGCGGCCTCCCCGACCGGGAGCGCGAGCTGCTCGACGTGGCCGCGGTGCAGGGCTTCGAGTTCGACCCCGACCTGATCGCGCGCGTGTCGGGGGCGCAGCGGCTCGCGGTGCTGCAGTCGCTCGCCGCCCTCGAGCGGCGCGCCGGGCTGGTGCGGGCGGAGGGCGCCGGCTTCCGCTTCGACCACCACCAGCTCCGCGAGGTGCTCTACGAGTCGATGCCGCCGCTGCTGCGCACCGAGTACCATGCCGCGCTCGCCGACGCCTTCCTCGCGCGCCACGGGACGGCCGGACAGCCGGCGGACGGCGTGGCGGGGCCGGAGGCGCTCTTCCTGGCCGAGCACTCGCTGCGCGGCGGCCGCACGGCGCAGGGGCTGGCATACACCATCGCGGCGCTCGACCATCTGGCGGAGCAGTACGGACGGGACCAGCAGGCCGTGGAGCTGGCCGACCTCGCGCTCGCCGCCATCGGTCGCGACGATGCCGCGCGGCGCTGCGACCTGCAGCTCCGGCGCGCGGAGGCGCTGGGCCGACTCCTCCGCCGCGCCGACGAGCTGGCGGCGGCCCACGATGCCCTCGCCGCGGCCGCGGCGCTCGGCGACGCGCGGCGACACGCGCAGGCATCGCTGGCGCTCGGCCGCAATCTCACCGCCACCGGCGCCTACGACGAGGCCTGGCGGGTGCTCGAGGCGGCGCTTCCGCTCGCCTCGGCCGTCGGCGATCGCCGCACCGAGCGCGACGTCACGGGCAGCCTGGCGCGCCTGCACCACGTCGCCGGGCGCTTCCACGCGGCGCAGGCCGGCTATCATCGCGAGATCGCGCTCGCCCGCACGCTCGGCGACCGGCGCGGCGAGTGCCGCGCCCTCGACAACCTCGGCAACACCTTCCTCGCCCTGAACGCGCATCCCGAGGCCGAGGAGTGCCTGCGCACCGAGATCGCCATCGCGCGCGAGCACGGGATCGCCGAGAGCGAGATGGCGGCGTCGTTCGGCCTCGGGGTGATCGCCATGTGGCGCGGCGACTACGGCGACGCCCACGCGCACCTCCAGCGCCAGCTGGTGCTGAGCCGCGGCTTCCCGATGCGCTCCACGCTCGGCCGCGCCGCGCTCGCGCAGCTGTGCTACGAGACGGGGCAGCTGGACGAGGCGGAGCAGCACATCGCGATCGGCTCGGAGCGCGCCGAGATCGGGCAGCAGCGGCACGTGCTCACCTTCCTGCGCCTCTACGCCGCGGACGTGGCGCGCGCGCGCGGGCACGCGGCGGACGCCCAGGCGCTGTACCGCGAGGCCGTGGCGACCGCCCGCAGCCTCGGCGCGCGGCAGGCGATCGCCGCCACCGCGCTCGGCCTCGGGCGCCTGCTGCTCGAGCTGGGCGCCGCCGAGGAGGCGCGCCCCTGCCTCCAGGAGGCGGCCGCGCTCGTGCGGGAGCTGCACCTCGCCGCGCCCGGACCGCTGCCCGCGGCGTACCTCGCGCTGCTGGGCGACGCCTCGCCCGACAGCCTCACCGACGGTCCGTCGGGCGCCTGCGCCATCTGGGCGGAGCTGCACCTGGTCCTGCACCGGGCCGGTGCCGGCGAGGCGCACCTCGACCGCGCCGGCGCCCTGCTGGAGCGGATGTCCCGACACCTCCACGGAGCCGAGGCGCACGCGTTCTGGTCGCACTACCCGAACGCGCGCACCTATCGCGCGGCGCTGGCCCGCCGCGCCGTCGGGGCCCCCGCCGCGCCGCCCTGATCCCGCTCACCCCGGTCCCGGGGTCCGTTCCCCCGGTCCGATCTCTCGTTCGCTGGCTGTCAGGCTGCTCCGCACCCGGCTGGATCCCCAATCCTCCACAAGGAGCTCACGATGGCGACCGACACGACGCCGCTGCGCGATTTTCTCACCGCGATGTCCGAGGATGCCGCCGTGGCGCAGTCGTTCCAGCAGGACCCCGAGGGCACCATGGCCCGCTACTCGCTCGACGACGAGGCCAGGAAGCTCGTCCGGAACGGGGCGGAGGCGGCACTCGCGATCCGGGAGTACTTCAACAGGGAGCGGCAGACGGCCGCCTTCTTCCTCTTCATCCTGATCTTCTTCCGGCGCTCGGGCGACGTGACCACCACCGGCGAGACGAGCGGGCAGGAGAGCGCGTAGGCCCGGCCGCGGATGGGGGACACGGGAATGCGGAGATGTCGCGGCGAGGGCACGACCCGGGGCACCGCCGCGTGAGCACGCGCGGCTCGCTCGACGTCGTCGGGACGGGATTCCGCCTCGCCGGCCACGTCACGCCGGAGACGCGGTCGCGCATCCGGGCGGCGGAGCGCGTCTTCGACCTGTGCGCCGACCCGGTGACGAGCGCCTGGCTTCAGGAGCAGGGCCCGCCGGTCGAGTCGCTGCACGACGCCTACGCCCCGGGCCGGCACCGGCTCGACACGTACGAGGAGATGGTGGAGCGCATGCTCGCGCCGGTGCGCGAGGGCCGGCGGGTGTGCGCCGCCTTCTACGGCCATCCCGGCGTCTTCGTGCACCCGGCGCATGCGGCCGTCCGCCGGGCGCGCGCCGAGGGCCACGCCGCGTGCATGCTGCCCGGCATCTCGGCGGAGGACTGTCTGTTCGCCGATCTCGAGGTGGATCCGACACGGCACGGCTGCGCGAACTTCGAGGCCACCGACTTCATCGTGCGTCCGCGCAGCGTCGACGTGCGGAGCGCTCTCGTGCTCTGGCAGGTGGGCGGCATCGGCGTGCTCACGTACCAGCGGGCATCGCTGTGGAGCCGGCAGGGGCTGCGCGTGCTCGTGGAGGTGCTGTCGCGCCACTACCCCGCCGACCATCGGGTCGTGCTGTACGAGGCGTCGCCCTTCCCGATCGTCCCCCCGACGATCCTGCGCGTTCGCCTCGACGCCCTCGCCGGGAGCGCGGTGACGCTCGGCACCACGCTCTACGTGCCGCCGCTCGGGGATGACCGGGAAGCCCCGGCCGAGCCGCCCGCGCCGGATGGACGGTCCACCGCCGCCGGCACGCTCGTCGTCGCCGGCATCGGCCACGGTGGCGCGGACCGCGTCACGCCGTACGCCCTCTCCTGGATGCGCCACGCCGACCGCCTGTTCGTCCACTCCGAGGATGCCGACACGGTGCACTGGCTGCGCACCGTGAATGCGTCCGCCACCCCGGTGCCGGCGCCGGGAGACGACCCGTCGCCGGGCGCCGGGTCCTCGCCGATCGTGGACCCGGTCCTCGCGACGTTGGGCACCGGTCGGACGGTCTGCGTGGCGGTGGACGGGCATCCGGCGGTGGGGATGCCGGTGGTGCGCGAGCTGGTGCGCCGCGCCCGTGCGGCGGGGCATCGTGCCCAGCTGCTGCCGGCGATCTCCGCCGCCGATTGCCTCTACGCCGAGCTGGGCGTGGATCCCGGCGCGTCCGGCTGTCAGCTCGTGGCGGCGGGGCAGTTCGCGGCCGATGGGCATCGGGTCGACACGGCGACGCCGCTGATCGTGCTCCGGGCGGGTGCGCCTGATCCGTCGACCGGCGGGTCGATGACCGGGCCGCTGTCACGTCGACTGTCGGCGCTCTACCCGCCCGCTCATCGGGTGGCCCTCGTCGAGGGCGCCGACGGGCCGGCCGATGCGCCACGCGTCGAGTGGATCCCTCTCGCCGATCTGCCCGCGGCGCGAGCAGCGCCGGGCGCCACGCTCTACCTGCCGGCGATGGGCGAGGCGGCCATGGACGAGGACGCGCTCCGGCAGCTGGGGCTGGCCCTCGGCTAGCGGAAGCAGCCGAGCGCCCGCGGCCCGGCATCCTCTCCCGTCGCCCTGGCGCCCCTCCCCCGGGCCACGAATATTGGCCCCACTTCACCCCAGACAGGCTGCGCGTGGCCACGACCGCCCCCCGGCTCCGCCCGTCGCTCCTCGACAACGTCGTGCTCCGCGTCGCGCTCTACTACGCCGCGCTGCTCGCCGTCGCCGCCCTGGCCTGGCGCCCCCTCCTCGCGTCGCTGCACGGTGGCCCCCTCGCCGGCGCGCTCCCCGCCGCTCTCCCCGGCGTCCTCGCCGCCGCCGACTCCCTCCACGCCGCCGCGCGGAGCGGCCCGACCGCCCTCGGCGCTCCCACGGTCGCTGCCGCCGTCGCGCTGGCGATGGTGAGCGCCGTCCTCCTCACCCTGCCGGTGGCGTGGGTCTACGTGCTCACCCGCGCCAAGCGTGGCTACCAGCAGTCCGTCGTGCAGACGCTCGTCGTCCTGCCGGCCGTCGTCGCCGGCGTCGTCGTGCTCGTCAAGGACAGCCTCGCCCTCGCCTTCGGCCTCGCCGGCATCATCGCCGCCGTGCGCTTCCGCACCGCGCTCGACGACAGCAAGGACGCCGTCTACGTCTTCCTCGCCACCGTCATCGGCCTGGCCGCGGCGGTGAGCCTCCCCGCCGCCGTCGCCATCTCCGTCGTCTTCAACGCGCTCATCCTCCTGCTCTGGGCCAGCGACTTCGGTCGCACGCCCGCGCACCTGGACGGCAGGCTGGCCGAGCGGAAGCTGCGGCGCGCCGTCGAGCAGCTCGGGCGCACCGGCACCTTCGTCGCCCGGCTGGACGAGGATCTCTTCCGCGACATGACCGCCGAGCAGCTGCAGGCGGTGGCCGACCGCGCGTGGCGCCGTGCGCGCCGCCACAACCCGGAGCCCCCGGACGAGGAGGGGCGGCGCGAGGCGCTGCTGCGCGTCCGCACCGCCGACGCCGCCGGCGCCCGGCAGGCCATCGAAGCGCTGCTCGACGCGCGGGTCAAGCAGTGGCGCTACGGCGGCGTGGTGCACGAGCCGAACGGTGTGGACGTCGTCGAGTACGCCGTCTGGCTGCGGAAGAGCGTGCCGCCCACGGAGCTGCTCGCCACGCTGCGCGACGCGGGCACGCCGCACGTGGTGAACGCGGAGCTGGACTGAACGCGCGGCGCGCGGGCGATCGCTCGCGCGTCGGACGGGACCTCGCCGAACGGTACCGCACGGAGGGCTCGATGCCGGCACGCCACTCCCTCGCCCTGCTCACCATGCCGCTCGTCGCCGCGCTCGTCGCCGCCCTCGTCGCCGCGCCGCTCGCCGCGCAGTGGGTGCCGCCGGTGCCGCCGGCGCGCGACACCGGCGGGCGGCGCGCGGCGGCCGACTCGGCGGCCGCCGATTCCGCGGCCGCGCCGGGGAAGCCGAAGGCGAAGGAGCCACGCGCGCCGACCCGCATCTTCGACGAGGTCGCGCCCCTGCCGGTGACGATCACCGCCAACCTCGACCGCCTCCGCCGGGACCGGCGCGACGGCGCACCGTGGCGTGCCGCGACGCTCGGCTACACCGACAGCGCCGGCCGGCCCGTCACGCTGCCGCTGCGCGTGCGCACGCGCGGCATCTGGCGGCTCGAGCACTGCGCCTTCCCGCCGCTGCGGCTCGACTTTCCACGCGCCGCCGTGCGGCAGAGCGCCTTCGCCGGCCTGAACCGGCCCAAGCTCGTCAACGTCTGCCAGAACAACGACCGCGGCGAGCAGTACGTGCTGCAGGAGCTCCAGCTCTACCGTGTCTACAACCTGCTCACCCCGTTCAGCCATCGCGTGCGGCTGCTGCGCGTCACCTACGCGGACAGCGCCAGCGGCCGCCCCGAGCTGACGCGCTACGCCATCCTCGTGGAGGAGGCCGAGGCGCTGGCCGAGCGCGTGGGCGGCGCGCTGCTCGAGCAGCAGGGGGCCGTCGCCGAGGATCTGGACCCCTACGGCCGCGCGCTGCACGGCGTCTTTCAGTACCTCATCGGCAACACCGACTGGTCGGCCGCCGCGCTGCACAACGTGGAGCTGGTCGGCACGCCCGCGGGAATACAGCCCGTCGCGTATGATTTCGACTACGCCGGTGCGATCGACGCGTACTACGCCGCGCCGGCCGAGCAGCTCCCCATCCGCGACGTGCGCCAGCGGCTCTACCGTGGGCACTGCGCGCCGGCGGAGGACTACGCGCGCGTCTTCGCCCTCCTCCAGGCGCGGCGCGACGCCATCACGGCGCTCTACCATGACGCCGTCGGCCAGCTGCTGGAGCCACGCGTGGTGGAGCGCACGCTCCGCTACTTCGACGACTTCTACCGGGTCATCGGCGACGCCGGCGACGCGCGTCGCGCCATCCTCGACGCCTGCCGGAACGGCGGATGACCGGACGCCGCGTGGATCGCGTCGACGAGCTTCGCTGCGACCTCTTCTCGGCCGACCAGCTCCGGCGCCTCGTGCAGGCGCCGCTGCCGCTGGGCATCGCCGCCAGCGTCGCCACGCGCACGCTGCACCGCGACCTCTATCTCGACACGCCCGACGGCGTGCTGCGCCGCCGCGGCGTCAGCTGCCGCCTCCGCATCTCGGCCGACGACCGGCGCACCCTCACCGTGCGCATCGCCGCGCCCACGCCGCCCGACGGGAACGGTGCCCACGCCGCGCCGCCCCTGCGCGTGGACGCGGCGGTGCGCGCCGCCGAGCCCCGCGCCGCGCTGGCCGAGGACAGCACCGTCACCCGTCGGCTGCGCGCCCTCGTCGATCCGGCGCGGCTCGACGTGCGCGTGGAGCTGGAGGTGGAGCGCTGGTGCCGCACCGCCCTCCCCGACTGGCTGCGCCGGCCGCGTCTCGAGCTGCACTACGACCACGTCACCGTCCGCCGCGACGGCGCCGCGCGCACCTTCCAGCAGCTCTGCGTGCACCGGCGGCGTGGCACCGGCCGCGACGACCCCACGCTGCGCCGCCTGGCCGAGGCGCTGGAGCGCGAGCACGGCCTGCGGCCCGCCACCGCCGATCCGTGCGAGCAGGCGGAGCTCCTCCTCAAGTGGATGCAGGCCGCCGACACGGAGGACGCCGCCGTCGGCTGGGACGCGCCGCTCACCGTGACGGCGACCACGGCGATCCCCACGGGCGCCGCCGCCCTGCACGACGGCGACGTGCTGGACCCGGAGCTCAGCCTGCTTGCCTTCCAGGAGCGCGTGCTCGCCCTGGCCGAGGACGACGCGACGCCACTCGGCGAGCGGCTGCGCTTCCTGTCGATCGTGAGCGCCAACCTGGACGAGTTCTTCAGCGTGCGCGTGAGCGCGCTCGAGGCCGCCCTCTGCCCGCCGCCCGAGGCGGGCGCCGAGGCGCGGGCCGCGGCCCGCCTCGCGCGGCAGCGCCTGGACGCGGTGGCGGACCGCGTGCGCGCGCTCGTCGCCCGCCAGTCGCGCTGCGCGCGGGCGTGTCTCGCCGCGCTGGCGTCGCACGGCGTGCGCGTCGTGCCCTGGGCGGCGCTGGACGACGTGCAGCGCGGCACGCTGCGCGCGCGCTTCCGCGACGACATCCTCCCCGCGCTCACGCCGCTCGCCATGACGCTGAGCCCCGGGCACCCCTTCCCGCAGCTGCCGGACCTCTCGCTCGCCATCGCCGCCGTGTTGGTGGACGGCCGGGGCGGCGCGCCACACGTGGCGGAGGTCGAGCTCCCGGCCGACCTGCCGCGCTTCCTCCACCTCCCTGCCGACGACGCGACGCTCGCCGTGCCGGTGGAGGAGGTGGTGCGCGCCAACCTCGACGTGCTGCATCCGTCGTCGCGCGTGGAGCAGGCGTACGCGTTCCGCGTGACACGGGCGAGCACCCTGGAGCTGGACGAGGCCGCGGCCGACGACCTGCTGGAGGCGGTGACGGCGGCGATGCGCGAGCGCGCCCCACGCGGCGCGGTGCGCGTCGAGGTGGAGCGCACCATGCCCGCCGTGCTGCGCGACGTGGTGCTGGAATCGCTGCGCCGCGAGCCAGGCGCCGGCGGCCTCCCCCTCTCCATCCGTCCCGCCGACGTGTACGAGGTGGACGGCCTGCTCGACCTGCGCGGCCTCGACGCGCTGGAGCTGCCGCGCGACCCGGCGCTGACGTATCCCCCCCTCCGCGCACGGAAGCCGGTGCCGGCGCGCACGAGCCTCCTCGACGCCGTCCGCGCCGGCGACCTGCTCGTCCACCACCCCTTCGACGCCTTCGAGCACACCACGCTGCGCTTCCTGCGCGAGGCCGCGGCCGACCCGGACGTCACGACCGTCAAGATCACGCTCTATCGCGTGGGCGACCGCTCGCCGGTGGTCGAGGCGCTGTGCGACGCCGCGCGGCAGGGGAAGCAGGTGGTGGCGTTCGTGGAGCTGCGGGCGCGCTTCGACGAGGAGCGCAACGCCGGCTGGGTGCGCGCCCTGGCGGAGGCGGGCGCGCACGTGGTCTACGGGCTGGTGGGGCTGAAGACGCACGCCAAGGCGGCGCTCGTCGTGCGCCGCGAGGGCGGGGAGGGGAGGCCGGGGGGGCAGCCGCGCCGCTACGCGCACGTCAGCACGGGCAACTACGACGCGCGCTCGGCGCAGCGCTACACCGACCTCGCGCTCTTCTCGGCCCGCGAGGACGTCACCGGCGACGTGGCGGCGCTGTTCAACGCGCTCACCGGCACGAGCGCGCCGCCGGAGCGCCTGCCGAACGGCTCGCTGGTGGCGCCGCGGCAGCTCCTCCCCGCGCTGCTCGAGCTGATCGAGCGCGAGGCGGCGCACGCGCGCGCCGGCCGCGAGGCGCGCATCCGCATCAAGGTGAACGGCCTCTCCGACGACGAGGTCGTGCGCGCCCTGGCGCGCGCGGCGCGCGACGGCGTGGAGGTCACGCTCCTCGTGCGCGGCATCTGCACGCTCCGCCCCGACGGCCCCGGCGGCCGGCTGCGCGTGCGCAGCGTGGTGGGGCGCTTCCTGGAGCACTCGCGCGTCTACCACTTCGCCAACGGCGGGGACGCGCGCTGGTTCATCGGCTCGGCCGACCTGCGCACGCGCAACCTGCGCCGGCGTGTCGAGCTGCTCGTCCCGGTGCGCGACGCGGCCGCCCGCGCGGCGTTAGGCAACCTGCTCGACCGCTACGTGGCCGATCCCCACGCGTGGGAGCTGACGGCGTCGGGGGCGTACGTGCGAGGGGGCGGGGCCGTGGCGGGGGCGGGCGTGCAGGCGGTGCTGGCCGGGGAGGGATGGCGCTGACGGGGGCGCGGGCGTGGAGGGCGGTGGCGAGGCGTCCGTGGGGGCCCCCCCGAAATACAGGATGGCGTCCATCCGCCCGCTCGCCCCCATCAGATCACCGCGCCTCGTACCGGAACGTTGCCGCGCCCCCACGCCCCCACGCCCCCACGCCCCCACGCCCCCACCCCCCCACGCCCCCACGCCCCCGCGCCCCCGCGCCCCACGCCACTCCCTCCGCCCGTCCTTGACACCCGCCGCGCCGCCTCCCACTATACCGTCGCGCGGTATAATCGTGGGCGGTATAGAGACGCCAGCGGCCCGGAGGCCACGTGGCAGACGATCGCAGCCCCGCGCCGGCGCCGCTCACGACGCCGGTCTTCCAGATCCTCCTCTCGCTCCTCGACGAGGATCTGCACGGCTACGCCATCATCCAGGACATCGCCGCCCGCACCGACGGCGAGGTCCGGCTGACGGCGAGCACGCTCTACGCGGCCATCAAGCGCCTGCTCGACGCGGGGTGGATCGACGAGCTGGCCGAGCGACCCCCGGCCGAGCGGGACGACGCCCGGCGCCGCTACTACCGCATCACCCGGCTCGGGCGCGAAGCCGCACGCGCGGAGGCGCGGCGGCTCGATCGACTGGCGGCGATGGCGCGCGCGAAGCGGCTCCTGCCGCCGCTGCGCCCGTCGTCGGCGCGGGAGGGGTCGTGACGGCGGCCGCCCCGCGGCGGCCGCTCGCCGTGCGCCTCTACCGCCTCCTGCTCGCGTGGCTGCTCCCGCCGCGCTTCCGCCGCGAGTTCGCCGACGAGATGGCGCTCGTCTTCGCCGACCTGCACGACGCGGCGACGCGCGCCGGCGGCGACCGCTGCGGGCTCCTGGCCCTCGGCGCCGAGCTGCCCGGGCTCCTGCGCCTGGCCGTACGTGCGCGGCGCGCCGAGCGCGCGGAGCGCGCGCACCGCACCACCACCGCTCCGAGGGACAGGGACATGGTCGACTCGCTGCTGCAGGACCTCCGCTTCGCCCTGCGCTCGCTCCGCCGGAGCCCGGGCTTCACCCTCGTGGCCGTGCTCACCCTGGCGCTGGGCGTCGGCGCCAACACCGCCATCTTCAGCGTGGTCGACGGCGTGCTGCTCGCGCCGCTCCCGCTGCGCGAACCCGACCGCCTCGTCGCCGTCGGCGAGCGGGTGGACGGCGGCGCGCCCACCGACTTCACGAGCACCTCGCCCGGCAGCTTCTTCGACTGGCAGCGGCAGACGCGCACCGTCCGGCTCGCCGGCTTCGCTGGCAGCGCGCGGACGCTCACCGGGCGCGGCGAGCCGGAGCGCCTGCTCGGCGCCAGCACCGTCGGGGGGCTGTTCGACGTGCTCGGCGTGCCGCCGCTCTTCGGTCGCACCATCACGCCGGCCGACGAGACCCCGGAGGCCCAGCGCGTGATCGTCCTGAGCTACGCGACCTGGCGCCGCCTCTTCGGCGAGGACCGCGGCGTCGTGGGCCGCACGCTCACCCTCGACGGCGCGTCGCACACGATCGTCGGCGTCATGCCGCCGAGCTTCCGCTTCCCCGACACCGGCACCGAGTTCTGGGTGCCGTCGCGCTTCGACGCCGAGTTCCGCGCCAACCGCGACCAGTACTTCATCCAGGTCGTCGGCCGCCTCGCGCCCGGCGCCACGCTGGAGCAGGCGCGCACCGAGCTGGCGGTGGTGAGCGAGCGGCTGCAGCGCGACTGGCCGATGTACAACAGCGACCTGCGCATCGTCGTGCGGCCGCTGCAGGAGACGATCGTCGAGGGCGTGCGCACGCGGCTCCTCGTGCTGATGGCGGCCGTCGCCTTCGTGCTGCTCATCACCTGCGCCAACCTCGGCAACCTGCTGCTCGCCCGCGCCTCGGGCCGCCATCGCGAGATCGCCGTGCGCCAGGCGCTCGGCGCCGGACGCACCCGCCTCGCCCGGCAGCTGCTCACCGAGAGCCTCGTGCTCGCCCTCGCCGGCGGCGCCGCGGGGCTCCTCGTGGGCCAGGGGTTCCTCGAGCTGCTGCTCGCCGCGCAGGCCACCACCAACCTCCCGCGCGTCGACGAGATCGGGCTCGACGCCCGCGTCCTCCTCTTCACGCTCGGCGTCTCGGTAGCGGCGGGGCTCTTCTTCGGCAGCCTCCCGGCGTGGCAGCTCGCGCGGGCGCGCTCCGGTGAGGCACTGCGTACGGGCACGCGCGGGAGCGCCGGACACCAGTGGGCGCGCAGCGCCCTCGTCGTCTCGGAGCTCGCGCTGGCCATGGTGCTCCTCACCGGCGCGGGCCTGCTGCTGCGCAGCTTCGCCCTCATGCAGCGCGTCGATCCCGGCTTCACGGCCGACCACGTCCTGACGTTCGACGTCACGCGACCGGGCGAGGACGCGTCCTTCACCGCGACGAGCCTCGAGCGCATCCGCGCGCTCCCCGGCGTGCGCTCGGCCGCGGTGGTGAGCCAGCTGCCGGTCACCGGCCGCGGCATCGGAGCCTGGTTCAACCGGCTCGACCGGCCGCTCCCCCCAGACGTGAAGCCGACGGGCGAGGCCTATCGCGTGGTGACGCCGGGGTACTTCGCGACCATCGGCCTGCCGTTGAAGCGTGGCCGCCTGCTCACGCCCGACGACCGGCGGGAGCGGCCCGCGGTGGTGATCAACGAGGCACTGGCGCGGCGGTACTACGCCGGTGAGGATCCGATCGGCAAGGCGATCTATCTCGGCGCGCCGGACAACCGGCTCTTCGACCACGGCACGATCGTCGGCGTCGTGGGCGACACGCGCGACGCGGGGCTCGGCAGCGATCCCCTGCCGACCGTCTACATCCCGCTCGCCGTGATGCCCGGCTGGCGCTCCTTCTCCTATGTCGTCCGCACGGCCGGTCCGCCGACCGCGGTCGCCGGCGCGGTGCGGAACGTCATCCGCACGCTCGACGCGACCGTGCCGGTGCGCAACGTCCGCACCCTCGACGCCGTGCTCGCCGAGTCGGTGGCGCCGGCGCGCTGGTCCACGACGCTGCTCGGCGTGTTCGCCGGCGTCGCGCTCGTGATGGCCGCGCTCGGGGTGTTCGGCGTGCTCTCGTTCGTCGTGGCGCAGCGGACGCGCGAGCTCGGCATCCGCATGGCGCTCGGCGCCGCGCCGTCGGCCGTGCGGCGGACGGTGGTGCGGCAGGGCCTCCGTCTCGTGGTCGCCGGGCTCGCGCTCGGCCTGGCCGGCGCGTTCGCCCTCACGCGGCTGATGGGGAGCCTGCTCTACGGCGTCGCGCCCACCGATCCGGCCACCTACGCCGGCGTGGCGGCGGTGCTCGTCGGCACCGCGGCCGTCGCGAGCTGGCTCCCGGCCCGTCGGGCGACGCGCGTCGATCCGATCATCGCCCTGCGGGCGGAGTAGGGGTGGGACCGCCACGCCGCACGTGGGCGGATCCCCACCGGGCCGCGAGCATCCGCTACCCGAGCAGCAGCTCGCGGCAGTAGCTCGCCAGCGCCGACGTGCTCAGCACCTGGTGGTCGGCCGCGAGGTGCCACTCCCACTCGCCCGTCGCACCTTCGGACGGTCTGAGCAGGACCTCGGTGAGCACCTCCGCCGGCCCGGCCGCGCGATGCGCCGAGCCGGGGAGGGAGACGACGCCGCGCCAGGCGATCACCAGCATCTCGCCGAGCGAGGTCGCGTCGTACCCCTCGGGAAACCACGACACGCTCACCGCCCGCGTCGTGCCCTGCAGGATGCAGCGCCCCGGGAAGCGGTGCTGCCGCACCGTCGGCACCGGCGCGTCGTGCCGTGCCGGCGGTCGCTCCGGAGCCAGCTCGTCGAGCAGCCGCTGGACCTCGCGCTGCACCGCGGCGCGCTGCTTGGTCGTGACGCCTTCCGTGATGTGCGATGGTGCGTCGTCGATCTCCTGCATGGATCCTCCGGCGAGACAGATGGGCGGGGCCGCCGACGGCGGCCCGCGAGCCGTGGACGTGACCGGGGCTGGCGCGCGCGGTGGGTCAGTCCTTGTGGCGGTAGGTGATCCGGCCGCGCGTCAGGTCGTAGGGCGAGACCTCGACCTTCACGCGGTCGCCCGTGAGCACCCGGATGCGGAACCGCCGCATTTTGCCGCCGATCGTCGCGAGCACCGAGTGCCCGTTGTCGAGGGCGATGCGGAACATCGAGCTCGGGAGCACCTCGGCGACCACGCCTTCGAGCTCGACCATGTCTTCCTTCGACATCGTGTCTCCGGCTGCTCGACGGCGCTCAGCGCGCGCTGCGGCGCGCGCGACGCCGGGCGGCGTCGGCCTTCAGCTGGCGCGCCTCGCTCGGCTTCACGTAGTGGCGGCGGCGGCGCAGGTCCTTCAACAGGCCGGAGCGCAGCACCTTCTTCTTGAACGCCTTCAGCGCCCAATCCAGGCGATCGCCCTCTTCGAGTGTCACTTCGATCATCGTACCTCCTGTGGATGCGGTGGCCCGCCGGCGCGCGGCGGGTACTCAGGAATGGGGAAGGGCCGGTCCGGCGCGTGCGCCGGACCGGCCCTTCGGATGCGCCGCGGGCGGAGCCGCGGCGCGACGGTTCAACGGCCGAGCTTGACGACGTTCTCGGCGGCCGGGCCCTTCTGGCCCTGCACCACGTCGAACTCCACGCGCTCGCCCTCGGCGAGCGACTTGAAGCCCTGGCCCTGGATGGCCGAGTGATGGACGAAGCAGTCCTTCTGGCCGTTCTCGGGCGTGATGAAGCCGAAGCCCTTGGTGTCGTTGAACCACTTCACGGTGCCGGTCGTACGCATGGGTACTCCTGGAGGTGTTGGTGTCGAGAGTCCGGGAGTACCGTACGTCGCGACGCGCTGTGTATCGGCTGCCGTCCACTGTGGACGCCGCCGCCGCGGCGGGCGACCACGCGCCGTGCATCCCACCGGTCGAAAAAAGGGCCCTCGAGAGCGAGGGCCCTGTCTCCGTCGCGGGGTATGCGCGGCGCGCATTTGTCGCTGTCTCTAAACATAGCCGGGCGACGGCGAAGATGGAAGAGGGCGACACCGTGCGATGGCGTAGCCAGGCCGGAGCGTCCGTCGTCACGGCTGCCGTCGCGAGTGACGAGGCGACCGGGCGGGCGCGACGTCGGGAAACGAGCCGCGGCCGAAGAACACCCGGCGCGCGACGGCGCGCAACGGGGGGAGGCGAAGCGCCGCGCAGCCCAGCTCGGCGGCGGCGGGCGAGCGGACCGCCGCCAGCGCTCGCCGCAGGAGGAGACGGGCACGGAAGTGGTCGCGGAACGCGGTACCGTCGTACGGCGCCAGCGCGCCCTCGTCGCCGGTGGCCAGGAAGTCGACGGCCACCGTGGCGGCCAAGGCGGAGAGGCGGAGGCAGGGGTCGAGCCCGCCCGCCGTGAGCGGCGAGACCGCGCCCGCCGCGTCGCCCACCACCAGCCCGCGGGCGCAGGCGATGCGCGGTAGCACCCCGCCCACGGGAATGCGTCCGCCGCGCCGCTCGCACGCCGCCGTGCCCGACAACCCGAAGCGCAGCGCCACGCGGGCATGGAAGCGGCGGAGCGCCTCGGCCGGCCGGAAGCGCGCCGCGTAGCCGCCCACGCCCACGTGCACCTCCTCGCCGTCGTCCACCACCCAGGCGATGTAGCCGGGTGCCAGCACCGGGTCGAGCCACACATGGAACGCTGGCGGGTGCCCGGTCTCGACGCCGCGGAACACCTCCTCGACGCCCACGATCCACTCGCGATTCTCGTCCAGCCCGAGCGCCGGCGCCACCCGCGACACCGCGCCGTCGGCGCCCACCACGAAGCGGGCGCGCAGCCGTGCCCGCCGGCCCGCTCGCTCCAGCAGCACGGCGGAGCCCGTGCCGTCCGGCTCGAGCGCGGCGACGCCGGTCGCCGGTGCCCACTGCACGCCGGCGCGGAGGCACGCGGCCAGGGTGCGGCGGTAGAGCGCGCCCATGCGGCCGACGCGAAACTCGTCGTGCGGGCTCTCCAGCGTCAGCGCTCGTCCGCCCGGCGAGTGGAGCGCCACGCGCCGCACCGGCGGCCCGAGGCAGTCCTCCGGCAGGGCGAAGCTCTCCAGCGTCCGGCGGACGAAGATGCCGGTGGTGTGCACCGCGTGGTCCACGGCGGGCTTGCGGTCGACGAGCAGGACGCGTGCACCGGCCTCGCCCAGCCGTCGGGCGCACTCCAACCCCGCCAGCCCGGCGCCCACCACGAGCACGTCCAGGCGCGCGCTCACCGGCAGGTCCCGACCCGCTCCACCCGCTCGCGGACGACGCACCGGCCGTCCGTGCGGCAGCCGGGTAGCGCCGGGGGCTCGCCGGGATGGGATCGGACGGAGTGCGTCGGCATCACGGACCGAGAATACGCACCTACCGGAGTGAAGTAAAGTACTTCACATCACAAAGAAGGGCGCACGACGCGATGGGCGTCCGCCCCGAGCGCCGGCCGTGCCGCAGCACGCCCACACGCCCACACGACGGCGCGGGCGGCGCGGGCGGCGTCTTCTTCGGCAGCGGACCACTCTCCTCCCGGTGGAGATCCGGGCGCGACGACCATCCGCCTCGTCCGCGATGCCGAGGCTCTCACCCCTGGCCAGCCAGCGCCATCGAGAGCCCCAGCACGATGAGCAGTCCCGCGATCAGCCTGCGGAACAGCCGCTGCGGCAGCTCCCCCAGCACGCGCGCACCGAGCACGGTGCCAACGACGACCGCAGCCACGGCGGCCGCCACGAGCGGCCAGATGCCGAGGATGTCCCGCCACTCCGTCGCCAAATAGACCGGGAGCCGGGCGGCATCCACGAACAGGCCGATCGCCGTGGAGGTCGCCACGAAGGACTCCTTGGGCACGTCGAAGCCGAGCAGCGCCGCCGTCCGGATGCCGCCCTGGTTGCCGACCAGGCCGCCGAGCACTCCCGACGACGCGCCCGCGATCCAGGCCGACCGGCGTCCCCAGCGGACCCGCTGCATCCACCCGGTGAGCTCCGACACGCCGGCAAGCGCGACCACCACCCCGAACACCACCGCCAGCGCTCGGCTCGAGACCCACACGTGGGCCAGGGCCCCCGCCAGCCCACCCGCCGCACTGGCGAGACCGAAGCCGAGCAGGACCCGCCGGTCCACATGGGCGCGCAGTATCCAGAAGCGCTGCGCCGTCGCGACCGCGTGCGGCAGCGCGACGGCGGCGACCGCGAGCTTCGTCCCGACCTGCAGCGCCAGCACGGGGGTGAGCAGGCTCCCGATGCCGAATCCCGACACCGACGCGATGCCGGCGGCAAGGAGTCCGACCAGTACGACGATGCCAGTGAAGAGGGCGGTCACGCGTGACTGTCAGGAGGTCGGTCGCGACGTCCGGCCCCGGGCTCGGGTCGCCTGCCACCGGGCACGGCCTGTCCTGGAAGTCGCGTAGCATCGCGCCGAGCGAGCCGGGATCCGGATCGTCGGCGACGGCTGGAGCTCGTCGGCGGCCCACCTGCTCGGAACATGCCGTCGCGCGTGGGTCGCTGCCAGCCTCAGGAGCGCGCTCGGGAGCCTCGGGCCGCGTGCTCATGCCGCGTCCCGCCGGCAGATGGGGCGGGGCCGGACCCGGCGCCGGCTCCGTGGACGACGCCGGAGCAGCAGGTGGGCTCCGCGCGTCGCTCAAACTGCTCCGTAAATCTACTATTTGCAAGATGTTACGCCGTCGCTCGGCCTTGCATTTGCGGCAAATGTTTCTAGATTTCATGTCGTCGACCCGAGGGCGCATGTCGCGCCCGGGCCGGCTCGGGGAGGACGACGATGACGATGACGATTCCGTCGCGCGCGGCCCGTGTCGCGCGCGTCTTGCTGCCGGCCGCGCTGCTCGCGCTGAGCGCCGGCGTACCCGCCGCCGCGCAGACGCAGGGGGAGCGCCCCTTCGCGCCCGGTGAGCGGCTGACCTACGACGTGAAGTTCGGCTCCATCAAGGTGGGCACCGGCTCGCTCGAGCTGCGCGGGATCGATCAGGTGCGCGGCGAGCCCGCCTACCACTCGCTCTTCCGCGTGAAGGGGAGCGTGCCCTTCTACAAGGTGGACGACACCTTCGAGAGCTGGTTCGCCACCGACGACCTGGTCTCGCTCCGCTTCGTGCAGGACCAGAACGAGGGGTCGAAGGAGCGCCAGCGCCGCTACGAGATCTACCCGGAGCGCCGCACCTACGACGCGCTCACCGATCCGGCGCCGGAGCAGGCATCCTCGGCGAACCCGCTGGACGACGCCTCCTTCCTCTACTTCCTGCGCACCGTGCCGCTGGAGGTGGGGAAGAGCTACAGCTTCAACCGCTACTTCAAGCCCGACCGCAACCCGATCACCATCCGGGTGCTGCGGAAGGAGCGGGTGACGGTCCCCGCCGGGACCTTCGACGCCGTCGTCGTGCAGCCGGTGATCAAGGCCAAGGGGATCTTCTCCGAGGGCGGCAAGGCCGAGGTCTGGCTGTCGGACGACGATCGGCGGCTGATGCTCCAGCTGAAGTCGAAGCTCTCCTTCGGCTCGCTGAACCTCTATCTCACCTCGGCGCGCGCCGGCTGACCGGCGCCCACGTCCACCACCAGGCGGGTGGGGGCACGCAACTCGAGAACGCGGAATGGGCGCCGGCCGGCGAGGCCGAGCGCCCATGTCGTTTCCCCCTCGAAATCGCAGATAAGCGTGAGCTGACGCAGCAGCGGCTGCGCCAGCCGCCGGTCGCGGTCGGGGATGGTGGACGCCACCTCGCCGCCGCGCTCGGCGTGCGCCTGCGTGTGGTGCAGCTGGACGACGAGCACGGCGTCGCCCGCCAGCGTCACCGGCGCCCCGGAGCCGCACCGCGTGGGCGGTCCGTCCACGTACGCCACGCGGTAGGCGGGGAGCGCCGCGCCGTCGAGCTCGAAGACCACGCGCTCGACGCCCAGCGTGGGCTGCGCCGCCGTGCGCACGGCGACCAGCGTCGCCACGCCTGCCGGGGTCTCGTCGCCGCCCGACACAGGCCCGGTGGCATCGGCGACGGCGCTCGCGGCCGCCTCGTCGACGAGGTCGGTCGGCGCGTCGGTCGGCGCGTCGGTCGGCGCGTCGGTCGGCGCCGGTGCCCCGGCGGTGGCGGTCTCGGTCCCACCAGCCGCCGCGTGCTCCTGGTGTACCGAGCCGGTGCAGGCGGCGGCGAGGAGGGCAGCGGACAGGGCGCCGAGGGTGCGTCGTGCGTGGGAGGAGCGGAGGTCCAGCATGCGTCGCGCGACGTGCACGATCCCTGCCCCGCGTCCACCGCGCTCTTCCTTGACTTCCCCTGGTCCGAGGGGTAGCGTGCTGGCAGGGAGTCGCGTCCCGATACGCACGACATCAGGAGAGCCGGCGGCAGACGCCGGGGAATTCGGGTGTGCGGAGCCACGAGATGGCGCCGCGGCAGCGTATCGATGACGCGGCTCTTTTTTTTCGGCCAGCCGGCGCGTGCCCGGCATCCTCTCACCGCCAGCGCTCCATCCCGACAGCGACGCACCACCAGCCACCGTCCATGAGAGCCCCGACCTCCGTCCACACCATCGAGCGACGCGCCCTGCCCGGCGCGCGGCCCTGGCGCGCCTGCCCTGGCGCGGCCGGCGCCGCGTGGCGCACGGGCGCGTACCGCACGCGGGTGTCGGGGATGCGACTGGCCGCCGCACGCGCGGCGGCGCCGCGCCCCGAAGTCCGGGGAGCCGGCGAGCACGCCCGACGCGGGACGGCGGGGTGGCAGGGGAGCGACGGGGGACGTACAGGCACCGGATAGCGGCGAACACGACCGCCCCGGACCACGACGACCCACACGACCGCCCCACCTGCGCTCCCCGCCAGGTGGGGCGGTCCGCACACGGGCACTTCACGAGACGACGGCACCGGCACGCTGCCGGCGCCGACACGGGACGGGCCGGCGGCTGCGGGCCGCGGGTGCGCTTCCTCCCGATCACGCGACGACGCGACTCCCGTGATCGCGCCGGGGAAGGTGGCACCCCGGCCCCAGGCCGGCCACACACGGACCCTCGCACGGAGGTGACACTGGATCGAGCCGCGACGATGTCCTGAGCGCGCGAGGGGCATGGGGGCCCCCCCGAAATGCACGATCGCATCGGATCGCCGACGGCGCGGCATCGCATCGCCGCGACTCGGACCCGGATGCCCCCGGGCCCTTCGCAGCTCATGCAGCACCGCAGGACACCGCACGCCAACGCAGTAGCAGCCAGACACACCAGCAACAGTGGGAGTACCGATCACATGCTGAGCATCTTCGAGACGGGCGAGGCCAGCTACCGGCTCGCCAACCAGCGGGACGAGGACGTGGGGTGGATCCGGGGGAGCGCCCTCGGCTTCGACGGCTTCGCCACCGAGCGCGAGGCGCTCGACGCGGCGGTCGCCGGGAGCGAGGCGCTCACCGGCTACATCGAGCGCCTGACCGGCGCGAGCCTGCGCTCCGACGATCGCCCCGACGGCCGCGTGCGCCTGGCGCACGACGGCGCCTACGAATGGGTCACGCGCGGCGTCGAGCCGCTGGCGCGCCTCTACCGGCCGGAGCGCGACCATCCGCAGCCGCGCCGGCGCCGGACCTTCGGGGTGGAGTTCGTGCTCCCCTCCTACGTGAAGCCGGGGGCCGCGGTGAGCGCGTCGCAGGTGGTCTACCACGCCATCGCCGCGCGCCCGACCCGGTCCGAGCGGGCCGGCGCCATCGACGGCGGCGCGGGCGGACGCGGGCTGCGGGCCGACGCCGCCGGCGCGCGGTAGGCGCGCCGTGCGTCGCCGGACCGTCGTGCTCGGGCCACCGGTGGTCCCGCCGCCGCTGGGGCCATCGCCCGGGCGCGTGCTGATCGCCGTCGACTTCAGCACGCGCTCGCTAGCGGGGGCGCGGTGGGTGGCCCGCCACCTCGTCCCCGACGCGGAGGTGGTGCTCGCCCACGTGCTCCCGGTGCCGCACGCCCCGCTCTTCCTGCGCGGCCACCTCCGCTCGCCGCAGCCGTTCGTGCGCGAGGTGGCGGCGCCGATGCGCGGCAGCCTGGAAGGGCTGGCCGAGGCGCTGGGCGCGGAGCGCGTGCGTGTGGAGCTGCGGGCCGGCGAGCCGGCCGAGCAGCTGGCCGACGTGGCCCTGACGCACGACGTGGATCTCGTCTGTGTCGGGCGGCCACGCCATCGCGGGGACACCGTGAAGCTGGGCCGCAACACGGTGGACCGTCTGCTCCGGCAGACGCGGGTGCCGCTGCTGCAGGCGGCCGGCACGCTGGAGGCGCCACCGTCCAGCATCCTGACGGCGGTGGACGGTGGTGCGGCCAGCGCGTCCGTGCTCCGGCTGGCCTGGTCGCTGGCCGCGCGGCTGGAGGCGCAGCTCACGGCGCTGCACGTGGTGGACGAGGACGTGCGCGCCTACGTGCGGGCGATGGAGGCGGCGGCCGGGCTGGCGGAGAACGCGCCGGTGGCCGAGCGAGCGCTGTGGAACGCCGCCGCGGAGTGGCTGGCCCATTCGCTGGAGGAGGCGGGCGCGCGCAGCGGCCGCTGCCACGCCATGGTCGGCCAGGGCGACCCGGGGCAGGCGGTGCTCTCCGCCGCGCGACAGAGCGGCGCCGATCTCATCGTCATCGGCCGCAGCGGCCACGACGCACTCTCCGCCAGCACGGTGGGGAGCACGACGCGGCTCGTCCTGCGGGCGGCCACCTGTCCGGTGCTGGTGGTGCCCGACACGGGGGAGCGGGTCGGACCGCCGGACGACGGCCGCCGGCGTGCGCCGCTGGCGCGGAGGACGACACCGGGGGTGGCGACGCTCGCGGCCCGGCGCGGCGCGGCCGCGCCGACGGGGGACGACGTGCCGCCGGCGGCGTGAGACGGACGGCGTGGCTGGCCCCCAGCTTGCGCGGAGCGCTGCGGTCCGCGGCCGAAGGTGAGGCCGGCTCGTGAGCGAGCTCCTGAGCCGGCAGTATCCCCGGTCCACGCCTGCTCACGTCACACGCCCGTCGGCGAGGTTCCCGCATGCCCGGCTTCCCACCACCCTCCGATCCGCCGCTCCTCTCCGACCTGCTGACGGAGCTCGGCACGTCGCCGAGCAGCCGACGGGCCTTTCTCGGCCGCGGCGCGCTCGGTCTCGTCGTCGGTGGGGCCGCGCTGGCCGGCTGTCGTCCCGAGCAGGGTGGCACGACGGACTCGGCGCGAACCGGCGGGGGAGCGGCGGCGGGCACGGGCGCCCAGCCCCCGCGAGCACGGAACGCCGACAGCAAGCTGGACACCGCCCTGCACCACCCGCCGACGCACGGCAGCTCCGCCGTGCCCGGCGCCACCACCGGTGCCGCCGCCGCCACGTTCCGACGCTACGACCCGGCGCTCCCGCCGCTCGCCAGCGAGCGCACGCTCCGCCTGCACTGGCGCGCCCAGGAGGTGCCGGTGCGCATCACGAACGACGTCGTCGTCGCCGGCTGGACCTTCGAGGGGGACATCCCGGGACCCATCGTGCACTGCCGCGTCGGCGACACCGTGGAGTTCACCCTCACCAACGAGGGCGAGATCCCGCACTCCATGGACTTCCACGCGGCCCAGGTCGATCCCAAGACGGCCTTCCGCTCCGTGCCGAAGGGGGAGTCGGTGAGCTTCACCTTCCGGCCGAAGTGGGCGGGCGCCTTCATGTATCACTGCGGCACCGCGCCCGTGCTCATGCACATCGGCTCGGGGATGTACGGCGCGATCGTCGTGTCGCCGCAGGAACCGCTGCCCGAGGCGAAGGAGTTCGTGCTCGTGCAGAGCGAGTTCTACCTTCGCGAGCTGGACGACGAGGAGCCGGAGGACGGGGGGGTGCGGGCGTTCGACTACGAGAAGATGCTGACGACGCTCCCCGACTTCGTGGCCTTCAACGGCCGGCCCAACCAGTACATCGACGCCCCGATCCACGTGAAGGTCGGCGACCGCGTGCGCTTCTGGCTGGTGAACTGCGGGCCCACGCATCCGTGCGCCTTCCACGTGGTGGGCGAGCAGTTCGACACCGTCTATCTCGGCGCGCCGCCCGGCTCGCCGCTGCGGGGCGTGCAGACGTGGAGCGTGCCGGCGGGCGGCGGGATGTGCTTCGAGCTCGTCTGCGACGTGCCGGGGGAGTTCCCCTTCGTGAACCACGATTTCGGGCACGGGCAGAAGGGGGCCATCGGCTTCCTCGTCGTCGAGCCGTAGCGCGACGGCACGCCGTCGCACGCCGTGCTCAGCCCACGTCGGCGACGTAGGCGGCGAACGGCTCGAGGCCGAGCCGCAGCTGCATGCTGTAGGCGATGCGGTGGCCGAGCGCCTTCATCCGCTCGGCCGCCTCGCCGACGAAGCGCGCGTCGACGGTGGCTTCGAGCACCCCGACCCAGCGGGCGAAGTGGCGCGCGGTGAGCCCCGGCATCGCCTGGTGCGGGCGGAAGGCGTTCCCCGCGTAGCGCCCGGTGTGGAAGAGGAGCGTGGACCAGAAGTCGGTGATGCGCGGCATGTGGGCGCGCATGTCCACCGGCGCGAAGTAGGGGGCGAGGAGCTCGTCGCGGCCGACGGTGTCGTAGAAGGCGACCAGCAGGTCGTACAGGTCCTCGTCGCGCAGCTCGGGGGGCGCGTCGGTATCGGGAGCGCCCACGCCGTCGAGCGCGTCGGGGGCGTCGGGGGCGTCGGTGCGATGGACGATGGGCAGGCTCGGCATGGATGCTCCTACCACGTGACGGACCGAAGGTGCCACGTCGACGGCCGGCGCTTGCGGTGCGGGGGCAGGCCGCCCACGATGCGAGCGTCGTCCCTCACCGCCGAGCCCATGGAGGCACCGCGTCCCATGTCGGTCGTTCGCGCGTCCACCGGGAGGTCAGCGCAGCGCGCCGGGCGCGATCATTCCCGCGTGCCACGCCGGCTCCCACACCAGCCGCGTGTCCACCCGCATCACCCCCTGCACGAGCGAGAGCGCCTCCCGGATCCCCGCCGTGATGATGCGCTCCATGGGGCAGCCGGGGGTGGTGAGGGTGTAGGTCACGCGGATCGCGTCGCCATCGGCCCGCAGGTCGTAGACGAGGCCGAGGGTCACGATGTCGAGGCCGATCTCCGGGTCGATGACCATGCGGAGGGCGTCCCAGGCGGGGGAGAGCCGGGCGTCGGGGTCGGACATGGGTGGGACGATGCGGGTGACGACGTGCGGTGCGCGCGCGGCGGGCGCCCGCGTGGCGCGGGCGCTCTCGCAAGCTGGCCGGCGTGGCGTGCGCGGCGCGTGACGGTTGTCACACGCGGCCGGCCGGGGCGGGGAGCGCGATGAGCGCGCCCGAGCTGGACGTCGCGGCGCTGCTGCGCACGCTGCCGATCTTCGCCGAGCTGGACGACGCGGTGCTGGCGCGGCTGGCGCAGCGGTGCGTGCCGCGCACGGTGGGGGAGGGACACGTGCTCTTCACCACCGGCGAGCCCTGTCGCGGGCTGTACGTCGTCGCCAGCGGGCGGGTGCGCATCTACCGCACGAGCCCCGAGGGGCGCGAGCAGGTGCTGCACGTGGAGGGCCCCGGCCGGCCGGTGGCCGAGCTGCCGCTCTTCGACGGCGGCCCGTACCCCGCCTCCGCAGTGACGCTGGAGCCGAGCCGGCTGGTGTTCCTGCCGCGCGGCGACTTCGAGCAGCTCTACCGCGACAACCCGGACGTCGCGCAGGCGGTGATCCGCGGGCTGGGGCGCCGGCTGCGGCACCTGGTGCAGGTGACGGAGACGCTGGCCTTCCGCGACGTGGCGGCGCGGCTGGCGATGCTGCTGGCCGGCTACGCCGACCGGGTGGGGCGTCCGGTGGACGGCGGCGCGGTGGAGCTGGCGCTGGCGCGGACGCAGGAGGAGCTGGCGATGGAGATCGGGACGGCGCGCGAGTCGGTGTCGCGCGCCTGGCGGCAGCTGCGGCGGGACGGGCTGATCGAGCCGCTGGCGGGGCACCGGGTGCGGATCCCGGACGCGGAGCGGCTGCGGGCGCGGGCGCGGGGAGGGTGAGGTGGGGAGCGGGGGCCAGGGATCAGGGATCAGGGGCCAGGGAAGCGGGGAGCGGGGAGCGGGAAGAGGGAAGAGGGAAGAGGGAAGAGGGAAGAGGGAGCGGCGAGTGGGGAGCAGGAGGGGCTCGGGACGCGCCAGGGTGCGTTCCGCGCAACGTTGTCATCCCGCAGGAGCCCCGCGACAGCGGGGCGAGTGTCGGGATCTCCTGTACGTACCTCGTGGCCGGCCACACGACCCGGACAGCAGATCCCGACACTCGCTCGCTGCGCTCGCTCCTGCGGGATGACACGGACGGCTCCGAGCGCACTCCGGAGCACCCCGAGGATGTTCCTGTTCCTGTCCCCGGTTCCCTGTCCCCGGTTCCCTGTCCCCGGTTTCCGATTCCCTGTTCCCTGTTCCCTGTATTCCTGTTTTCCTGCTCCCTGCTGCCTGCCCTGAGACATCCGTCACATCCCGCGCCGGCCACGCCCGGTAGGCTTCGCTCGTCAGCCAGGAGGATGCATGGACGAGCGAGTGCAGGTCATCGATCCCACGCCGGAGGCGGTGCCTGACGCAGCGCCGGAGGCGCCGCCCGACGCCGACGCGATCCGCGCGGCGCTGGCCGAGGTGCCGTATCCCGGGCTCACGCGCGACCTCATGTCGTTCGGGATGGTGCGACACGTCAGCGTGTGCGACGGGCGGGCGAAGGTGACGCTGGCGCTGCGCAGCGGCGACCCGGCGATCGCCGGGCGGCTCGAGACGGCGATCGCCGAGCGACTGGCGCGGCTGGGCGTGCGCGCGGTGAGCGTCGTCATCGTCGAGCCGGCGCCGGCGCCGGCGCCCGTGCCGCGGGCGCGCGACGCCGGCGATCCGTGGGCTGACCAGGCGCAGCTGCGGGCCGTGCACCATGTGGTGGCGGTGGGCGCGGGGAAGGGCGGCGTGGGGAAGAGCACCGTCGCCGTGAACCTCGCGCTGGCGCTGGCCGCCGGCGGGCTGCGGGCCGGGCTGCTCGACGCCGACATCTATGGACCGAGTCTGCCGATCCTGTTAGGCGCCGAGGACCGCGCCGGCGACGTGCGGATGACGCCGGAGAAACAGCTCCTGCCGCTCGAGGCGCACGGGCTGCCGCTCATCAGCTTCGGCTTCTTCCTCGGCGAGGGCTCGCCGGCCATCTGGCGCGGGCCGATGGTGTCGAAGGCGGTGAAGCAGTTCGCGCGTGGCGTGCGCTGGCCGGAGCTGGACGTGCTGGTGGTGGACCTGCCGCCCGGCACCGGCGACGTGCCGCTCAGCCTCGCGCAGGCGGTGCAGCTCTCCGGCGCGGTGGTGGTGACGCAGCCGCAGCGGCTGGCCGGCGCGGAGGCGGAGAAGGCGGCGCAGATGTTCGCCGCGCTCGGCGTGCCGGTGCTGGGCGTCGTCGAGAACATGCGCGGCGCCTTCGGCGCCGGCGAGGGCGCGCGCGTGGCCGGTCGGCTCGGCGTGCCGCTGCTCGGCAGCGTCGCCTTCGACGCGGCGATGGTGGGGGAGGGAGACGCCGGCACGCCAACGATGGTGGCGCGGCCGGAGAGCGAGGCGGCGCGCGACTTCGCGCACGTCGCGCACGGCGTGGCCGCGGCGCTCGGCTGGCGCCACGAGGCGGCGGCTGCCGTCGGGAGGGCGTCGTGAGCGCGCCGGCGATGCCCGCCAGCCTGGGTGCGGTGGACGTCGGCTCGCTGCGGCTGCCGGCGCGCCACTTCGCCGCCGCGCTGCTCTTCCTGCTGTCAGGCTCGGCGGGACTGGTGCTGGTCGCGCCCGAGCTGGCGGCCGGCGCCTTCCTCTCGCCGCGCGTGGCCGGCGTCACGCACCTCTTCACCCTCGGCTGGCTGACGATGACCATCTTCGGCGCGCTGACGCAGCTGCTGCCGGTGGCGCTCGGCGCGCCGGTGCGCTCGCCGCGGCTGGGGCAGGTGGGGTTCTGGTGCTACGCGCCGGGCGCGCTGCTCTTCGCCTGCGGCGTCTTCCACGGCGACACGGTGCTGCATCACGCGGGCATCGCGCTCCTCGCCACGGGCATCGTGCTCCTGGTGACCAACCTCGCGCTGTCGCTGCCCCGCGCCCGCGAGCGCGACGCGACGTGGTGGGCGGTGGCGGTGGCGCTCGCGGCGCTGACGGCGACGCTGCTGCTGGGCGTGGTGCTCCTGCACGACCTGCACACCGGCTTCCTGCGCGAGGCGCGCGTGCGCACGCTGGCCGTGCACCTGCACGTGGCGCTCGTCGGCTGGGTGCTGGTGACGATGGTGGGGATGTCGCACCGCCTGCTGCCGATGTTCCTCCTGGCGCACGGCGCCGACGGGCGCTGGACGCGGCGCGCGCTGACGCTGCTGGCGGCCGGGCTGGTGGCGCTGGCGGCGGGGCTCGTCGCCCGCTGGCCGGGGGTGGCGTGGGTGGGACTCGCGCTGCTGGAGGCCGGGGTGGCCTGCTTCCTGGTGCAGTGCCGCGCCTTCTACCGCGCGCGCCGGCGGCCGACGCTGGACGCGGGGCTCCGCTTCGCCGCGGTGGCGCTGGGCTTCCTGGCGGCGAGCGCGGCGCTCGGCCCCGCGGTGCTGGCGCTGGGCGGCGTGCGCCACCCGCGGCTGGCGACGGCGTACGTGCTCGTCGGTGTGTTGGGCGGCGTGGTGCTGTACGTGGTGGGGCACTTCTACAAGATCGTCCCCTTCCTGGCGTGGATCGCGCGCTTCCGCGGCCGCGTCGGGCGCGAGCGCGTGCCGACGGTGGCCGAGCTCTACTCGGCGCGCGCGGCGCGGCTGCAGCTCGCGCTGATGACGGCGGGGGTGGCGGGGATGGCCGGCGGCGTGGCCGTCGGGAGCGTGGCGCTGGTGCGGTGGGCGGCGGTGGCGTTCGCGCTCGGCGTGGTGGTGCTCGTGGCGCAGGCGGTGGACGTCGTGTGGGGGGTGCACGGCGCGAGCGGGGCGCGGGCGGCGTCGGTCGCGATGCCGCCGGCGACGGCGGCTGGGCCGGCGGTGCCCACGGCGCCCCGAGCGGCGGCACCGGCGGCGCTGCGACCGACGGCCCGGCAGGGGTGAGCGGCCCGGGGCGCGGGGCCCCCCCCCGAGCCACACGATCACGCCCGGCCGCCGCGCGTGCGTCATCGGAGCATCGCGCGCCGTACCCGTCGCTCGCGCGCGCCGTCTCGGCCCCGGCCCCACCCCGACCCAGGAGCCTCGCAGGGGTGTCCGGCGCGACGCGCGCCCCGGCTCTCCGGGGGGCCCCCCCAACAGCACGATGCGGCCGATCGCCGCGAGCAACGTCACCCGATTCCCGCAACTCGGATCATCATGTCGCAACCAGAAGCTGCTGCCGCCACCGCATCCGCGGGCGCGGCGCCCGACCCCGTCTTCGACGGCCGCGTCGTGGAGCTGGACGTACGCGACGACCTGCGGCAGCGCCGCGAGCCGTTCGCCAGGATCATGGCCGCCGTCGACGCGCTGCGGCCGGACGAGGTGCTGCACCTGCGTGCCACCTTCGAGCCCGTGCCGCTCTTCCGCGTGCTGGGCAGGCGCGGCTTCGCGCACGTGGCGCGGGCACACGCGTCCGACGACTGGTCCGTCTGGTTCCACCGGTCGGACGGTGTGGATGCCGGCGCTCCGGGCGGCGCGGGCGCCGTCGAGCCCGATGCGCCATCCGTGCCGCCGAACGCCGGTGCGTCCGAGCTCGTGCTCGACGTGCGCGGCCTCGAGCCGCCGGAGCCGATGGTGCGCACCCTCGCCGCGCTGGAGACGCTGCCCGCCGGCGCGACGCTGGTGCAGCGCAACGAGCGCGTGCCGCAGTTCCTCCTGCCGATCCTCGTCGAGCGCGGCTTCCGCTACGAGATCGACGAGCGCGCGTCCGGCGACGTGGTCGTCCGCATCCGCCGCGCGGACTGACCGCGGGCCGGCACCCGTGCCCGCGCCGCGCCTCGCGCGCGGGCGTCCCTCACCACCCGCACCACCGAACCCATGCAGCCCATCGAGCTCGACGTCCGCGTGATCCCGCCGCGCGAGAAGCACCCCGCCATCTTCAGCACCTTCGACGGCCTGACGAGCGGCCAGTCGATGGTGATCATCAACGACCACGACCCGCGCCCGCTGCGCTACCAGCTGGCCGCCGAGCGCCCCGACACCTTCGAGTGGACGTACCAGGAGGAGGGGCCGGAGGTCTGGCGCGTGCGCATCGACCGCCGGTAGGCGGGCTGGTTCGACCGCCGGCGCTCGCCGGCCGGGCTCGCACCATACGCGTCGGGCGTTCGGTGTCGCACGCGGAGACGCGGGGCGCGCGGAGAGCTGCACCGGCAGTCGAGAACGGACCGACGGCGAGTGGCGAGCCATCGGCTGGGCAGCTGCCAGCCGCGAGCGCACGACGCTCGGACCATCACTCCCTCGTGGCTGGCCTCGGCGGTGGAAATGGTCCCCGCGTCGTCGCTCGCAGCTCGGAGCACGTCAGCTGACGGCTCGCCACTCGCCGTCGATCGGGCTCGCCTCGCTCCGCGCCCTCCGCGCCTCCACGTGCGACCGGTGCGGCCGGCGCAGCAGTCGTCTGCGCCGGCGCCGCTCACTCGTCCACCGCCTCGCGCACGGCGAGCCCCTCGCGGCGCAGCCGGGCGAGCACGGCGTCCATGTGGGCGCGGCCGCGCGTCTCCAGGTGCACGACGATCTCCACGTCGCCCACGCCGATGTCGGCGAAGGCGCGGCGATGCGCCACCTCGAGCACGTTGGCCCCCTCGTCGGCGACGAGCCGGGTCAGCCGCGCCAGGTGTCCCGGGCGGTCCCGGACCGTGACGGCGAGGCGGGCCAGCCGGCCGTCGGCGACGAGGCCGCGGTCGATGATGCGCTCCAGCAGGTTGACGTCGATGTTGCCGCCGGAGACCACCATCACCGCCACGTCGGTGTCCCGCAGCGGCAGCAGCCCGGCGAGCAGTGCCGCCAGCGGGGTCGCGGCGGCGCCCTCGGCCAGCACCTTCTGCCGCTCCAGCAGCAGGTGCACGGCGGCGGCGATCTGCACCTCGTCCACGGCCACGATGTCGTCCACCCAGCGCTCGATGAGCGGGAAGGTGCGGTCGCCCACCCGCTTGACGGCGATGCCGTCGGCGATCGTCTCCGACGTCTCGATGGGCACGACGTGACCGGCGCGGCGGGAGGCCAGTGCCGACGCGGCCGCCGCCGCCTCCACGCCGTAGATGCGCACGTCCGGGCGCTGCGCGCGGAGGGCCGTCGCGATCCCCGAGATCAGCCCGCCGCCGCCGATGGGGACGACGACGGCCGTCAGCTCCGGCAGCTGCTCCAGCAGCTCCAGCCCGATCGTCCCCTGGCCGGCGATGACGCGCTCGTCGTCGAAGGCGTGGACGAGCACGCGCCCCTCCTCCGCCTCCAGCCGCCGCGCCTCGACCATGGCGTCGGAGAGGGTGGCGCCGTGGAAGCGCACGCCGGCGCCGAAGCCGCGCGTGTTGGCCACCTTCACGAGCGGCGTGTGCTCCGGCATGACGACCTCCACCGGCACGCCGAGCCGGGCGCCGTGGTAGGCCACCGCCTGGGCGTGGTTGCCGGCACTGGCCGTCACCACGCCGCGCCGGCGCTCCTCGTCGCTCAGGTCGAGCAGCCGGTTGAGCGCGCCGCGATCCTTGAAGGAGCCGGTGCGCTGCGCGCTCTCCAGCTTCAGGTGCAGCGCGCAGGGCAGCCGCGGGCGCAGCGCGAGCGCGGGGAGGAGCGGCGTGGCGACGATGCCGTCGGCGATGCGCTCGCGGGCGGCGCGGACGTCGGCGAGGGTGACGTCGCCGGGGGCGGGGGAGGCGGTCGTCGGCACGGTGGGGCGTGGGATGGGGGCAGGGGCGACGGGCGACGGGCGACGGGGGGATCGCGGCGCGACGAGAGCGTCGGGCGGAGGGCGGGGCGCATCCGCGACGCGGAGGGGCATCGAGCGTACGGCGTATAGGGGCGTCGAGCGGGGAGCGTCGAGGAGCGGTGTGGCGAGCCACGGATCAGGGCGCGGGGGCCCCCCCCCGAGTGACACGATACCGCCAACCGCTCGCGCGACCAGCATCGAACGGACGCCTCCGGGATCCTTCCCGCTCGACCTCTCCCGACGCTCGACGTCCGGCAGTCACCGCCGAGGAGCGAGTCCCGACACACCGGGCTCCGGCTCCATTCCGGTTCCGCTCGGTCCCCACCCCGCCCCTACCTCGCTCATCGCTTGCCACTTGTCACTTGTCACTCCTCGCTCCTCGCTCCTCCCACCACCGTCAGCAGGAACACGCCGCCACCCGCCGATCGCACGGCGTGCGTGATCCCGGCCTCGAGCGCGAGGAGCGTCCCCGTGGCCAGTGGCCAGCGCTTCCCCTCCGCCTCGAACTCCACCTCCCCTTCCAGCACCTGCACCGTGATCGGGCCGGCGGCGCGGTGCGGGCGGAGCTCGCCGCCCGCCCTGAGGCCGACGAGGGTGACCCGGAGTGGGCCGTCCTTCACCAGCGTGCGGCCGATGCGCCGCTCCGTCCTGGCCAGCTCCTCGTGCAGCGTGCGCAGCTCGTCGGCGAGGGAGAAGGCGAGGGCGGGGCCGCTCACGGGGTGCTGGACCGGGGACATGACGTGCTCCTGTGACGATGTGGAGTGAGGTGCCACGTGACGAGCCGGGGGACGAGCCGGGTGAGGTGCCGTCCGAGCTGCCGCACGAGACCCGGCGGCGCGTTGCGGGCGCGGACGCTGCCCGTGTATCATGCACCCATGCACACGCCCTCGCGCCCGACGCGTCGCTGGTGGTGGCCCTCGACCTGAGCGGCCCCAGCTTCGTCGTGCGCACCTGCGGCGGGCCGCTCCACCCGGAGTGGCCCGCCGTCTCGCATCCAGCCAGGATCGTTCCCGGCTGACGCGGATCGAGGGACTCGCTCCGGGCCCGGAGCGGTGCCACGCGCACCGCCATCCACCTCGTGCCCTCCCGGGCACACCGGAGACTTCCTCGATGACCGGCAGCACCCTCCTCCCCACCGCGCCCGCCCACGGCGGCGATGCCGACGTCGCCCCGCCGACGCGTCGCGAGACGATCCTCACCGGCGACCGCCCCACCGGGCCGCTCCACCTCGGTCACTATGCCGGCTCGCTGCGCAACCGCGTGCGGCTGCAGGGCGAGCATTGCCAGACCGTCCTCCTCGCCGACCTGCAGGCGCTCACCGACCACACCGGCCGCGCGGCCGACGTGCGGCGCAACGTGCTCGAGGTGGCGCTCGACTACCTGGCCGTCGGCCTCGACCCGGCGCTCACCACCCTCGCGCTGCAGTCGGGCATCCCCGAGCTGGCGGAGCTGACGGTGCTCTACCTCAATCTGGTGACGGTCGCGCGCCTGGAGCGGAACCCCACCGTGCGCGCCGAGATCGAGCTGCGCGGCTTCCAGCGCGACATCCCCGCCGGCTTCCTCTGCTATCCGGTGAGCCAGGCGGCCGACATCACCGGCGCGCGCGCCACGCTGGTGCCGGTGGGCGACGACCAGCTGCCGATGATCGAGCAGACGAACGAGATCGTCCGCCGGCTGGCCCACCTCGCCGGGCGCCCGGTGCTCCCCGAGTGCCGCGCCCTGCTCTCCGACACGCCGCGCCTCCCCGGCGTCGACGGCCGCAAGGCCAGCAAGTCGCTCGGCAACGCCATCGCGCTGTCGGCGTCACCCGAGGAGATCCGCGCCGCGGTGCGCGCCATGTACACCGACCCGGGGCACGTGCGCGCCAGCGATCCGGGGCGCGTGGAGGGGAACGTCGTCTTCGCCTACCTGCGCGCCTTCGACCCCGACCAGGACGCCGTGGCCGAGCTGGAGGCGCACTACCGGCGCGGCGGGTTGGGGGACGTCGCCGTCAAGCGGCGGCTGGAGGAGGTGCTGCAGGCGCTCCTCGCGCCCATCCGCGCGCGGCGGGCGGCCCTCGCCGCCGACCCCGGCGAGGTGCTGGCGATGGTGACGCGCGGCACGGCGCGGGCGCGCGCGGTGGCCGCAGCTGTGCTGGCGGAGGTGCGCGGGAGCTTTCACCTGCCCCCCGTCAAGGGTTCCCCTCCGGCCGGGACCCGTGCAGCTTGAGGACGCCGCCGGCGCCTCGAGCCCGGGGCCGGCGGGCGTTGCGGCCCGCCGCCGTGAGCCGTCTCTGGTGCGCGTGGGTGGGTGTGTGATCGGGGCAGCGCCGGTGACCGGCGCCGGCTCCCGGGGCGCCCGCCGGTGTTCCTACTCGCGGAGGGATCTGCATGACGACAGACGAGCGCCGCCCGGCGCCGACGCCACCGTCCTGGCGCCCGCGCCGGGCGCTTCGCGAGGCCGCCACAGGCCTCGCGGCGCTGGCGACCGTCGTCGTCGCCTCCTGGGGCACCATGCAGCTCCCGCGTCCGCACCCCGCCGCTCCCTTCCGAGCGCTCGCCGCGGCCGCCGCGACGGACGC
>DASTRO010000164.1:0-14529 GCA_035761165.1 Gemmatimonadaceae bacterium | reverse complement strand
CGGCCAGTAGGAGCCTCCCGAGCGGCCGTTACGCTCAGCGCTGAGCGCTGATCGCTGAGCGCTCGCCGTTCCCTACCGCCCCACCCGGATCACCTGTCCGGTGATGTCGCGTGCGGCGGACGAGCAGAGCCAGCGGACGATCTCCGCCACCGCCTCGCGCTCCACGTAGCGCGCCCCGTCGCCCATGGCCGCGACGTTGGCCGCGGTGCGCACGTTGGCCAGCGCGACGGCGTTGGCGCGCACGCCGTGCGGCGCCTCGTCGGCCGCCACGGCGCGCATGAGGGCGACCACGCCGGCCTTGGCCGCGGCGTAGGCGGCGAGCCCCGCCGGCGATCCGTCGGGGAGCACCGCTGCGGAGGTGAAGTAGACGATCGCGCCGCGCGCCGCGCGCACCAGCGGCAGGAAGGCGCGCGTGGCGAGGTACGCCGTCGTCAGGTTGACGGCCACCATGCGGTGGAAGCCGGTGCCGTCGCTCGTGTCCACCGGCCCGCTGACGGCGAAGCCGCCGGCGGCGAGCACGAGCGCGTCGAGCCGGCCGTCCACCTCGCGCGCCACCGCCGCGGCGACGTCGGCCAGCGCGTCCGCGTCGGTGAGGTCCACGACGTGGGCGCTGGCGTGCCCGCCGAGCGCGCGCAGCTCCTCGGCGCGCTGCCGCACGGCGTCCGCGTCGCGCGCCAGCAGGGTGACCGCGGCGCCGCCGTGGACGAAGCTCTGCGCCAGCGCCTCGCCGAGCTGGCCGGGCTGCGCGACGCCGGTGATGAGGATGGACATGCGGGGAGCAGGGAGCAGGGAGCAGGAAACAGGAAACAGGAAACAGGGAGCAGGGAGCAGGGAGCGGGGAGCAGGCGGCGCGGGGGGCCCCCCCCTGAGATCAATATCCTACTGCGGCACCGCTCCGGTCGCACCGATTCAACGCAGGCGTCGTCACTGGAACGGCCTCTGCATTGTACCGGGGCTCACGGCACGACCACACCTCCCCATGCACCAGATCTGGCGCTACGGCAAGAAGACCGCCCTCGCCCTGCTCGTCCTCGTCGTGCTCGTGTTCGCCCTCATCGGCGTGCTCGACGTCACCCGCGGCACGCCGGTGCACAGCGTCCTCACCGTCGGGCGCGGGGCCTCGCCGGCGGTGCGCGAGTCGCTCTTCGTGCGCACGATGCAGGTCTACACGGGCACCGCGCTCGAGCGGGGAAACCGCGTCGACGTGCTCCTGAACGGCGACGGCACCTATCCGCGCTTCTGGCGCGATCTGCGCGGCGCTCGCGAGTCCATCACCGCGCAGTTCTACTACTCGCTGCGCGGCGCCGTCGCCGACACCTTCGCCAACATCCTCATCGAGCGGCACCGCGCCGGCGTCGATGTCCTCCTGCTGCTCGACGCCTTCGGGTCGCAGCCGCTCAAGGGCGCCTGGGTGGACCGGCTGCGCGGCGCCGGGGTGACGGTGGCCTTCCTGCGGCCGCTGCACTGGTACACGCTGCACAAGGCCGACCACCGCTCGCACGTGCGTGCCATCGTCATCGACGGGCGCATCGGCTACACCGGCGGCTTCGGGCTGGCCGACTACTGGCAGGGCGACGGGCTCCACGAGGGCCAGTGGCGCGAGACCAACGTCCGCTTCGAGGGGCCCGCCGTCGCCCAGCTGCAGGCCACCTTCGCCAGCGGCTGGGCGGAGGCCACCGGCCGGCTGCTCGTGGGGGAGGAGTTCTTCCCCCGCGCGGCGGTGGACAGCAGCGCCAGCGGGCTCGCCGGGCTGATGCACACCGTGCCTACCGTCGGCAGCACGTCGGCGGAGCGCTTCCTGGCACTCACCATCGCCGGTGCGCGGCGCACCCTCTACATCACCAACTCCTACTTCGTCCCCGACGACGACTTCCGCCACCTGCTCGTGGCGGCCGCGCGGCGGGGCGTGGACGTGCGCATCCTGGGCCCCGGGCCGCGCACCGACGTGAAGACCACGCTCTACGCGGCGCGCGAGAGCTACGACGAGCTGCTGACCGGCGGGGTGCGCGTGTACGAGTACCAGCCCACCAACCTGCACGCCAAGACGATCGTCGCCGACGCGATGTGGAGCTCCATCGGGTCGATGAACTTCGACAACCGCTCGCTGGCCTTCAACGACGAGGCCGCCCTCGTCGTGCTGGACAGCGTGCTCGGCGCGCGCATGGACTCGATCTTCCTCGCCGACCTCACCCACGCCCGCGAGGTGACGCGCGGCGCGCTCGAGGCCCGGTCGCCCGTCGACCGGCTGCTGCAGTGGGGGGCGAGCCTGTTGTCGCGGGTGCTGTGAGAGGAAGCAGGAAGCAGGGAGCAGGAAGCAGGAACGGCCTCGGGACACTCCGTCCCGCTCCCTGCTGCCTCCTGTTCGCCGCTCCCTGCTCCCTGCTTCCCTCCCGCCATCGCGCGGGTTCCACGGTCGGATTAAGCTTCGCGCATGGCTGAGACTCCTGTCGCCCTGCTGCGTGCGCACGCGCGGCACGCTCCCTGGAACGCCCGCGGACTGGCCGCCCACGCCACCGCCCTCGTCGATGCCGCGGGGCTGCGGCCCACCAACGCCTCTGCCCGCGCCGCGCCGAGCGCGCGCGCGGTGCGCTTCTACGTCGCCAACGGGCTGCTCGACCGGCCGGAGGGGACGGGGACGGCGGCCACCTACGGCTACCGCCACCTGCTGCAGCTGCTGGCCATCAAGATCCGGCAACGCGAGGGGCGCACGCTCGAGTTCATCAAGCAGGAGATGCGCGACGTCACCGGCGACGCCCTGGAGCGCCGCGTCGCCCAGTCGCTCGCCCCGGCGCTCGGCGTCGGCGCCGACACCACCGCACTGACGCACGACGACGGCCCCCCCATGCCCTGGCACCGCGTGGCGGTGGCCGAAGGGATCGAGCTCCACGTACGCGACGACTCGCCGGCGGCGCGCCCGGAGGTGCTGACCGCGATGCGCGAGGCGGCACGCGCGGCATTGGGGAGGGGCTAGGGACGAGGGACGAGGGACGAGGGATGAGGGACGAAGGACGAGGGACGAGACGCGAGACGCGAGATGTGAGACGCCAGGCGCGAGAGACGGCCGGGGGATGGTGCAGGCCGCGCCGAGATCCACCCTGTCATCCCGCAGGAGCCCGCCGCAGGCGGGCGAGTGTCGGGATCTGCTGTCCCTGCCGCGTGGCCGGCCACCAGCCCGGGAGAGGAGATCCTGACACTCGCGCCTGCGACGCTCCTGCGGGATGACAGGATCGGTTGGTGGTAGCCGGCTGCCCCACTCGCTGGCGGCGGGTACGCGGCTCCGGCGGGATGACACAGGCCTTGTCGAATGCTCCCTCAGGGTGCCGAGCCACCATCCCCGGCGGGCTTGCAACAGAGCCGATGATACAAGGCGCGTCAGCCTGGCGTCTGGCGTCTGGCGTCTGGCGTCTGGCGTCTGGCGTCTGGCGTCTGGCGTCTGGCGTCCTACGCCCTCCGCCCTACGCCCGTTCCAGGAACTCCCCCACCACCTCGTCGAACGCCTCCGGCTGCTCCTCATGCGGGAAGTCGCCGGCGGCGTCGAGGATCGCCACGCGAAGGTCGCGCTTGAGCGCGCGGTAGCCGAACGACTCCTCGGCCGGATGCTGCTCGGCCTGCGCGCCCCACACGAGCAGCGTCGGCTGGTGCAGGCGGCGGAGCGCGCCGCGGATGTCGAGGTTGAGCTGGTTGGCCTGCCACGCCGCCGGCGCGTACTTGGCGCCGGGCTGGTGGGTCGTCGCGGCGGCCACCGCCACCAGCTCCTCGCTCACGCGGGCGTCGCGGTAGTAGGCGGCACGCAGCTGCCGCTCCAGCGCGCTGCGCGTGACGCGGGTATTCCACGCCGCCGTGCCGAGCACCGGCGCGCTCACCAGCTGCCGGCCGGCACCGCTGGTGGCGGTGGGACGCTGGCGCAGTTGCGTGAGTCCCGGCGGGGTGACGAGCACCAGCAGCGGGAACTGCGCCGGGTCCGCCGCCGCCAGCTCGGTGGCGTAGGCGGCGCTCAGCCCCGCACCGACGAGCGCCGTCGGGCCGCCCACCACGCGCCGCACCACGTCGCGAATGAGCGCCAGGTAGAGGCGCGGCGTGTAGTGCACGGCCGGCCGGTCCGAGCGGCCGAAGCCGAGCAGGTCGAGCGTGTAGACGGTGTAGCGCGTCGCCAGCGCCTCGACGTTGTGCCGCCACTCCCAGCTCCAGCTCCACGGCCCGATGGAGTGGATGAGCAGCACCGCCGGCCCCGCCCCCTGCCACGTGTAGGCGATGCCGTGGCCGCGCCAGTCGAGGCGGCCGGTGGTGGCGCCGGGCAGCTCGGGCAGCTGCGCGGCCCGCCGTTCGGCCAGGAAGTTGTACGCCGCGACGCCGCCGAGGGCGGCGCCGCCCGACATGAGCAGTTTACGCCACTGCATGTGCACCGGAGCCGGAGGGGGCGGGCGAGGGTTCGCGCGCGCCCTCTGAACTAACGGCGGCCGCCGGGCCGCCGCCAGGCTCGCCTCGCCGCGGGGCGCGCGCCGTCATCCCCCGCGCGCCGGCGGCAGCGTGACGGTCACGGTGGTGCCCTGCGCCGCGTCGCTGGCGAGGCCGATGGTGCCGTCGTGCGCCTCCACCACGCGCTGGCAGAGCGCGAGACCGATGCCGCTGCCGCCGGGCGCGGCGGGCGCGAAGAGCTGGAAGACGTGCGGCAGCGCGTCGGCCGGGATCGGCGGTCCGGCGCGGTGCAGCCGGCAGCGCCACGTCCCGTCCGGCAGCGTCTCGCCGTGGAGCGCGAGATCGCTCGCCTCGGGCGCGGCGTCGATGGCTGCGCCGAGCAGCGTGGCGAACGCCTGGCCGAGCTGCGTGGCGTCGAGCGCACAGCGTGCCGGCGGCTGGGCGCGCGTGCGCGCGACGGCCAGGGCGCGGCTCTCGAGCTGGCCGCGGTGCGCCGCGAGCACCGCGTCCCACACGGCCTCGGGATCGCCGGGCGCGAGCCGCACCGGCTCGGGGCGGCCGTACTCGAGCAGCACCGTGGCCACGCGGCTCAGGCGCTCCACCTCGCGCAGGATGCGGCCGACGTTCTTCTCCACCACCGGATCCTCGCGGGCGCGAAAGCGCAGGAGCTGCGCGGCGGAGGCGATCCCGGTGAGCGGGGTGCGCAGCTCGTGCGCGGCACCGGCCGCCAGCGCTGCGGCCGCGTCCTGGCGCTGCCGGTGCGTGAGCCGTCGCACGAGGCGCGCGCGCTCCACCGCCGCTCCGGCCTGCGCCGCCAGCCCGGCCACGACACGCTGCAACTCCTCGTGTTGCGGCGGCGTCGCGGCGTCGCGCACGAGCGTCGTCATCGCGCCGAGGGGGCCGTCGGTGCCGGGTACCGGCGCGGTGAGCTCCAGCCCCGCCGCCGTCTCCGTGGCGACGACGCGTCCCGACGCGCGCGCCTCGGCCCACGCCGGCGCGAGGCGCGCCGTGAGCGCGGCCGCGTCGTCGTCGGGGAAGCCCGTGTGGTGCACGAGGCGCGGCGCGGCAGCACCGCGACCCCGCTCTCCGCCGCGGGCGTCGTCGGCAGCGCCGTCCGCGACACCGTCGACGACGGCGAGGGCGAGCGCCTCGGCGCGTGCCGTGGCGCGCAGCTGGCGCGCCAGCTCGGGACCGATCGCGTCGAGCTCGATCGTGCGGCCGAGGGCGAGGCTCGCCTCGAGGAGCGGGTCGCGCGGAGGGCGGTCGGGGGCGCTCATGCGGGGTAATGATGTTCCCGGCCCGTGATGAACGCAAACGCGGCGGCGGCGCGGCGAGACCGGACGTCGGCAGACAGCGACGGCGAGTGGCGAACCCGAACGGCGAACGGTGGGACACCGCGGAAGTGCGGCATCCCACCGTTCGATGCGACGGTACAGCTGGAGGACCGGCGGCGGGGAGGAGGAGGGCCGTCGCCGGTCCGGGTCCGACGGAGCTGGGGCTAGCTCAACGCCCGCCGCGCGAGCCGCGCTTGCCCGTGCTCCTGGTCGCGCGCTTGGCGCCGCCGCGCTTCATGCCCATGCTGCGCGCGGCGCGCGTGGTGCCGCCCTTGCGACCGGTGCTCTTCGCCGCCGCCGTGCGACCACCCTTGCGGGCGGCGCCCTTCGCGGCGCCCTTGCGGGCCGAGCTCTTCGCGGCGCTCTTGCGCGCGCCGCTCCGGCTGGCGGACTTGGTGCCGCCCCGGCGAGCCGTGCTCTTCGTGCCGCTCTTCGTGCCGCTCTTCGTGGCACTCTTGCGCGTGCTGCGGGCCGAGCTCTTCGCCGCGCCCTTGCGGGCGGAGCTCTTCGCCGCGCCCTTGCGGGCCGTGCCCTTGCGGGCCGAGCTCTTGGCCGCGCCCTTGCGCGCGCCGCCCTTCGCCGTGCTCTTGCGGGCGCCCTTGGCCGCCGACTTCGCGGCACCCTTCCGCGCGCCCTTCTTCGCGGCACCCTTCCGGGCCGACTTCGCGGCCGACTTACCGGCGCCCTTGCGCGCACCCTTGGCGGTGCTCTTGCGCGCGCCACCCTTGCGGGCGCCGCCACGGCTCCGGGTTCCCGTGGTGCGGCTGGGGGTCGTCGTGCCACCCGTCATCGCGGTGTCGGCGGTCTGCGTCGTCTCGTCCATGGTGTCTCCTTGAGTACCGGCAGTGGTCGGCGCCTCGCGCGTGGCCCTGGTGCCCGCGCCGGCGCGCTCGTGTTCCTCCTCCTCCATCACATCCTCGTCGCCCTCGCTGCCGGCGACGCCGAGGCCAGACTGGGCCCCGCTCTCCTCGACGTCCTCGTCGACGTCGAGTTCCTCCTCTTCGTCGAGGTCGAAGGCCTCGTCCTCCTCGCCCTCGTCCTCGTCCTCGTCCTCGTCGGTGCTGTCCCACAGGCTGTCGGCCGACGAACGGTGGATGCCCCACCCACCGCTCTCCTCGTCCTCGTCCTCGTCGTACGACCCGCCACCGTACCCCAGGTCGTCCACGTCATCGTCTCGATCGGAGAACTGCAGCGACTCGTGCAACTCTTCGTCGTGCGGCATGACCGCCTCCCATGATTGTGTGGCCGGCGTGGTCGCCCGGCGTACGCGCGACGAACCGATACGCCCCCGCTCGCAGCACACTGCATGCCTCGCGTCGCACGCGACGGGCCGCGCGCGCCACGCACGCGCCCATCCCCTGATGCCCGACGTCGACGCCGAGCGTCGATGTCCACCGCGCTGCACGTCATGCGACACGACGCGCGAGCGGCGCCAAGGTAATAATCTCGGCGCGAATTGACGAGGGGCGGCGCGCAACGGACTGCACTCGAGCGTGTCGCGCGACGACGGTGCGCGTCGGATCGGATGCCGTATCCGCGACGAAATGGGCGTCTGGCGTCTGGCGCCTCGGGGCGTACGGTGGTGAGCGTCGAGAAGAAGCCCTGCACGCCACACGCTTCACGCTCCACGCCCCTGGACGCCAGACGCTCTACGCCTGGCCGTCGCCGTCGAGTGGCCCGCCCATGACAAACGGGGCCCCGATCCGCATCGGAGCCCCGCTCGTCACTCGCCGCTCATCGCTCATCGCTCGCCACTCAGTCTCCCACCACCGGCTCCGGCTCCGCCGCCAGCTGCGGACCGCGCCGCCGCGCGCGCAGCCACGCCACCGCGTCGTCGAACAGCGTGTAGACCACCGGCACCACGAACAGCGTCAGGATCGTCGACGTGATCAGCCCGCCGATCACCGCCCGGCCCATCGGCGCGCGCTGCTCCGCGCCCTCGCCGAGCGCCGCCGCCAGCGGCAGCATGCCGAAGATCATCGCCGCCGTCGTCATCAGGATCGGGCGCAGCCGCACCCGCCCCGCCGTCAGCAGCGCGCTCCGCCGGTCGTGCCCGCTCTCCCGCTGCTGGTTCGTGAAGTCGATCAGCAGGATCCCGTTCTTCGTCACGAGCCCCATCAGCATGATGATCCCGATCATCGTGAAGATGTTCAGGTTCCCGCGTGTCAGCAGCAGCGCCAGCGCCACCCCGATGAAGCTCAGCGGCAGCGCCAGCATGATCGCCAGCGGCTGCAGGAAGGAGCCGAAGAGCGAGGCCAGGATCAGGTAGATGAAGACCACCGCCAGGATCAGCGCCTCGAGCACGTAGCCCTTGGTGTCCTCCAGGTTCTTCACGTCTCCCTTGAACACCGTTCGGTAGCCGGGCGGCAGCCCCACCGAGTCGATCACCGCCTGCGCCGCCTTGGCCACGTCGCCCATCGCGTAGCCGGGCAGCACGCCGGCCGAGATGGAGACCTGGCGTTCCAGGTCGCTGCGCTCGATCTGCTGCGGCCCCACGCCGGCCGTCACCGTCGCCACCTGCCCGAGCGGCACCAGCGCCGGCCGCCCGGTGGTGGGGTCGACGTTCGTGCTCTGCACGATGATCCCCGCCACGTCCTCGGCCGAGGTCCGCATCGAATCCGGGTAGACCACGACGACGTCGTGGCTGTAGCCGAGCGGGTCCTCCCACTGGGTGGCCTCCTGCCCGGTGAACAGCGGCTGCAGCGTGCTGGCGATGGCGCCGATGCCCAGCCCCGCCGCCCACGCCTGCTCGCGATCCACGCGCACGTCCAGCTGCGGCACGTCCCCCTCGTCGCTCGACGTCGGCTCGGCCATCCCGGGCACGCGCGCCATCGCCTCGAGCACCTGGCGCGCGGCGATCTTGAGCCGCGACTGCTCGGGGCCCTGCACGTTGATCTGGATCGGCTGCCGGTAGCCGCCGAAGATGGTGGGGGTGCCGGTGATGTTCGCCCGCAGGCCGGGGATCTGCCCCAGCTCGCGGCGCAGCAGCCCCTGCACCTCCTCCTGCGTCCGCTCGCGCTCCGCCTTCGGCTTCAGCTTCACGAAGATGCGCCCGCGCGTCGGCGTGCCGCTGAAGCCGCCACCGATGGACATGTACGTGAACGCCACGTCCTCCTGCGCGCGGAGGAAGTGGGCCAGCGCCTGCCCGCGGTCGATCGTGTACTCCAGCCGCGAGCCGGGGGCGACGTTGAAGTTCACGTTGAACTCGCCGCCGTCGTAGTCCGGCATCCAGGTGAAGCCGAGCCGCGGCAGGATGAGGAAGGCGCCGACCACCGACAGCCCGGCGATGCCGAGCACGGCGCCGCGGTGGTCCAGCGCCCAGCCCAGCCAGCCGGGGTAGCGGTCCGCCAGGCGCTCGAAGCGCACGTTGAAGGCGCGCGCCCAGGTGCGCGGCGAGACGGGCGAGCCGCGGCGGGCCGCCTTCTCGTGGTGGTGCTCCACCTCCGGGTCCGGCCAGACGCTGGAGAGCATCGGGTCCAGCGTGAAGGAGACGAAGAGCGAGACGAGCACCGCCGCCGCCACCGTCACCCCGAACTGGAAGAAGATCATCCCGATCTGCCCGCCCATGAACGCCACCGGGATGAACACGGCGATCACCGCGCAGGTGGTGGAGACGACCGCCAGGCCGATCTCGCTCGTCCCGTCCCGCGCCGCCGCGTGGTGGTCCTTCCCCATCTCCAGGTGCCGGACGATGTTCTCGCGCACCACGATGGCGTCGTCGATGAGCAGCCCGATGGCGAGCGAGAGCGCCAGCAGCGTCATGGTGTTCATGGTGAAGCCGAACACCCACATGGCGAAGAACGCCGAGATGATGCTGATCGGCAGCGCCAGCCCGGTGATGACGGTCGAGCGCCAGGAGTTGAGGAAGAAGTAGATGATGATGATGCAGAGCAGGGCGCCGAGGATGAGCTCGTGCTCCACGCTCTCCAGCGAGGCGCGGATGCGCTGCGAGTCGTCGTTCACCACCGTGAGCCGCACGTCGGCCGGGAGCTGTCCCTGCAGCTCGCCGATGGCGGCGCGCACCTGGTCGGCCACCTCGACCGTGTTGGAGCCGGAGATCTTGAGGATCTCCAGCGACACCGCCGGCGTGCCGTCGAGCATGGCCGAGCTGCGCGCCTCGGCCACCCCGTCCACCACCCGGGCCACGTCGCCGATGCGCACCGGGGCGCCGTCGCGCACGGCGACGGTGATGTCGGCGAACGCCGCCGGGTCCACGATGCGGCCGGTGACGCGCACCAGCCGCTCGGTGTCGCCGCGCCGCACCCGGCCGGCCGGCACCTCCTGGTTCTCCCGCTGCAGCGCCGCCATCACCTGCGTCGGCGAGACGCCGTAGGCGCGCATCGCCGTCGGGTCCAGCTCGACCCGGATCTGCCGCTCGTCGCCGCCGACGATGTTCACCCCGCCCACGCCCGGGATGGACTCGAGTCGCGTGGAGATGACCTCGTCGGCCAGGTCGGTGAGCTCGCGCAGCGGCCGCTCGGTGCTCTGCGCGGCGATCGACATGATCGGCCGGTCGTTGGGGTCGAAGCGGAGGATCGTCGGGTCGTCGATGTTCTCGGGCAGCGACCGGCGCAGGCGGGCCACCTTGGCCTGCACGTCCTGCAGCGCCTCGCCCACGTCCACCCCCAGCTGCAGGCGCACCCGCACCATCGAGTTCCCCTCGCGCGAGGTGGACGTGACCTCGTCCAGCCCCTGCACGGTGTTCAGCGCCTCCTCGATGGGGCGCGACACCTCGCGCTCCACCACCTCCGGCGAGGCGCCGGGATAGGAGGTCTGCACGAGCACCACCGGATACGACACGTCGGGGTACTCGTCGATGGCGAGGCGGTTGATGGCGACCACGCCCAGCACCACGAGCGCCACCATCATCATGGTGGCGAAGACGGGGCGCTTGATGGAGACGTCGGAGAGGAACATGGGGGCGAGCGTTGAGCGTTGAGCGTCGAGCGTCGAGGGAACGGCGTCGGACCTCGACGCCTCGACGGCTACTTCGCGGCCGGTGTGGAGGAGGCGCCCTCACCCACGATCTGTACCTTGGCGCCGGCGCCGATCGCGCCGACGTTGCCGACGACGACGCGGTCGCCCGGCGCGATCCCCTCGGCGATCTGGGCGATCCCCTTCTGGTCGTCGGTCACGCCGACGCGCACCTCGACGCGCTCCAGCCGGTCGCCGGCGATGCGGAAGACGATGGGGTTGGTGTCGCCGCCCGCCTGGCGGACCGCGGCGCTGGGCACGAGCACGGCGTCGGGGATCGTACGGCCGATGATGCGGCCGGTGGCGAAGGTGTAGCCCTTGAGGCGGCCGTCCGGGTTGGGCACCTGCAGGTAGACGGTGACGGCGCGCGTCGCCGGGTTCACGGTGGGGCTCACGCGGGCGACCCGCCCCTCCATCGCCTGGCCGTCGGCCACGAAGCGCACCGGCTGTCCGGGCCGGATGGTGCCGGCGTCGCGCGCCGGCACGCTGGCGGCCAGCTCCAGCTGGTCGTTGCGCACCAGCGAGAAGAGCGCCGCGCCGCGCGCCACGTGCTCGCCGGGCTCGGCGGTCCGCGCCGCGATCACCCCGGTCGTCGGCGCCTCGACGCGCGTGTCGCGCAGCGCCTCGGCGGCGGCGCGCACGCGCGCCTCGGCGGCCGCCAGGCGCGCCCGCGCCGCCGCCAGCTGCTGCTGCGCGGCGCGGTTGGCCTGCTCGGAGATGGCGCCCTCGCGGAACAGCTCGGCCGACTGCTCGGCGTTCCACTGCGCGGTGGCCAGCTCGCTCTCCGCCGCGGCACGGTCGGCGACGGCGCTCTCGTGATTGCTCGCCTCCTCGGCATCGTCGAAGCGCGCCAGGAGCTGGCCGCTGCGCACGTGGTCGCCCTCGCGCACGAGCACGGCATCGAGGTCGCCCTCCAGGCGCGCGCGCACGGCGATCTCCTCGATCGGGCGGAGGTCGCCGGTGACGGCGACGGCGGCCTCGATGGGGCCGACCTCGGCCACCGCCACGTCGCTCTGCGCGAGCACGACGGCGCCGTCGGCGGGTCCGCCGCCCGGCGCGCCGCGCGCGGCGCCCGCGCCGGCGGGGCGCGCCTCGTCCGCGCCACCCTCCTTCGCACAGCCGGTGAGGCCGCCCAACAGGCCGGCGGCGAGCAGCGCGGCGGCTGCGGTGGTGAGAGTGCGTCGGGTCACGGCGTGCGGCGGGTAGAGGGCGGAGCGGGTGCGGCCGCCGTCGCCGGCGGCGTGGGAATGGGACGGCCCTCGGCGCGCGCCAGCTCGGCGGCGGCGAGGAAGAGGTCGTAGCTGGCGCGCACGGCGTTGCTCTGCGCGGTGAGCTGCGCCAGCTGCGCGTCGCTGGCCTCGAGCTGCGTGGCCAGCCCGCGCTCGAAGCGCAGCGCCGCCAGCCGGTAGGCCTCCTCGGCCTCGGCCACGTTCTGGCGCTGCGCCAGGTAGGCGGCGCGCGCGCGGGCGAGCTCGGTGCGGGCGCGGGCGATCTCCAGCGTCACCGCCTCACGCTGCTGCTCCAGCTGCAGCTCGGCGACGCGCGTCTGCGCCTCCGCCAGCTCGATGTTCGCGCGCGTGCGCAACCCGTCGAAGAGCGGCCAGCTGACGGCCAGGCTCACCGCGCGGTCGGAGAACCAGCCGCCGTTCTGCTGATTGCAGGTGCGCGTCGGGTCGGCCGCCGTGGGGCAGGGGGTGGCGACCACCCGGCCGAACTGCGTCGGCACGTTGGCCAGGAAGCCGCCGGTGGGATAGGCCTGGTAGCCGAACACGCCGGCGATGGTGACGCTCGGCAGCCGGTCGGCGCGGGCGACGCTGATCCCGAAGTGGCGCGCCTCCGCGGTGAGGCGGGCCGCGCGCACGCTCGGGCGTCCCTCCACCAGGTCGCGCGGCACGGCGGCGAGCGCGGGCGACGCGGTGGACGGCACGGGCGCGGCGGGCGCCGCGGCGGGCGCCGCGGCGGCTGCCGCGGCGGTGGTGTCGCCCAGGGTGGCGAGCACCGCGTCGCCGTCGAGGCGGGTGGTGAGGGCGAGCGGGCGCTCCACCGGCAGGTTGAGCAGCCGCTTCAGCTCGAGCAGCGCCAGCTCGCGGCTGCTCCGCGCCTGGATGACGAGCGGCTCCAGGTTGGAGCGCTCGACGCGCGCCCGCAGCACGTCGTAGCGCGCCGCGCGGCCGCCCTGCTCCAGCCGCTGCACCTGTGCCAGGCGCGCATCGGCGAGCGCCAGGTTGCGCTCCTGGATCTCCACCAGCTGCGCGGCGAGCACGGCCTCGAAGTAGGCGCGCTGCACGTCCACGGTGAGCGCGCGGCGCGCCTCCTCCAGGTCGAGGCGCGCCGCCTCGCCCACGCGGCTCGCGGCGCGCGACGCGGCCACCACCCGCCCGCCCTGGAAGAGCGCCTGCGAGAGGTTGAGGTTCGTGTTGTAGGTGTTGGCCTGACCGAAGATCTGCCCCACCGCCTGGGCGCGGGCGTTCTCGATCTGGTGGTTGTAGGTGCTCGTCAGGCGCAGCTGCGGCAGGCCGGTGGCGCGCGCGGCGGTGATCTGCGCGTCGGCGGCGTCCACCTGCGCCGCGGCGAGCCGCGCCTCGTCGGCGTCGCGCTGCGCACGGATGACGGCCTCGTCGAGCGAGAGGGCGAGGGTGTCCGCCGGCTGCGCGGACGCCGCGGGCGCGGCAACGGCCAGGGCGAGCGCCAGCCAGGGAATCGAAAACCGCATCATGGTCTGAATTTACGCGCGACGGGGGGCGGAATGTTGGTACGCCGCGCGGCCGGAGCGGGGTTGGCGCTGGTGTTACCCTTGTGCGCCGGCACGAGCCGGAGCGGCGCGGTCGGACGGAGGACGCGTATCGTCCGGCGCAGCATCGTCGACGCACCGGCATCGGCGCGCCGGGCACCGCCGGTCCGCGGCCGCAGCCACCGTTGTACTACTCCCGGAGAGGAGAGATCCGTCATGCCGAAGGTGCTCGTCCTGTTCCACAGCCAGACCGGCCACACCGCGGCGCTGGCCGACCGCATCGCGGACGGCGCCCGCTCGGTGCGCTTCACCGAGGTGGACGTGCGTCGCCTCGAGGCACTGTCGCCCGCGCCGGCGCTCGCGCCCGACGCGGCGTCGGCCGCCGCGGCGTCGGCCGCCGCGGCGCTGCCGCAGCGCTACCGCGCGCTGGACGACGTGCGCACGGTGACGGACTACGACGCGCTCGTGCTCGGCAGCCCGACGCGCCATGGCGTGCTCGCCACCGAGCTGGCGCTCTTCCTCGAGCGCCTCGCCCCGCTCGTCGCGGAGGGCGCGCTGCGCGACGTGGTCGGCTCCGCCTTCACGCCCGCCTCGCCGGGCGGCGCCGACCTCACGCTCTGGTCGATCCTGGCGCCGCTGGCCGACCTCGGCCTGATCCTCGTCCCGCCCGCCGCCGAGCCGCACGACCAGGGTGCGCGCGTGGCCACCGTGGCCGAATGGGTGCGCCACGCGAAGAGCCACGCCGCCGGGCATCACCATCACCATCACTGACTGGACGGCGGCCCGAATGGGCCGACCTGCCTGCCGCGGATCGCGCGGTGCGCCGGCAGAGTTTCGCAACGGCCGAACTGCGGAACGGCTTGCCGCGGATCACGCGGCGCGCCTGCGACGCGGCACCGCTCGGCTCCCTGGTACGCCGGAGCTCCGCGCGCCCGGGGCGGGCATCTACGCTCAGGGGGAACACGGATGCGTCGGAGGCTCCGGATGCTCCGGATCGTCCCGCTCCAGTCCACGCCACCTCGCGCCAGGACCGCGACGACTTGGGGGCGGGGCGGTACTCATCCCACCTCTCCT
>DASTRO010000163.1:0-5568 GCA_035761165.1 Gemmatimonadaceae bacterium | reverse complement strand
GGCGCAGCGTGATCGCTGGCGCAGCGTGATCGCTGGCGCAGGATGACACCGGGGCGCAGCGGACGCCAGCCCGGGCGGCCGACCGCACCACGCCCCTACCCCCGCACGATCGCGTCGATGTGCACCGTCCGCCGCGCGCTGCCAGAGGGCGCGGTGTGGCGGCGCACGACGATCTGCCGGCCGTCGGCGTGCACGCTGACCGACAGCTCCACGTCCGCTGCCGGCGGCGCGTCGGCGGCACGGTGGACGGGGAGCGGCACCACCGCCTCGCCACACGGCGCGCGGCGTAGGCGGCCGGCCGGCCCGGAGATCGGGGCGTCGCGGTGCGACGACATGCTTCCAGGTCAAGCAAGCCCGATACCGCGCGGCCGCGTGTGGCCGCGCTCGTCAGAAGGTCCAGGTCACCCCGAGGCTCGGGACGCGCGGCAGCAGCGCATCGAGGTGGCGACGGAACTCCCCCGTCGGCTCCAGCTCCCGCCCCTCCAGCTCCGCCTGGCGCGGGAGCTGGTGGTCGTACGCGTTGAAGACGTCGACGAAGACCGCCAGGCGGCCGCCGCCGACGTCGAAGTAGCGCGTCGCCCGCAGGTCGAGGCGGTGGTAGGGAGGCAGCCGCTCGGCGTTGCGCGGGCCGTAGACGCGGTGGATCAGGATCAGGTTGTTGCGCAGCGTGTCCGCCTCCACCACGTAGCTGGTCGTCGGCCAGCCGGTGTGGTAGACGAACGCCCCGCCGAACGTCCAGGCCGTGCTCGGACGGTAGGCGGCGTCGAGGACGAGGGTGTGGCGCTGGTCGAGCGGGCGCGGCACGCGGCGGCCGTCGACCGTCTCGTCGGCGCGGGCGAGGGCGTAGCTCGCCCCCCAGCTCAATCCCGCCGGCCGGTCGCGCCGCACCATCAGCTCCACGCCGCGCGCCACGCCGTCGGTGGGCTGCGCGAGGCGGCGGTCGGGGCCGACCTCCGGCAGCAGGTCGAGCACGTTGTCCACGCTCGTGAAGCGCGCGCGGGCGCGCAGCGTGCGCCGCTCGTACGCCTCCAGCCGCGCCGTCGCGCCACCGGAGAGCAGGCGCTCCACGCCCACCACGCGGTGCTCGGCCAGCTCCGCCGGCGCGAAGCCGAGCACGCTGTCCTGGACCTGCAGCTCCTGCACCCCCTCGGCCTGGGCGTAGCGCCCCCACGCGGCCCGCAGCGTCGTGCGGTCGCCGACGGCGTAGGCCGCGGCCAGGCGCGGGCTGAGCTGCCAGCCGGTGACGCGCTCGTCCGGGTCGCGGCGCGTGTAGCGGTCGACGCGCAGCCCCGCCTCGGTGGTGAGCGCGTCGCCGAGGCTCGCGCGGTGCGCCGCGTAGGCGGCCAGCCCCACGCCGTCCGGCGCCAGCTCGGTGTCGCGGCGGGAGGTCTCCACGAGCACCCGCCCGCGCACCACCACGAGGCGCTGCCGGTAGCGATCGTAGCGGTAGCTGGCGGCGAGCCGCTCGGCCTCCACGCCCCACGTCCACAGCTGCCGCGGCGTGTGCTCGTACGACCAGTCCTGCCGCAGCGCCAGCGGCACGAAGTCGCGCCGGTCGCGCACGCGGAGGTTGGCGGAGCGGTCGATGGGCGAGTCGCGGTCGCCGTCGCGCCGCCAGGTGAGCCGCCCGGCGGAGAGCACGGTGGTGGCGGAGAGCCGCGCGGCGACGCGCGCGCGCCAGGTGAGCCAGAGATAGCCGCTCTGGTAGGCGCTGCGCAGGCGGACCTCGTCGGGGCTGGCCTGGAAGCGCAGCCGGTCGCCGGCGTAGAGCGCGTGCAGCGCGAGCTCCTGTCCCTCGCGCGGGGCGAAGGTGAGCTTGCCGAAGAGGTCGTGATAGTTCGGCTGCAGGTCGTCGTCCTCGCCGGCCACCCGCAGCGCGGGCTCCAGGAACCCCTGCCGCGCCGAGAGGAGCCACGCGCCGCGACCGCCGGCGAAGGTGCCGCGACCGTTGCCGCGCAGCGTCGTCAGCGTGAGCGCGGCCTCGCCGTGCACGGCGTCCGGCTCCGGCGTGAGGGTGCGGATCTCCATGACGCCGGTGAGCCGGTCGCCGTAGCGCGCGCCGAAGCCGCCGGTGTTGAGATCCAGCCCGCCGACGATGCCGAGGTCGATGATGGAGAGCGCGCCGTCGAAGTCCTTGAGGTGGAAGGGCTCGTACAGCTCCAGCCCGTCCAGGGTGACGAGCAGCTCCTCCTGCGCGCCGCCGCGCACGCGGAAGGCGGCGGAGAAGTCGTTGGCGGCCACGCCGGGGAGCCGCGTGACCATGCGGAAGAGATCCTCTCCGACCTGCGGCGCGGCCTCGAGCTGCGCGCGCGACAGCGACTGCGCGGTCGCCGGCCCGTCGGCCAGCACGCCGTACTGCCCGGGAGTGACGACGACGCTGGCCAGCGCCACGGGGGCGCGCTCGAGGCGCGCGACGACGTCCGCCGGCCGACCGGTGGTGGGCACGGTGACGCCCAACATCAGCGGGCGGTAGCCGGGCGACCGGACGCGCAGCGCGTAGGCGCCGGGCGTCACGCGCCGCAGCGCGAACCGGCCCCCCACACCGGCGCGGGCGGCGGCGACGTGGGTCGTGTCGGCACCGGCGTGCACGCGCAGCAGCTCCACCGCGGCATCGGCCAGCGGCGCGTCCGAGTCCGCGGCGCGGACGACGCCGGCCACGGTGTGCACGGGCACGCTGTCGGCCCCGCCGGACGCGCCGGCCGCCGCACCGCCCTGGGCGCGCGCGGCGCTCGGGACGAGGAGTGCCGCCCCCAGGGCGAGCGCACCGGCGCAGACGAGCGCGCCGCCGGGGCGGAACGGTCGTCGCGGCGGCGGGTGGGGACGCGCGGGGCGCTGGATCACGGAGCGGCGGGCGGCGGTGAGGGGGGCGGAGGCGCGAGTATATCACCCGGACCAGGGAGGGAGTAGTCACGGGCGAGCGATGAGGGATCAGCGATCAGCGACGAGCGACGAGGGAGGTCGGACGCCGATGACGATTCGATGAAGATCGGCGCGGCGCTCTTCCGTCCTCGGGCGGGCGCGGCGTAGAATCGCGCCATCGCCACGACGCGGTGGCGCACGTCGCGACCACTCCCCGGAGGTGTGCATGACGCTCGCCACCGCTGCGCACGAGCTCACCGCGGCCGCCCGCGGGCTCGCGCGCCGTCCGCTCGTCCCCGCAGTCCTCGTGCTCGTCGTCGCCGTCGGCGTGGCGTTCCTCGTCTCGGCGTTCAGCGTCTTCGACGCGCTGCTCTGGCGCGCGCCGGTCATCGGGCCGCACGCGCGCTACGAGATGGTGGGCGAGTTCGGCCGCCGCGGCGTCGCGCAGATGCCGTACGCCGGCGTCGACCTGTACACCGCCTACCAGGACGCGCTGGAGCGCGGGCGGCTGCCGGCGGTGGAGGCGCTCATCCCCCTGCGCGAGCGCACCGCCAGCCTGGTGGCGGACGGCGTCGCGACGAGCGAGACGGCCACCTGGCTCCTCCCCGCCTCTTTCCCGCACCTGCAGACGCCGCCGCTGCTCGGCCGCTATCCGGCGGACCCCGACGGCGGCGCGCGCCTGGCGCGCGAGATCGCCATCGGCGAGCGGCTCTGGCAGCGGCGCTTCGGCGGCCGCGCCGACGTGCTGGGCCAGCGCGTGGCGCTCGACGGCGAGAGCGCGGTGATCGTCGGCGTGATGCCGGCGGCCTTCCAGTTCCATCGCACGTCGGAGATCTGGGCGGCGTGGTCGCGCGCCGAGATCCTGGCCGATCCGACCGACGCGGTCCCGCTCGTCGTGCGCCTCGCGCCGGGCGCGAGCCATGACGACGTGGCGAACCAGCTCGAGCCGGTGTGGCGCGCCGTGTTCGCGGCACGCGCGCCGGTGGACTCGACGAGCCGGGGCGTCGCCATGCACGGCCCGTACGGCCGCCCGATCGTCCCGCCGCCGCTCGCGCGCCTCGTCTTCGCCATGATGGCGCTGGTGCTGCTGGCGGCCTGCCTGAACATCGCCACGCTCTACCTCGCGCGGATGCGCCTCAGGGCCCCCGACCACGCCACGCGCCAGGCGCTCGGCGCCGGCCGGGCGGGGGTGCTGCGGCTGCTGCTGACCGAGGTGCTGCTCGTCGTCGCCGCGGGAGGCGTGCTGGCGACGCTCGCCGCGCTCTGGCTCACGACGTGGCTCCGCGACGCGCTGAATCGGGTGCTCCCGCTCTGGGTGGACCTGCGGCTGGACGCGCGCGGCTTCGCGGTGACGCTCGCCGCGCTCACCGTGGCGCTCGTCGTCGTCGCGCTGCCGGCGATGCGGCTGGTGCGCCGGCTCGACCTCGCGCGGCTGCTCACGCACAGCGGCGTGCTGGGCGGCGCGCCGAAGCACGGCCGCGGCGCGTCGGCGCTCATCGCGACGCAGGTCGCGGTCGTCGTCGTCCTGGCCGCCGGCGCGGTGCCGATCGCCGTCTCGGCCGCGAAGCTGGCCGACGTCAGCAGCGGGCTGGACGACGACCGGGTGCTGCAGGTCAGCGTCCACCTCACGGGCGACCGGTACGCGGCGGACTCGGTGCGCGATCGCTACGCGATGCGCGTGCGGGAGCTGCTCGCGTCGGACCCGCGCGTGGAGGGCGTCGCGCGCGTGGACGGCTCCTGGCACTGGCGCGCGGAGGCCGCCGGCTGGTCCGACTCGATCTACACCGACGCCGAGCCGGGGCCGCTGCCGCGCTCGCGCGTCGCTCCGTGGCGGGCGTCCACCGACGTCGTGTCGCGCGGCTACTTCGACGTGGTGGGGCTGCGGCTCGTCGCCGGCCGCGACTTCGACGCCGGGCTGCGCGCGGGGGACGAGCGGGTGGCGGTGCTGGCCACCGAGACGGCCCGCCGCCTCTTCCCCGACGGACCGGCGGTCGGGCACCGCTTCCGGTGGGGGAGCACGGGCCCGTGGGTCCGCGTGGTGGGCGTGGCGGAGGACGAGCGCGCCATCTTCGCCGACTGGGGCGGCACGACGGCCGAGCGCCGGCAGGTGATCTACCTGTCGGAGCGCCAGGCCGCGCCGCAGCAGATGCGCTTCTACGTCCGCGCGCGGCAGGTGACGCCCGAGCTCCGGCGCGACGTACGGCAGGCCGTGGCGGGGGTGGACCCGACGCAGCCGGTGCAGGACGTGCGCCTGCTGGCCGAGGAGTTCGCGGAGCCGCGGCTGCAGCGGCAGTGGCTCGCCATCGTGCTCGGGAGCGGCGCGGTGGTGACGGTGCTGCTGGCGATGACCGGCGTCTTCGGCCTCGTATCGTACTACACGACGGCGCGCCTCCCCGAGCTGGCGCTGCGCGTCGCGCTCGGCGCGCCGGCACGGGCGGTGGTGTGGCTCGTGGCCCGAGGGACGATCCGCTCGGTGGCGATCGGGGCCGCCTGCGGCGCGCTGTTCGTGGGGATCGTCCAGCGCGTCCTGACCCGCTTCCTGTACGAGACGTCGGCGGTGGATCCGGTGGTGCTCGCCGGCATCGCGCTGCTGGTGACGATCGTGGTGGCCGTCGCGGTGGCGGTGCCGCTGCGGCGGATGCGGCGACTGGCGCCGCAGGAGTTGCTGCGGGTGGGGTGAGGGGGTGAGGGGGTGAGGGGACGAGCGAC
>DASTRO010000162.1:0-4628 GCA_035761165.1 Gemmatimonadaceae bacterium | reverse complement strand
CCAGCGGCAGCACGCGCCCCCAGGGGTACGGGTCGCGCCCGTCCACGTAGCGCAGGTACTCCTCCTGGAAGCTGCGGCCGCCGGCGGCGCGCGACGCGGCGGCCCAGAAGTCCTCCGTCGTGAAGCCGCGGCCCTGCTGGTAGGCCGACCGGTACAGGTCGCGGATCACCGTGTCCAGCGAGCCGCGGTTGTCGCTCGCGTCGCGGATCAGGATGTCCAGCAGGAAGCCGGCGAGCGAGCCCTTGTCGTAGTAGACGTAGGCGTTCTCGATTGGGTGGATCCAGGTGGTGAGCGAGGCGTCCTCCAGCGCCACCGGCGGCGCGGCGTCCACGCGGCCGATCTTCCCCTGCGTGAGGGCGAGGAAGCCGGTGGAGTCCACCACGCCGCCGCGCACCAGCGCCAGGTCGGCGTAGTAGTCGGTGATCCCCTCGCTCACCCAGAGCAGCGGCGTGGGCTGCGCGTGCGCGTACTCGTACGGCCACATGTCGGCCGGCCGCAGCCGCTTGACGTTCCAGAGGTGGAAGATCTCGTGCGCCGTCACCGACGGGAAGGCGACGTTGGGCAGGAGCGCCGGGTTGTAGATGCCGAGGTGCGAGTTCTGGTGCTCCAGGGCGCTGCCGCCGGCCGTCTCCTCCACCACGACCAGGGTGGTGTACGTGTCGTACGGCGCCTCGCCGGTGACGGCGATCATCGCCGGCAGCGTCCCCTGGAGCTGCTGCCAGAAGGTCTCGCGCAGCTCGCCGGCCAGGGCGCCCTGCGGGTAGCTGGCCAGCCGCGTCACCTTGCCGGCGATCGTCATGCTGTCCACGTCGATGCGGCCGACGAAGAAGGGCATGTCCACGAGGTCGTGGTAGTTCTCCTCGCGGTACGTGTTCGGCGCGCCGGCCGGTGTCATGCCGGTGGCCACGCGCCACCCCGGCTGGGTGCGGATGGTGACGGTGGCGGGGAACGCCTTGGGCTGCCCCTCGGGATAGAGGAAGACGTTGGTGCCGTTGAAGAAGACGAAGTCGTCGCGCGCCCACGCCATGGCGTTGTCGAGCGTGTCGGCGTAGTAGTCGAAGCGCACCGTCACCTGCCGCGCGGCGCCCGGCTGCACGCGCCAGGTGTCGTAGTCCAGCTTGTCCCACCGCAGCGCGCGGCCGTCCGCCTCGGCGCGGAAGTCGGTGACCCAGCGCGCGAAGTTGGTGATCTCGTAGGCGCCCGGCGTCCACGCCGGCAGCGAGAGCACGACGGGCGCGCTCCCCTGCGTGGTGAACGACATGGCGACGTGCAGCGTCCGCTCGGCCGCCGAGGCGCTGTCGAAGGCGACCTCGTAGCGCACGTCGGCGATCGGCGCCGAGGCCGTCGGCTCGGCGCGGACGTTGACGGAGTTGCGGACACCGCCGGAGGCGCAGCCGGCGCCCAGGGCGGCCGTGGCGAGGCCGAGCAGCGTGCGCGGCGAGAAGCTCATTGCAGGTCCCGACGTGAAGGTGAACGGCGGACGGCGGCGCGGCGTCGGCGGCGCCGCCATCCGGGGACGGCCGCGCACGATCCACGCCGCGCGGCCCGGTGTGCATGATCGCCCCGCTCGCGCGTCCTCTCCAAGGGGCCCGGCGAATCCGAGGCGACCGAGCACGATCCGGCCAGGACCCCACCAGCCGGCGCGGGCGTCACGCCGCCCGCGCCCCGACCCACGACCCGCCGACCGATGCGCACCCCATCGCCCCGCCGCACCCGCCACGCCGTCCACCCGGTCCCGCGCATGCTTCGCGGCGCCTGGCCACTCCTCGCCATGGGGCTCGCGGCCTCGCTCACGCTCGCTGCCTGCAACGGCGGCGAGTCCGCCACCGACGCGAGCGCCGGCGCGGCCGGCCAGGCGGAATTCACCGCGCCGCCCCCTCCGCCCCCCGCCCCGCCGATGCCGGCGCCGGAGCGGCGCGCCATCGCGGGCGGGGTGGCCGCCGCGAAGGTGGCCGCCCCGTCCGCCGCCGACGCCAGCGCCGCCACCGACGCGCTGCCGTCGAGCGCGGCCCAGACGGCCGCGCCGGCGATGATCATCCGCACCGGCACCGCGTCCGTGGAGGTGCAGGACGTGGACACCGCCGCCGCGCAGGTGCGCGCGCTCGTCGCGCGGCTCGGCGGCTACGTGGCCAACAGCGCGCTGCAGGCCGGGCGCGACCAGGTGCGCACGGCGGTGCTCGAGGTGAAGGTGCCGGCCGCGCGCTTCGACGCGGCGCTCACCGGGCTGCGCCCGCTCGGCACGGTGGAGGTGGTGAACGTCGACGCGCAGGACGTGGGCGAGGAGTACACCGACCTCGAGGCGCGCGTGGCCAACGCGCGGCGGCTGGAGGAGCGGCTGGTGGAGTTGCTGGCCACGCGCACCGGCAAGCTGGACGACGTGCTGGCGGTGGAGCGCGAGCTGGCCCGGGTGCGCGAGGAGATCGAGCGCATGGAGGGGCGGATGCGCTACCTGCGCGCCCGCGCCGCGATGAGCACGCTCACCGTCACGCTGCACGAGCCGCTGCCGCTGGCCGGCACCGGCCCCGGCGACAACGTGATCGTCCGCGCGCTGGAGCAGGCGTGGGAGAACTTCGTCGGCGTCATCGCCTGGCTCATCGCCGCCGTCGGCGCGCTGCTGCCGCTGGTGCTGATCGGTGCGATCGCGTGGGCGCTGCTGCGGCGGCTGGGTGTCCCGCTGCGCACGCCGCGGCGCGCGGGACGGAGCGCGCCACCGGCCGCCCCCCCGGCCGACGCGTGAGCCACGGCGGGGCGGCGCATCGGCCGGACGCATCGGCCGGACGCATCGGCCGGGCGCATCGGCCGGGCGCGCCCGCAGCGTGGAGCCGCGGCCGCCCGCCCTGTAGATTGGCCGCGGGCACGCCGCGGCCACGGTCCGGGCGGCGCGCCACCTCGCTGCGCCGGACCGCGCCCGCCCCGCTCCCGCTCCCCTCATGCCCGCCACGCTCCCCGCCGTGCGCCGCGCCGCCGCGCGCACCGCGCTCGTCGCGCTCGCCCTCGCCGCCGCGCCGCTGGGCGCGCAGCAGCCCGCCGCGCCCGCCGCCCCCGCCGAGGCGGACCTCATCCTCACCAACGCGCGCATCTACACGGTGGACCAGTCGCGCCCGGTGGGCGCGGCGATGGCCGTGCGCGACGGGCGCGTGCAGTTCGTCGGCTCCGAGCGCGGCGCGCTGGCGCTGCGCGGCGAGGGGACGCAGGTGCTCGACCTCGGCGGCCGTACGGTCATCCCCGGCATGACCGACGCGCACGCCCACTTCCTGGGCCTCGGCACGGCGCTGCGGAACGTCGATCTCGTCGGCACGAAGTCGTACGACGAGGTGATCGCCCGCGTCGTCGAGCGCGCGCGCTCGACGCCCAAGGGGACGTGGATCCTCGGCCGCGGCTGGGACCAGAACGACTGGGGGAACACGGCCTTCCCGACGCACGAGGCGCTCTCGCGCGCCGTGCCCGACCACCCCGTCTACCTGACGCGCGTGGATGGCCACGCCGGGCTGGCCAACGCGATGGCGATGCAGATCGCCGGCGTCGGACCGGACACGAAGGATCCGGAGGGCGGGCGCCTGGAGCGCGACGCGCAGGGACGGCCGACCGGCGTCTTCGTGGACAACGCCAAGGGGCTCGTGGAGCGGAAGATCCCACCGCTCACGCGCGAGGAGACGCGCGACGCGCTGAAGGCCGCGGCGGCCGAGATGAACCGGTGGGGCCTCACCGGCATCCACGACGCCGGCGCCTCGCGCACCACGCTGGAGCTGTACGAGGAGATGGCCAGGGCGGGCGAGCTCACCGTGCGCACCTATGCGATGATCAGCGACGACTCGGCGACCATCGCCCGCTACATGGCGCGCGGGCCGCAGAGCGCGCTCTATGACGGCCACCTCTGGATCCGCGCCATCAAGCTCTACATGGACGGCGCGCTCGGCTCGCGCGGCGCGGCGCTGCTCGACCCGTACAGCGACGACCCGCACAACACCGGGCTCCTCGTCTCGTCGCCCGAGCACATCCAGCAGGTAGCGACGAGCGCCCTGCGGGCCGGCTTCCAGGTGAACGTGCACGCCATCGGCGACCGCGGGAACCGCACCGTGCTGGACGCCTTCGAGAAGGCGTTGAAGGCCGTGCCGCGCGCCGACCACCGCTTCCGCGTGGAGCACGCGCAGATCCTCAACTTCGACGACATCCCGCGCTTCGCCCAGCTCGACGTCATCCCGTCGATGCAGGCGGTGCACCAGACGAGCGACATGTACTGGGCCGGCAACCGCCTAGGGAGCACGCGGCTGCTCGGCGCGTACGCCTGGCGCTCGCTGCTCGACACCGGCATGCCGGTGCCCAACGGCAGCGACTTCCCGGTGGAGCACGTCAACCCGCTGCTCTCCTTCCACGCGGCGGTGAGCCGCCAGGACGCCAACGACTGGCCGGCCGGCGGCTGGTACCCCGAGCAGCGCATGACGCGCGAGGAGGCGCTCAAGTCGATGACGATCTGGCCCGCCTTCGCCAGCTTCGAGGAGGACGTGCTCGGCTCGCTCACGCCGGGCAAGTACGCCGACTTCGTGGTCCTCGACCAGGACATCATGCGCGTGCCGGCCGAGCTGATCCTGAACACGCACGTCGTCTCGACGTGGGTGGGCGGGAAGAAG
>DASTRO010000161.1:0-9973 GCA_035761165.1 Gemmatimonadaceae bacterium | reverse complement strand
CGGTGGCGTGATCATCTACGGGCGCAGCGACGCGACGCTGAACCCGGGGGGCGTGCGCATCGGCCCCGCCGAGATCTACCGGCAGGTGGAGACGCTGCCGGAGGTGGTGGAGAGCCTGGTGGTGGGGCAGGAGGTGACCGTGGGCGGTGAACGGGACGTGCGCATCGTGCTCTTCGTGCGGCTGGCGGAGGGTGCCGTGCTGGACGACGCGCTGCGCGAGCGGATCCGTCGGCACATCCGCGAGCACGCGAGCCCGCACCACGTGCCGCGGGTGATCGTCGCGGTGGCCGACATCCCGCGTACGGTGAGCGGCAAGATCACGGAGCTGGCGGTGCGCGACGTGATCCACGGCCGGCCGGTGCGCAACGTGGAGGCGCTCGCCAACCCGGCGGCGCTGGCGCTCTACCGCGACCTGCCGGAGCTGCGCCTGGAGCGCTGAGCGGCGCCGCGGCGCCGACTGCGGCGCCGACCGCGGCCGACCGCGGCCGACCGCGGCCGCGCGGTGCACCACCCCGCGCGCCGGCGCGGGCGTTGCAGCAACATTCGGGCGTGGGCACGAGCGTGCCGCACCACCGCGCACCACCACCGGACGACGCCCGTGGTGCCGTCCGTCCCCTGAGCACACGCATCCTGGTGGGAGGAACGATGGCCACGCAGACCATGCCGGCGGCCGAGACGGCCACCGATACCTTCCCGATCAACGGGACCGACTACATCGAGTTCTACGTCGGCAACGCCAAGCAGGCGGCGCACTACTACCGCTCGGCGTTCGGCTTCCAGCTGGTGGGCTACCGCGGCCCCGAGACCGGGGTGCGCGACCGCGCCAGCTACCTGCTGCAGCAGGACAAGATCCGCTTCGTGCTGACGACGCCGATCCGCGCCGACGCCAGTGACGAGGCGCGGCTCATCGCCGACCACCTCCAGCGGCACGGCGACGGCGTGCGTGATCTGGCGCTCTGGGTGGACGACGCGCGCGAGGCGTTCCGCCTGGCGGTGGAGCGTGGCGCGAGGGCCGTGCACGAGCCGCGCGTGCTGCGCGACGAGCACGGCGAGGTGGTGATCGCGGCGATCCACACCTACGGCGACACCATCCACTCGCTCGTCGAGCGCGGCAACTATGCGGGGCTGTTCATGCCCGGCTTCCGCGCCGTGCAGCCGCGCTTCCAGCCCGAGGGGGTGGGGCTCAAGTACGTGGACCACTGCGTGGGCAACGTGGAGCTCGGGCGGATGAACACGTGGGTGGACTTCTACGCCACGGTGATGGGCTTCCGCAACCTCATCACCTTCGACGACACCGACATCAGCACCGAGTACTCGTCGCTGATGTCGAAGGTGATGGCGAACGGCAACGACCGCATCAAGTTCCCGATCAACGAGCCGGCGCCCGGGAAGAAGAAGTCGCAGATCGACGAGTACCTGGAGTTCTACGGCGGCCCGGGCGTGCAGCACATGGCGCTGGCCACCGACGACATCATCCACACCGTGACGGCGCTGCGCGACCGCGGTGTCGAGTTCCTCTCGGCGCCCACGTCGTACTACGCGGAGCTGCAGGGGCGCGTCGGGACGATCGACGAGCCGGTGGACACGCTGGCCCAGCTCGGCATCCTCGTGGACCGCGACCCGGACGGCTACCTGCTGCAGATCTTCACCAAGCCGGTGCAGGACCGCCCCACCGTCTTCTACGAGATCATCCAGCGCAAGGGCGCCAAGAGCTTCGGCAAGGGGAACTTCAAGGCGCTCTTCGAGGCGATCGAGCGCGAGCAGGCGCTGCGGGGGAACCTCTGATGCCCATCTATCACAGCCTGGGCCGGATGCCGCGCAAGCGGCACACGGCCTTCCGCAAGCCGGACGGCGGACTCTACTCCGAGCAGCTCGTGGGCCACGAGGGCTTCCACGGCACGTCGTCGCTGCTCTACCACGTGCACCCGCCGACCACGGTGAAGAGCGTGAAGCACCTGCGCGACGTGGCCTACGAGGCGGACGACGACGCGACGCTCAAGCACCGGCACTTCCGCACCGGCGAGGTGAGGAAGGGCGGCAGCCCCACGCTCGACCGCGTGCCGCTGCTCTTCAACGCCGACATCGCCATGCTCTACGTGGAGCCGGACGAGCAGGACGCGCACTTCTACCGCAACGCGCAGGGCGACGAGGTGGTCTACGTCGCCAAGGGCGAGGGGGTGCTGGAGACGCAATTCGGCGACCTGCCGTACCGCGAGGGCGACTACGTCGTGATCCACCGCGGCATCATGCACCGCTGGAAGATGGATCTCAGCACGCCGCACAAGCTGCTCGTCATGGAGAGCCGCGGCCACGTGCGCTGGCCCAAGCGCTACCGCAACGACTTCGGGCAGCTGGTGGAGGGCGCCCCCTACTCCGAGCGCGACATCCGCCGGCCGATGGAGCTGCGCACCTACGACGAGATGGGCGACCACCGCGTGCTGGTGAAGCAGTACGATGCCCTGCACGAGTACGTGCTCGACCACCACCCGTTCGACGTCGTGGGCTGGGACGGCTACTTCTACCCGTGGGCGTTCAACATCCACGACTTCGAGCCGATCGTGGGGCGCGTGCACCAGCCGCCGCCGGTGCACCAGACGTTCGAGGGGAACAACTTCGTCATCTGCTCCTTCTGCCCGCGCCCCTTCGACTTCGACCCGAACGCGGTGCCTGCCCCCTACAACCACAGCAACGTGGACTCGGACGAGGTGATCTTCTACGCCTCCGAGGAGTTCATGAGCCGCAAGGGGATCGAGTTCGGCTCCATCACGCACCACCCGGACGGCATCCCGCACGGCCCGCACCCGGGGCGCGCCGAGGCCAGCGTGGGGCAGAAGGAGACGAAGGAGCTGGCGGTGATGATGGACTCCTTCCGCCCGCTCAGGGTGGCGAAGGCGGCGCGCGCCATCGAGGATCCGGACTACCACCGCAGCTGGATCGAGGCGCAGCACGCGCGCGTCGCGCCGCCGGTCACCGTCACCGACTGAGCATCCGCCGCCGTCTCCACCGCCGCCGCGCCCGCCCGTCAGGGCGGCGCGGCGGATCCGTTCCACACTCCGACTCATTCTGGAGCAAGCGTGCCGACCCCGAGCCCGCGCGCGTCGCGGCTGCCCCCCTACCTGCTGGCCTCCATCCCGGCGCGCAAGCGCGAACTGCTCGCGCGCGGCGTGGACGTGATCGACCTGGGCGCCGGCGACGCCGACCTGGCGCCGCCCGAGGCCGCCGTGGAGGCGCTGATCCGCGCCGCCCGCGAGCCCGCGCTGCAACGCTACGGCTTCGCGCTCGGCCACGTGCCGTACCGCGAGGCGATCAGCCGCTGGATGGAGCGCCGCTTCGGCCTCGCCTTCGATCCCTTCCGCGAGGTGGTGCCGCTGCTCGGCTCCAAGGAGGGGCTGGCGCACCTCGCGCTCGCCTACCTCTCGCCCGGCGACGTGGCCATCGTCCCCGAGCCGGGTTACATCGTCTACCAGGGCGGCACCGTGCTGGCCGGCGCCGAGCCGCATCTCTACGCGCTGCGGCCGCGCACGGCGTTCCTCGTGGAGCTGGACGAGATCCCCGACGACGTGCTGCAGCGCACGCGGCTGCTCTACCTGAACTACCCGAACAACCCGACCGCGGCGGTCGCGCCGCGCGACTACCTGGCGCGCGTGGTCCAGCGCTGCCGCGAGCTGGACATCCTGCTCGCCTACGACAACGCCTACTCCGAGCTGGCCTTCGACGGCTACCAGCCGCCGAGCATCTTCGAGTTCGTCGGCGCGGACGAGGTGGCGGTCGAGTTCCACTCGCTGTCCAAGACGTACAACATGACCGGCTGGCGCTGCGGTTGGGCGGTGGCGCGGCCGGAGATCGCGGCGCGGCTGGCGCAGGTGAAGTCGTTCGTGGACACGGGGCACTACATGGCGATCCAGGCGGCCGGTGCGGCGGCGTTGGAGGCGTGGGCGAGTTTCGTCCCCGGCAACGTCGCCACCTTCCAGGCGCGGCGCGACGCCGCGGTCGCGGCCTTCCGCGAGGCCGGCTTCGACGTGGAGGTGCCGCGCGCCACGATGTATCTGTGGATCCCACTGCCGGAGGGGATCGCCAGCCAGTCCTTCGCCGAGCGCCTGCTCGAGGAGGAGGGGGTGGTGGTGATGCCGGGTGCGGGCTTCGGCGCCGGGGGCGAGGGGTTCTTCCGCATCTCCTTCATCGTGCCGCCCGAGCGCCTGGCGGAAGCCGCCCGGCGCGCCGGGCGCGTGCTGGCGGCGATGCAGGCGCCGGTCTGAACCACGGCGCCTCGGAACGGCGGCCGCGGAGCACACGGGGCGCCGGCGGAACTGCGAACGTGCGGGACTACGGGACTGCCTGCCACGGATCACGCGGCGCGCCTCTGGCGCGGCACGGATCGGCTCCCGTGTGCGTCGGGGCTCTGTGGGCCGGGGGCGGGCATCTACGCTCATGGGGGAAGCGGATGCGACGGAGGAACCGGAGGCGGGGGATCGCTCCGCTCCGTTTTACAGCCGTGGTCGCCGGGGGGAACGATCCGACGCCTCCGCGCCTCGTCCGTCGCATCCGCTCTCCGCATGAGCGTGGATGCCAGCACCGGCTTTGGGAGCCCGGACGCACCGACGAGCCGAGCCGCGGCCGTCTCTGCGTGATCCGCGGCCGCCGTCTCGCCTGGTTGCCGCAGTTCCACCGGCGTGACGCGGGCTCGGTAGCCGGTCGTCAGCCGTTCGCCGGGGCTGCCTCTCCGGCGCCGCGCCGGGATGCGGGGCGGGCCACGGCCGCTCGCGACGGACCGACCGCCGGGGCGTCGGCGAGCGCCGTCGCGGTGAGCAGCACGAGCGTCACCCACACGGCGTCGGCGAGCACGAGATGCACGAGCTGCATCCACACCGGCGCGCGCAGCAGCAGGTTCAGCGCGCCGACGGCGAGCTGCGCGAAGAAGAGGGTGATGAGCAGTCGCGCGAAGCGGCGGGCGTCGAGGTCGGTGCGGCGGCGAAGCACGGCGCTGGCGACCAGCAGCAGGTAGACGCCGAGGCTCACCGCCAGCGCCGGATGGATGACGCGCAGGCGGAGCAGGAAGTGCGCGGTGGGGGAGAAGTCCTGACGGAAACCCTCGCGCAGGGAGCCGGAGGGGAACAGCGTGTCGCCGAGCGCGGTGACGGCACCGGTGACGCCGAGCAGGAGGAGCCCGGCCAGCGCCGCCAGCAGCAGCGGGCCGAGGACGCCCTGGTGACGCAGCCGCACCGGCCGGCCGCCCGAGGCCCACCAGGCGGTCAGGGCGAGGAAGGCCAGCAGGAAGAAGGTGTTCACCAGATGGATGCCGAGCACCACCGCGCGCGTGGCCGAGTCGTTCTCGGCCACCAGGCCGAGGAGCACCAGCGCGGCGCCCACCAGCGCCTCGCTCAGCATGAAGGCCATGGCCAGGGCCGCGCCGCGCAGCTCCCACGACCAGGGGCGCGCGAGCGCCAGCCGCAGACCCTCCGCCCCGGCCCCGGCACGCCGTGCGGCGTGCCGTGCAGCGTGGCGCGCCAGGGCCCAGCCGAGGAGCACGAGGACGGCCACCAGGGCGAGCCCGCTGGTGACGCGATGCGTGAACTCGATGAGCATCGCGGTGTGCACGTCGCGCGGCACGACCTGCCCGTTGCAGAGCGGCCAGTGGCTGCCGCAGCCCGCACCGGAGCCCGACGCGCGCACGAAGGCGCCCCAGGCGACGACGGCGAAGTTGAGGAGGAGCACCGCCCAGGCGTAGGCGGCGAAACGATCGAGTCGCATGCCAGCGGGAAGAAGGCGAACGCGGTGCACGCCGGTGTGCGGCCGCGCCCCGCAATCTAACCCACGCAAAGGGACGCCGGCCGCGTCGCGCCCGGCGGCGGTACCCGCGTGGGTGCGGCGGGACCGATGCGTGGCCATCGCGCCGCGCCGCGGTAGATTGCCGGCGTGCCATCACGCCCGTTCTTCTACCGCGAGAGCCACGGCATCCGCGTCACGGTCCGCCCGCGCTTCGTGCCGGCGCAGTCGCTGCCGGCCGCGGGGCGCTTCGTCTTCGCGTACTTCGTACGGATCGAGAACGTGGGCGCGCAGGCCGTGCAGCTCCGTTCCCGCCGCTGGCTGATCCACGACGCGCTGGGCGACGACGTGGAGGTGGTCGGCGACGGCGTCGTCGGCCAGCAGCCCACGCTGCCGCCGGGCACGGTGTACGAGTACAGCAGCTTCTGCGTCCTCGGCGCGTCCAGCGGCTACATGGAGGGGCACTACACCTTCGTCCGGGCCGACGGCAGCGTCTTCGACGCGCAGATCCCGCGCTTCGAGCTGGCCGCACCCGCCTGAGGGCGGTCGCGCGGCCCAGCGAGCCCATGGGTCAGCGCGGCGCGGTGCGCGATGAGGGCGCGACGCGCAGCCGGGCGGCGAGGGCGTCGAACGCCACGCGGCCGCCGCGGGCGTAGAGATATCCTTCCAGCGCTCCGCCGAGGATGGCCAGACCGGCGATGGACAGTCCCAGTCCGCGCCGGGGGTGCTCGATGGTGGCCCTCGGGTCCACGTACTCGTACGGGTTGCCGAACGGGTCCACGGCGGTGACGCGGCGGTGGGTGGCGCGCTGCTCGAAGACGAGATAGAGGCCGCCCGCGGCGACGAGCCCGAGCACGGCGGCGTGCTGCGGCCGGTCCGTGTACAGCTGAGCGCCGCCGGGGAGCAGGCCGGCGGCGAGCGCGGTGGCCGGCGAGAAGCGGGCGCGGCGCAGCACGTCCGCGGTGCGGCGCAGGTCGGGCGTGAGCTGGCGCGGCGCGAGCCGGGCGAAGCGCTCCAGATCCTCGAGCGCCGGCTCCGCGCGGCCACGCTGGATGCGCGTGAGCGCCCGATCCAGGTAGGCGGCGGCGAAGCCGGGTGCCCCGGTCACGGCGGCCGTGAAGGCCGCTTCGGCACCCGGCAGGTCGCCCGCGTCGTAGCGCGCGATCGCGTCCTCGAACGCGGCCGCAGGCCCGGGTGCGGGGATCGCCCCGAGCCGAGCCGCGAGCTCGGCGAGCCGCGTCTCCGCCTCGCCGCGCTCGGCCGCCGGCGGATCGAGGTCGAGCACGCGACAATACTCGTCCGCCGCCGCGCGCGCGTCGCCCAAGTCCTCGTAGGTACGCGCGAGACGGTAGGCCAGTTCGGTGGAGGTGGGATCCAGCGCGGTCGCGCGACGCAACTGCTCGCGTGCCGCGGAAAGGTCCCCGGCCAGTACGCGCACGCCGGCCGCCTCGGCCAGCCGCTGCGACTCCGCGCGCGCACTCGCACCGGGCGCCGGGCCGCGGGGCGCCGGTGCGGGGCAGACGGCCCGGATCGGCGCCGGAAGCTCGCGGATCAGGGTGGGCCGCTGCGCGGCCGCCGTGTCCGCCGGCAGCGCAGCCGCGGCCGCCACGAGGCCGGCGAGCGTCCAGGCGAGCGGGTTGTGCGGCATCAGCGGAACGCGAGGGCGCTGAAGGTCACCGTGCCGACCCCGTCCACGGTCGCCGTGGCCGTCTGCACGCCGACGTCCGGGCCGAGCTCCCACTTCACGGACACTTCACCGTCGCTGTCGGTGGTGGGCGTCGCGGGGGTGAGCTTCCCCTCGTCCACGGTGGCCCAGCGCACCGTGATCCCCGCCATGGGCCGACCCCGCTGGTCGAGGACACGTACCACGAGCCGTTCGTCCAGGTCGTGGTGTCGACGTCCGAGCTGCGTGTCGCCGCTCACCTTCACGAGCGTCGTCGGGACGCTGGGTGGCTCGGGCGGCTCCGGCGGCTCCGGCTCCCGCACCGTCACGGAGGCGGTGCCGGAGCGCCCCTCCGATCGGGCGGTGATGGTCGCCCTCCCCGCGCCGAGCGCGCGCACCTCCCCCGTGCTGGAGACGGTGGCGACGCCCGGGGCCGAGCTCGTCCAGGTGACGGTGCGTTCGGAGAGCGCGTCGCCGTCAGCGTCGCGAGGCGTGGCCGAGAGCTGCCGCGTGTCGCCCACGTCGAGCGTGACCGAGGATGGGCTGACGCTCACGCTGGCCACCGGCACGGGCGTGACGGTGACGGCGATCGACGTCCGGGCCTCCCCGGACTCCGCGATGATCGCCGTCGCCCCGGGCGACACGCCGGTGACGACGCCGCTACTGTTCACGGTGGCGATGGAGCTGGCCGAGCTCGTCCACTGGATGGTGGCGTCCGGCAGCACGTTGCCGTCCGCGTCGCGCACCACGGCGTCGAGCGTCACGCGCTGGCCGACGCGCACGCTGACGGTGAGCGGATCGACGTTGATCGCGGCCGCACGGCGCGGCCGCACGCGGATGGTGGCGCGCCCCGAGACGCCGGCGATGGTGGCCGTGACGATGGCGGTACCCGGTCCCACCCCGGTCACCACGCCCTCGGCCGAGACGCGCGCGATGCCGGGCGACTCGCTGGCGAAGGTCACCGGGTCGCTCGTGGTGATCTCGGCGCCGGTGCGGTCGAGCGCCCGGGCGCGGAGCGTGACGGTGGCGCCGACCGTGAGCTCCGCGGCGTCGGGCGAGAGCGTGACGGCGGCGACCGCCCGAGGGGTGAACCGCACCGAGAGCTGGTCGGAGACGCCATCCACGGCGCCGGTGATCGTGGCGCTCCCGGGGCCACGGCCGATCACGCGCCCGGCGGCATCCACGGTGGCCACGTCCGGTGCGCTACTCGTGTAGCTGACGTCCCGGTCCTCCAGCACCTCGTCGTCGGCCGCCCGCACGGTGGCGGTGACCGTGAGCGTGTCACCCACCTCGCCCTCCGTCGACGAGGCGGACAGCGTCACGCGGCCCACCCGCTTCCGCAGGACTTCCAGGTCCACGACCGCCGACTGCCCTTCCGAGCTGGCGGCGATCTTGACCCGTCCCACGGCGTGCGGCGTGACGAGCCCGGACTGATTCACCTCGGCGATGGCGCGATCGGCCGACGACCAGAGCACGGAGCGTCCGGTGAGCGGCGTGCCGTCGCCGCCGCGGAGCGCGACGCTGAGCTGGAGGGTCTCGCCCAGGGCGACGCGCGGCGCCGCCGGCGAGATGGCGATCTCGCCGATCACTGCGGTCGTCTCCCCGCTGCCGCAGCCGGCGGCGCCGAGGCAGGCGAGCGCGGCGAGCAGGCCGGCGAGGTGGCGCCGGCGAGCGTGAGCGGCGGCGCGACGCGGGGCGGGCACGCTATCCGCCGCCGCCGGCGCGTACCGGCACGGGCCTCGTGCGATTGTCGCGCGTCCCATCACCCAGCTGCCCATCGAGGTTGTAGCCCCAGCACAGCGTCGCCCCGTCGGTGGTGACGCCGCAGGAGTGCGCGCCGCTCGCGGCGATGGCCGCGAAGGGCAGGGTGGTGGCGACGCGGACGGGCGTCGCGCGGTCGATCGTGGTTCCGTCGCCGAGTTGTCCATAGCGGTTCTGCCCCCAGCAATACACCTCGTCGGTGCGCAGCAGCGCGCAGCTGTGCACCGTGCCGGCCGCCACGGCCACGGCGGCCCCGGGAAGCTCCACCCGGTGCGGCACGCGCGCGCTCGTGCGTGTGCCGTCACCCAGCTGTCCTTCCCGGTTGCGCCCCCAGCACAGCACGTCGCCGCCCTCGGTGAGGGCGCAGCTGTGCGCGCTGCCGGCGGCCAGCGCGCGCACGCGCTCCGCGGTGCCGACCGGCGTCGGCGTGTCGCGCGAGCCGCCGCCGACGCCGAGCTGGCCGTCGTCGTTGGATCCCCAGCAGAAGGCGCGCCCGCTCGTCGCGATGGCGCAGGTGTGGTTCCACCCCGCCGCGAGGCCCCGGAAGCGGATCACACCGGCCACCGGGGTGGGAGCTCGATGGTCGTCGGCGTCCCCGGTGCCGAGCTGGCCGTCGTCGTTGCTCCCCCAGCAGAGCGCCCGGCCGTCGCCATCCAGGCCGCAGCTGTGCGCCGCGCCCACGGCGAGCGCGGTGAAGTGCGTGCCGCCCGCCACGCGGCTCGGCACGGCGGTCTCGTCCACCGCCCCGATGCCGAGCTGGCCGCGGTCGTTGTCGCCCCAGCAGAG